>CAJXMD010000044.1 GCA_913056165.1 uncultured Halieaceae bacterium
TTCTTAGCAGGAGCCTTCTTCTTAGCTGCTGCCTTTTTCTTGGCAGGAGCCTTCTTCTTAGCTGCTGCCTTTTTCTTAGCAGGAGCCTTCTTCTTAGCTGCTGCCTTCTTCTTAGCAGGAGCCTTCTTCTTAGCTGCTGCCTTCTTCTTAGCAGGAGCCTTCTTCTTGGCTGCTACTTTCTTCTTGGCAGGCGCCTTCTTCTTGGCTACTGCCTTCTTCTTTGCAGGTGCCTTTTTCTTGGCAGCTGCCTTTTTCTTTGCTGGTGCTTTTTTTGCTTTTGTGGCCATAAGAGTCTCCGGTTTGTTGTCTGCGCATTACAACTAAACTGTATAACTGCGTAGCGCAGTTACACGAAACTTAAGCTAACAGTGTTTTTTTTGAGTGACAAGGTTTTAAACCGCAAAAAAAGTCCTAATCAAGTAACTTTTTTATCTGCTCTGAAATCTCTTCTACAGTCCCCACTCCCTTCACGGAGTGATACACAGGCCCATCTAACGTCTTATAAAAATCGACCAAAGGTTGCGTTTGCTCATGATAAACAGCCAAGCGTTTACGAACTGTTTCTTCGCGATCGTCATCTCGTTGAATCAGAGGCTCACCACTTATGTCATCAACACCGTCAGACGCCGGGGGATTGTGCTGTACGTGATAAACACGACCACTGCCGGGGTGCACACGTCGTCCACTCAGTCGTCCCACAATTTCTTCGTCCTCAACATCAATTTCAATGACATGATCAATTGAAATGTCCGCATCAACCATCGCCTTCGCCTGAGGTATGGTTCGAGGAAATCCATCAAACAAACATCCCGCACTGCAGTCAGGTTGCTCGATTCGATCCTTTACAAGCCCGATAATAATTTCATCAGAGACCAGCCCACCCGCGTCCATGATGACCTTCGCCTGCAGCCCTAATTCGGTCCCTGCAGCCACCGCCGCTCGCAGCATGTCCCCAGTCGAAATCTGAGGAATTCCGTACTGCTCGCAAAGGGATGACGCTTGGGTACCTTTCCCAGCCCCTGGTGCTCCTAAGAGTATGATTCTCATGAATTTTTTCCTTACCTCTTATTACCGCTCTGCTGGCGGAATATAGTTATTTGCAGTAACGCTACACAGCCGGTCGGCTGGGTTCAAGTGTTAGTTGCCGGGGCCACTTCGACCGAACAAATTTACTCCTCAATGGGGAGGTCCCGTTTTGATGGTGACAGTGCCGTCTTGGCTGCCTGCCACCGCAGTTCGAGCTCATGCTTTGATTCATCCTCGAGTGCACTACCGCTCGACTTTGCTCGCCGCTCCATATGTCTGAAGCGCTGCTCAAATTTTTGATTGGATTGCCGGAGAGTAGTTTCTGCATCCAAGCCAAGGTGTCTCACCAGGTTCACCACGCTAAACAACAGATCACCTGCTTCATCGGCGACCTCCCGAGAGTGGCCTTTCCTGATTGCCTGCTTGAGCTCTTCAAGCTCCCCCTCAATATTTTCCATCACCGCCTCATGCTCTTCCCAATCAAATCCAATACGAGCAACACGCTTTTGCAGCTTCTGTGCTCGGGATAAGGCAGGCAGAGCAAAAGGAACATCGTCCAATAAGCCTGGAGCTTTCTTCGCTTCGCGCTCCTCTTGTTTGAGTTGCTCCCAGGTTTCTTTGATGTCAGCAATGGAATCAGTTGGATTCTCCGGCCTGTCCTCCAGGTTATTCCCAGCGAATACATGTGGATGCCGTCGAACAAGCTTATGAACCAAGCCATCGGCAACCGCATCAAGATCAAAGGCTCCCAATTCCTTACCAAGCTGACTCAAAAAAACAACTTGAAACAATACGTCACCAAGCTCTTCTTCAATCTGCCCGAGGTCTTCCAGCTCGATCGCTTCTGCCAGCTCGTAACATTCCTCGAGGGTATACGTGATGATGCTTCTAAAAGATTGCTTTTGATCCCACGGACAACCGCCATCGGGATCTCGCAGTCTCTCCATTACGCGCTGTAAATCATCAAGGGAATACTGCATTTCGCCCCCTCGGGGTAAACAACATAGCCACTAGTCAACCAGCCTCTTTACCGCCACAACATTGTCCAATTGCGACAGTTTCTCCAGCACGCTGAGTAGCGCGTCGATGGATGTCACCTCGGCAGTCACCTTCATCTCCGCCGTATTTTGTGCAGGATCACTCAAAGTATTGATGGCGGTCACGTTGACCTGCTCGCGGGCCATCACTGAACTGACATCAGCCAATAGGCCCTGCCGGTCATACGCTGTAAGCCCAATTTTGACAGGAAATCGATCGGTGTCTCCGGCTCCCCAGCTTACCGAGATAATGCGCTCCGGATAATCACCACTGAGGGTCAAAAGACGAGCACAATCTGAGCGATGCACCGTTATCCCTCTGGATTTGGTGATGTAGCCCTCAATAGGATCACCCGGAACAGGCATGCAGCATCGGGCGAATTGGGTAAGCATATTACCGACGCCATCGACCCGCACGGCATCCCGCCGCGCCGGTCTCGAGGGACGCACCACCCAGAACGGTTTCTCATTGTGATCCCCGCGAGTCACTGTCTGAGCCACCCGTAGAATCTGTTTTGCACTCAACTCACCTGAACCGACGGCCATAAACATCTCTTCGACCGCTCTTAGGTTGAGCTGCTTGGCTATTTCCTTATAGTCGAGAGCGGTGAGGGAAAGACGAGCGCATTCCCGCTCAACCATCGCCCTACCCGCAGCGATATTCTCGTCACGAGTAAGAGACCGAAACCATTGCTGAACCCGAGCTTTGGCGCGAGATGTTCGCAGGTAGCCCGCACTCTGACGCAGCCAGTCTCGACGCGGCGACGGCTCTCCCGACGTCAGAATTTCAACCCGCTGGCCAGTCTCGAGAACTGTCGTCAAGGGGACCAGCACTCCATTTACCTTTGCGCCCCGGCAGCGATGGCCCACCTCGGTATGCACGTGATAGGCGAAATCGAGTGGAGTTGCGCCATGGATAAGGCTTACCACATCACCTTTGGGCGTAAAAACGTAAACGCGATCCTGTGCCGACTCAAAACTGAATTGCTCCGCGAGCTCAGCATCATCACCGGCGGTTTCGTGCCATTCAAGCACCTGCCGCAGCCAATTCAACTTTGCTTCATAAATGTCACTAGAACTGTCCTGCTTGTCACTACCCTTATATCGCCAGTGGGCGCACACGCCCAGCTCTGCTTCCTCATGCATGCGCCGGGTGCGTATCTGGATTTCGAGAATCTTCCCCTCTGGCCCTATCACAGCCGTGTGCAAGGACCGGTAGCCGTTTTCCTTCGGATTAGCGATATAGTCATCAAACTCGTTCGGAATATTCCGCCACATCCCGTGGACAATCCCCAAGGTTTGGTAGCAATCAGATACATCCTCGACCAAAATTCTCAGCGCGCGAATATCGTGAACTTGTGAAAAGCCTATCCCCTTGCGCTGCATTTTGCGCCAGATGCTGTAAATATGTTTCGCGCGCCCGGCGAGCTCAAAATCAATACTTGCCTCCGCCAAAACCTCTGTGAGATCTCCCTTCACTCTATCGATAAAACGATCACGGTCCGCTCGGCGACCATCAAGCAATTTGGCAATGCGGTGGTAGGGCTCCTCATGGGTATGACGAAAAGAGAGGTCTTCCAGCTCCCACTTGAGATGTCCTATACCAAGCCGGTGGGCTAGTGGCGCGTAAACACTGAACACCTCGCCGGCAATGCGTTGGCGCTGCACACTACTGGCTTTCTTGAGCCCACGCATGGCAACGGTTCTCTCCGCGAGTTTGATAAGAGCGATCCGGACGTCATCGACCATAGCGACCAACATGCGACGAACGTTGACATTAGGCGCCGCTGCCTGACCTAGTACCGGCTCATCCCGAATATCCGTTAGCTCGCTCACAGCCGCCATCCGCAGGGCCCCGTCGACAAGGCCAGCGACTTTAGAGCCAGCTCTGCGTGTTAGGTCATCTATTTCCAGTCGCTGCTCCCGAACCGGTCGATAAAGCATCCCAGCCACCAGCGCGTCAGTGCCCAACCCAAGTTCCGCCAAAATCTGTGCGACCTCCAGCCCAACCGCTACTGGCGCTGATTTGCCTACCCAGTCGCTGGTCGCAACACCTTGATCCGGCGAAAGTCCGCGCAATAAGGTCGTTGTAGCGACCAATCGATCAATATCACGGGGTTCCGAGCCCTGAGGTAAGGCCGAAAACCATAGCGCCAAATCAGCCTCGTTCATTGCCCCGATATGAGGGAGTGATCGAATTTGGACCATCTGCGCCGCTATCCCTTGTAAATACCCGAGGACAAATAACGGTCACCTCGATCGCATACGATCGCAACGATTGTCGCGTCTGAGAGCTCCTCCGATAGCGCGAGGGCCGCACTGACCGAGCCTCCAGACGACACGCCCGCAAAGATACCCTCTTCCCGGGCTAGTCGTCTCATCATCTGTTCCGACGCCTGTTGACTGATGTCAATAACACGATCTACAGCGGCCTCATCAAAAATCCCTGGCCGGTATTCCACTGGCCAACGCCGTATACCGGGTATTTGGGAGCCATCCTGTGGCTGCAAGCCAATAATCTGAATCGCGGGATTTTGCTCTTTGAGGAATGCGGAAACACCCATGATTGTGCCAGTAGTCCCCATAGAACTAACAAAGTGGGTGACCTGGCCCTCGGTTTGACGCCAAATTTCAGGCCCGGTTGTTTGATAGTGCGCAAGTGGGTTGTCTGGATTCCCAAACTGATTGAGCACTTTTCCCTCGCCACGACTTTCCATCGCTAAAGCCAGATCACGAGCGCCTTCCATTCCGTCTTCCGATGACACTTCGATTAATTCGGCGCCGTAAGCTGCCATCGCCCATTTGCGCTCAGCAGTCATATGGGATGGCATGATGAGTATCATGCGATAACCCCTCATCGCAGCTGCCATGGCCAGAGCAATGCCCGTGTTACCACTGGTGGCTTCAATCAGGGTATCTCCGGGGGCAATGTGACCTCGTCGTTCCGCCTCCGCGATCATGCTCATCGCCGGCCGATCCTTTACCGACCCCGCCGGGTTATTGCCTTCGAGCTTTACCAGTACCGTATTGGTGGTCTCCCCCGGCAAGCGTTGGAGCCTGACCAGAGGGGTTTCACCTATGGTGTGTTCAATGGTTGGATAGTGCGGCACTGGCTGTTCCGGCGAATGTGACTTGGAAGATCCCAATTATACCCGTAAGCGGCGGCAGCCTCATGCTTCGTCTTGGTGCAGCGAGCCCACCTCGCTTGGAGCACGCGAACTACTCAAGAACTGCCGTAGTAATTCGCGACTCTGCAGGGATCGACCGGAGAGCTGATGCGAAAAGGAAAGCCTTGTTACCTCTCGTAAAAGTCGAAGCTCCTCTGCTTCAACAGCATCGCCTTCCAGCCAGCGTTGAAGTAATTGTAATGAACTACCCTTAAAAGATAGGACACCGTACTCGTGGTCTCCCTCGGCCTGCCGGAAATGACGCCTTAGAAACCCCTGACCGGGATCAAACCGATAGCGTTCTGAGGCAAGAATGCCCTCTCCATGGGCGTCTACGGTAAAGGAGATCCCATATCCCATTGTCTCAAGGAGCAAAAACTCAAATCGCCGCAGGGCATCGATATCCTCACTCTGCCTGAGACTGCCCAAGAGCTCACCATAGGCGGAGAATAGCTCAGGCGTTGGCTCAAATCGCGGTAGGCAGTTGCTCAGTAGTTCATTGAGGTACAGTCCGGAAAACACCCGTCGACCCGCGAGTGAAATTCGCGCGCCGGCAGCCTCGACCTTACGCAGGGTCTTCAAATCCCCCCGCCCAGAAAACTCAATAAGCAGCGGGGAGAACGGTTGGAGCAACCCCGTAAGGCTCCCGCCTCGCTGTTTTCTGCGAGCACCGCGGACGACCACACCGACGCGGCCGCTACTCAAGGTCAAAAGCTCTGCGAGAAAACCACTGTCCCCATAGGGGCGGCGGTGCAACAGCCAAGCAGGGTCCAGTGGTGAGGGCACCGATTAATATTCCTCGAAACCGAGGCTTCGGAGAGCGCGATCATCGTCTGACCATCCCGTTTTAATCTTTACCCAGAGCTTGAGCATCACTTTACTATCGAAGGCCACTTCCATGTCCTTTCGAGCGTCGGTGCCAATCGACCTTAGCCGGCTGCCCCGTTCACCGATCAGGATGCGCTTCTGACCCGTGCGCTCGACATATATCAAGGCATCAATGTGAATAATATTGGGCTCGTGACGAAAGCTCTCGATCTCCACAGCGGTCGTGTAGGGCAGTTCATCTCCCAACTGCCTGACTATTTTTTCTCGAATCAGTTCGGCTGCGAGGAACCGTTGCGACCGGTCAGTAATCTGATCCGCGGGGAAAAAATGAGGGGCTAATGGCATTTTGGCGCGGATATACCGCATCAGTTCATCCAGATTGGAGCGCCTCAACGCTGAAACCGGTAAGATGCTGTCGAATGCATGTCGCTCGCGGAGCGAGGCGGCGTAGGGCAACAAGCTATCGGCATCCTCCAATAAATCCACCTTGTTGATGACAAGTGCCGCCGGCACCTCCGTATTTTCAAGGTGCTGCAATACCTTGTCGTCCTCCTCAGTCCAGCGATTTCTATCGACCACGAATAACACCAAATCAACGTCCATTAGAGCACTGCTTGCCGCTTTATTCATGTAGCGGTTAATGGCCTTAGGTTGGTTTGTATGAATGCCGGGAGTATCAACAAAGATGACCTGGTCACCCTCTTCAGTGAAAATCCCCATGACCTGATGGCGCGTGGTCTGCGGTTTCCTCGACGTAATGCTGATCTTCTGACCAAGCAAGTAATTCAACAGGGTGGACTTGCCGACATTTGGTCTGCCGATAATCGCCACGTAGCCGCAGCGGAGTTGTTGGTCATTCATCGCCCAACTCCGCGAGTGCTGCTGAGGCGGCTTCTTGCTCTGCCTCTCGTCGGCTCCGCCCTTCCCCGTGGAATGGCGTGTCAAATGGCTTTACCTTGCAGGCCGCTCGGAATGTTTGATCATGATCGGGTCCGGTTGTACTTACCAGTCGGTACTCCGGTAAGGGGTACTGACGGGCCTGCAGCCACTCCTGCAGTTTTGTCTTGGGATCTCTATCGAATCCCTCCGCAGCCTGGTCAAGCGCGGTCTGAAACCAGGAAAGCACCACTTCAGCTGTTTGCTGCAAATTGCTATCCAAGAGAATCGCACCTGCGATCGCCTCCACCGCGTCACCCAGAATACTTTCTCTGTGGCGACCGCCGCTCTTGCGCTCACCCGTACCCAAAATGAGGTAATCACCGAGAGACCACTCGATGGCGATCTGCGCCAGAAAGCTTCCACGCACAAAGTGAGTGCGCCGTCTGCTCAGCTCACCTTCCGATACCTTGGGATACTTCGAAAACAACGCTACAGCCACAACGTGATTGACAACGGAGTCCCCGACAAACTCAAGGCGCTCGTTGTTAGTTTTAGAGGCGCTGCGATGAGTGAGCGCTTGAAGGAGCAAATCAGTCTGGTGAAATTGGTAGCCGATGCGCTGCTGTAATTCCGCGAGACTTATTTTGGAGGGTGCTCGGGTCACCTGCCGTCGACTTCGACTCGTAGGTCGTCGACAACCATGACGCAGTCAATGATCCATACCAACGGGAAGCGCACCTCATCGGTTGCGTCGATGGCGACACCGCGCTGACAAGAATATATCGACGATCTATCCATGACAGTCTCCCGCGTCAGTCTATCCACCCAACCCTATCAAATGAGGGCACCGAGAGAAAAGTCTCCCAGTGCATCCATATCGCTATCGCCTTGCCGACAATATCTTTTTCGGGAACTTGACCCCACACACGGCTATCACTGGAGTTATCTCGGTTATCCCCCATCATGAAGTAATGTCCAGGCTTCACAACCACTGAAAAATCCCGAGAAGGACGTCGTTCGTCAATTTGCATTAAATGAGGATCGTTCGTCAGAGTTTCCATGCCGATTCTATAACGGGATCGGCCTTCAGACACTGACGTCAACCACTCTTTTGGAACAAGCTCACCGTTAACGGAAAGCTGCTTATTTCGATACTGGATTACATCTCCGGGAATGCCGATAACCCGCTTTATGTAGTAGGTCTTATTCTGATGTGGAGGGAAAAACACCATCACATCACCACGTTCGGGCTTGCCAATGGCAACCGCTTCATGCCTGAGCACAGGGAGCCTGAGGCCATAGGCATACTTGTTAACGAGAATGTAATCCCCAACTTCAAGTGTTGGCACCATAGAGGATGAGGGTATTTGAAAAGGCTCAAAAAGAAACGAGCGAAGCACAAACACGGCGGTGAGCACGGGAAAAAACGATCGGGCGTACTCGACAATTGCGGGCTCACCTGCGGTGCGGCTGGCGGTCTCGGTAAAGCGCTTGGCATCGGCGGTCCCCTCCTGATCCCACCGGGGAAACTGCTTTTGGAGGGCGGCTATTCGTGCTTGCCGCGGGCGAGCAGCAAACAAGGCGTCCAGTAGCCAGATCAACCCGGAGCCGAAAACGAGAATGACCAGAATCAGAGGAAAATCTATATTCAAAGGAACTCCGTGCGTCTTATTTGGCTTGTTCTACTGTCTAGCCATCGACTTGTAGTACGGCAAGAAAGGCTGACTGGGGAATTTCCACATTCCCAACCTGTTTCATCCGCTTCTTGCCCGCCTTCTGCTTTTCTAACAGCTTCTTCTTTCTTGTTACGTCACCACCATAGCACTTCGCAGTGACATTTTTACGAAGGGCCTTGACGGTCTGCCGGGCAACAATCTTGCCACCAACCGCTGCCTGAATGGCGACATCAAACATCTGGCGCGGTATTAACTCTTTCATTTTTTCAGTGAGAACACGCCCGCGGCTTTGAATGTGATCCCGGTGAACAATCACAGCTAACGCGTCTACGCGATCACCATTGATGAGGACATCGAGCCGCGACAATGGCGCCGCTTCGAACCGATGGAAGCCGTAATCGAGTGACGCATACCCTCGACTGACCGATTTCACGCGGTCAAAGAAATCGAGTACGACTTCCGCCATGGGGATATCGTAGATTACCTGCACCTGATTCCCCAGAAACTGCAAATCCACCTGCATGCCACGCTTCTCAACACACAGGGTTATAACATTGCCTAGATAATCCTGGGGGGTAAGCACAGTGCATCGCGCAATGGGTTCACGCATTTCCTGTATATCACCCACATCAGGCAGCTTGGAGGGGTTGTCAACGTTGACTACGGTTCCGTCTTTCAGCTCAATTTCATAGATGACAGTGGGGGCTGTGGTAATTAGATCGAGATTGTACTCACGCTCCAACCGCTCCTGAATAATTTCCATGTGGAGCATGCCGAGAAAGCCACAACGGAATCCAAAACCGAGCGCGTCTGAAGACTCGGGTTCATAGAAAAGAGAGGCGTCATTCAGGGTGAGCTTGCCTAGAGCCTCACGAAAATCCTCATAGTCATCGGAAGATACGGTGAAAATCCCCGCGTAAACCTGAGGTTTGGCTTTTTTGAACCCCGGTAGCACCGGTGTGTCAGGAAAAGCCGAGGCAATCAAGGTGTCGCCAACCGGCGCGCCCTTGATGTCTTTGATGCCTGCAACAATAAACCCTACCTCTCCCGCCTCGAGCACCGAGGTTTCAGTGCGGCGGGGAGTAAAGGCTCCGATCATATCTGCCTGGTATTGTTTGCCCGTGGACTTAACGATGAACTTGTCGCGCTTTCTCAATGTGCCCTGGGTCACGCGCACCAAGGAAACAACCCCGAGATAGTTATCGAACCAGGAGTCAATTATCAGCGCCTGCAGCGGTGCATCTCTGTCACCCTCAGGTGCCGGGATATTGGCGATGAGGTATTCGAGAGCATCCTCGATACCCAACCCAGTTTTTGCGCTTACCGGACAGGCGTTATTCGCATCAATGCCGATAATTTCTTCTATTTCGATTTTGACCTTGTCTGGATCAGCCTGTGGCAAATCCATCTTGTTGAGGATGGGCAGAACCTCTAGTCCCTGCTCTATCGCCGTGTAGCAGTTAGCAACTGACTGAGCCTCTACGCCTTGCGCGGCGTCAACGACGAGAAGTGCTCCCTCACAGGCAGACAGCGAGCGTGAGACCTCGTAGGAAAAATCCACGTGACCGGGGGTATCAATGAAGTTCAGCTGATAAGTTTCTCCGTCCCTCGCCGTGTATTTCAGCGTGACGCTCTGCGCCTTGATCGTGATACCCCGCTCACGCTCAAGGTCCATGGAATCGAGAACCTGATCTGCCATCTCCCTGTCGCTGAGACCACCACAGTATTGGATAAACCGGTCGGCCAACGTGGACTTGCCATGGTCGATGTGGGCAATGATCGAGAAATTGCGTATGTGGCTAAGTGCCGTCACAGATACTGTCCAGAGTGGGGCCGAACCTGATTGGATCGACAAAGCGGCGGAGTTTAGCGTACCCGACGGCTGACTGCACAGAAAACAGCCATCGGGTCACTGGCTCCGGGGCTACTGCTCAGGCTGCGGCACCCTGATAGCCAAAAACATGGGAGCACCCCGGCGAATCAACCTGACTGCAACTGACTGTCCGGGCAGCAACTTAGCTACCGCTGACTCGAAGTCCTCCATCGACTGAATGGCGCTGCTACCTAATCGCGTGATGACGTCGCCACCCATGATGCCGCTCTCACCAGCAGGAGAATCGGGCCGCACCTCCAGCACCATAACGCCACCTGATAACCCCAGCTCAGACATCATGCTGGCATCAGCGGTTTCGAGGACCAATCCAAGAAGCCCGCCCTGTTGGTCGGCAGCGTTAGCCGACACCGAAGGCCTTTCGTCGGGATTTAATCCGCCAACCTTGACGCTCAACTTGCGGTCCTTCCCATCTCTGCGAATGAGAACATCGACGATAGTGTCTGGGGCGATCAGTCCCACCACATGGGGCAGGTCTCCCGAATTGTTGATTGGTTGGTCGTCGAAGGTCAAGATGATATCTCCGCTTTCGAGTCCGGCCTTCTCTGCGGGGGAACCCGCTCCCACTTGTGCGATCAGCGCGCCTCTGGGCCGATCGAGACCGAAGGATTCCGCGAGATTCTTATCTACGTCCTGAATGCTCACACCCAGCCAGCCGCGAACCACCTCACCCGTCTCACGCAGTTGCTCGGTCACATTGCGGACGACAGCTGCGGGGATGGCGAAAGACAGGCCAATAGATCCGCCGGAACGAGTGAATATCTGCGAGTTAACACCGATCACTTCCCCTGCCAGGTTGAACAAAGGCCCACCCGAGTTGCCGGGGTTTATCGCAACATCGGTTTGCAAAAAAGGCACGTAATTCTCGCCGGTATCGGTGGGCAGGCTGCGCCCCTTTGCGCTGACAATTCCCGCAGTGACGGAAAAATCCAGCCCGAAGGGCGAGCCGATCGCCAGTACCCATTCACCCACCGAGACATCATCATCCTGTGCTATCGGCAACACCACCAAATCCTCGGCATCGATCTTCAGCAACGCGAGATCCGAGCGCACATCGCTGCCAATGACCTCGGCATCAAACTCCCGGCGATCGATCATACGAACGACAACCGAAGAAGCTCCCTCCACGACATGATGATTAGTCACAATGTATCCGTCTTCGGAGACAACAAAACCCGAGCCCATATTGCGACGAGGTCTTTGCTGCGGCGCCTGATCCCCGCGAAATTCAAAAAAGCGACGGAGGTACTCGGGCACCTGATCCATTTGATCAGACTCAGCACGCCCACTCATTTCGGCCTCTACCAAAATCTTGACGACTGCCGGTGCGGCGTCCTCCACGATGTCAGTGAAATCCGGCAGCTCGGCGGCTGCCGAGAAGGGGACCATAAGGCAAAGAAAAGCCAGCAACCTCATGTACATAGAAAAAACTCCTAGGAATCTCATTACAACCATTATCGTTGAGCCAAGGGGCGAATGTGAAAGGCTATGACTGGATAATCAGTGCCTCTGGTGTTCTTCTGGCCGCAAGCGAGGGCTCAAGGACGCGCCTGGACGCCCAGTACTGCTGTGTCAAGCGAACAACCAAAAAGCCAAAGCCCAAACCAGCCACAAACCCGATTACGGTAGCTAACTCACCGACACCCTCCAAGCTCAAGGACACTATAAGGCCCAGGATCAGAGGCATACCGTAAACCCAGGCTGATCCTTTTAGAATGGCAGACTCTGGTAATTCAATCTCTACCTCGTCATTGACCTCACAGTCGCTGGCAGCGACCGCTCCCGACTCCAAAGCCCGCACCAGCCCTCGAACACCCGAGGCCCGTGAAACAACCCCCTGTCCACACCCGGCTCGAGCCGCACATCGCCCACATAAACTGCTGGGAATCGTCTCTACCCAAACCGCATTGGTCTCTACTGCGACCACTCGCCCGGTTTCTCTAAGCATGCCTGCTACGGAGCCTCACTGGACCGGACCGCCTCTGCGACGAGGCGAGCTGTGGTGACAGGCACTTCACCCACAACCGTTACCTGCGTCTGTTCAATGGTTCCTTTGGTGTAAGTCAGCGTCGCCCCTCTAACAACCACCCCCTCACCGGGCTTGACCGTCTGGGCACGGGGCTCAACGTAGACCGACATGGCCGCCAAACCATCGCTGAGAAGCCAATATTCAACGGGGCTTATCCCGCTATTGATAACCCTGAAACCCGGGGGTAAGGTCGCCAGCCCAAAACCCATTGAGGGTTGCTGGATGCTCTGCTTCTGGCGTGGGAATGGGGGTCGCACCTCAAGCGGCTCGAATTGAGCAAACTCAAAACGCTCGAGCATCTGCCCTTCTGGTGTCAGCGTCAAAACACGTAATGGCACATCCGTCGCCCGATCTACATCCATAACATAACCAAGCCTGAGCGTATCTTTAGGCCTGATGCTCAAGCGATAGGTCTCGCGACCCGCGACGATTTGACCGCTATCTATTGAAAAACCATAAAAGTTCGCCAGCAGGCAAGGGGTTCTGGCGGGCAGAGAATTGATCTGACGGACTTCGGGTGCTGCGTTGGCTGCGCGATTGAGATGGCGTAGTGTCAACTGTCCCGTAGCACCACTCTCTTCAACAGCAACGAACTCGCGCTTGCCAGAGTATTCAACGAGAATGGTGCCGCGATAGGGTGTCGACGCACCCGAAGCCAGCACCGCCGCAACTCGCTGGGCCTCTGGGGTGGCGAGTTGACAGTCCTCTGGTTCACTGGCGACCGCGCCAGTGGCAGCGGTCATGAGGATTGCAGCGACACCTGCCAATACGCATCGTGAAGGGCGGAGCATGAGTGGCGATTTAATCCTGCGGCTTTTCGCCAGGCACTCTTGCATGGGCTATAGACGCGTTCGGTTGGATACCGGCAGACTGCTCAGCATGCTGACGGCCAAATCGTAAAAATTGCTCTCTGGCCAATCGTCCATAGAGATCATCGACCGCCGGCTTGGACACAACCCGTCGCGTTTCCTTTGGCGGGGAGAATGTCGCCGGCATTTCCACACCATAGCTCGCCTGAACCGGCGCGGCACCTTGTATAGGCACGACCACCCCGGGCACTGTGGCAAGTGGCAGTCCAGCCTCCTGATCCTGTAGTAGCTGTCCACCAAACACCAGAGCAAAAGTCACCGATGCCGCCACCGCCATTGAGCCAAGCGGCCCTACGCGACGCTTGGTCGGCGTCTGCTCAATGGTCTCGAGGACGGCGTCACTGACGTCAATCGCCATGGGTGCCTGACCCGTTCTGAGGACACCGCTCGTGATTTGAAGGCGTTGCCAATATTCCCGCGCCTCAGACTCACTGCGCACCGCCCGGAGTACTCGCGCGAAGTCCATGGAGCTGGCCTCACCATCCATGACCGCCGACATCGACTCTCGTACTGCGTCATCTAACCCCATGCTTTTATCTCCGACCATGCCACTGATTATCCTTACCAAGTTTATCGGACCGTGGTCTCACCCCTAAACGATTAATCATCTGGAGAAACCCGCCTATTGCCCCTGCATTTGACTCTGAACTCGAGCATCAATCGCCTCCCGAGCCCTGAAAATACGCGATCGGACTGTCCCTACCGGGCATTCCATCACCTCAGCAATCTCCTCGTAACTCAAACCCTCAAATTCCCGCAGGGTAAGAGCCATTCTCAACTCTTCAGGCAGGGACTCCAAGACCTCTGTCACCGCCTGCGCCAACTCCCGACCCAGATAGCTGTTTTCAGGGGTTTCGCTATCTCTGAGAGCCTCAGCCTCCTCGAAGTATTCAGCGTCACTGACGTCAGCGTCGGCTGATGGTCTGCGCCCCCTGGATACGAGATAGTTCTTTGCCGTATTGCTGGCTATTCGATAAAGCCAGGTGTAGAAAGCGCTCTCCCCCCTAAATTTCGGCAACGCGCGGTAAGCCTTGATGAAGGCTTCCTGAGTGACGTCCTCCACTTCGGCTGCGTCGCTCACAAACCTCGCTACCAGCGATGCGACACGGCTCTGGTACTTCAGCACGAGCAGATCAAACGCGCGGGAATCTCCTCGCTGCGCCTTCAGCACTAATTCCTGATCGGCTTCCCGAGCTGTCACGTAACCGCCTCAACTACCGTGTTCAAGCAAGCGAGATCCGAAAGTCCAAAACCCTGCTGCTTGCTCAGACTACTGTAACCGGTCAGAGTTCCCGTTTTGGCAGCCAAACGGTAAATTATTGGCATTTCTTAAATCTTCGAGCGATCACAACACCCCGTTTTCAATGACATCCTCAAACCAATTCGACGTATTAATCGTAGGCAGCGGAGCTGCGGGGCTTAGTCTCGCCCTCAGTCTGCCCACATCTTATCAGTGTGCAGTGCTTTCCAAGTCGCAAATCGCATCCGGATCCACCTTTTGGGCACAGGGCGGTATGGCCGCGGTTCTTCATGACAGGGACTCGATAGAAGCCCATGTCGCTGACACGCTCAACGCTGGGGCGGGCCTGTGTCACGAAGACGCCGTTCGATTCACCGTGAGCCGAGCTCGAGAGATTGTTGACTGGTTGCTCGAGCAAGGCGTGCGCTTTGACTATCGAGATGATATGCCCGACGCCGAATTCAGAGAGTTTCATCTGACCATGGAGGGTGGACATAGCCATCGGCGCATTCTTCATGCAGCCGATCAGACTGGGCGCGCTATTTCCGAAGTGTTGACCCAACGAGCAACCGATGCGGATAACGTCACCCTTTTGCCCGGTTACTGTATCGTCGACCTCATCAACGACGGCGAAAAGTGCGTTGGTGCCTACGTGCTCGATACTCAAACCAACCAAGTACATGCCTTTAGCGCTAGAGCAGTTGTGCTCGCGACAGGCGGCGCCAGCAAGGCTTACGTCTATACATCTAATCCAGACGGGGCAAGCGGTGATGGCATAGCCAGCGCCTGGCGTGCTGGCTGTCGTATCGCCAACATGGAATTTAATCAATTTCATCCCACCTGCCTTTACCACCCAGAGGCAAAATCCTTCTTGATTACCGAGGCGCTTCGAGGAGAAGGCGCCGTACTGCAACTGCCGGATGGCGAGCGCTTTATGGCTCGCTTCGATGAGCGGGGAGAGCTTGCGCCCAGAGACATTGTGGCCAGAGCCATAGACCATGAAATGAAGCGACTTGGCCTTGATTGCGTATTTCTGGACATCTCACACCGGCCCGCACAATTCATAAAACAACACTTTCCAACCGTGTATGAACGGTGCTTAAAATTTGGCGTGGATATCACTACAGACCGCATCCCCGTGGTGCCCGCGGCACACTACACTTGCGGCGGTGTAGTAGTCGATCAGGCGGGAGCAAGCGACCTGCCCGGTTTATATGTGATCGGAGAAACCGCCTGCACGGGCCTTCACGGCGCAAATCGCATGGCCAGCAATTCACTGCTCGAATGCTTTGTTTATGCTCGCTCCGCGGCACGAGACATTGTTGACAAACAGCATCTTGCACCGACAGAGGCACCAGCGGCCTGGGATGACAGTCGTGTGCGAGATTCCGACGAAGACGTCATTATCACTCACCAATGGCAAGCTCTGAGAAGGCTAATGTGGGACTATGTCGGCATCGTCCGTAGTGATCGTCGGCTAGAGTTCGCCCGAAATTCAATCAACCTCATGCGAGAGGAAATTGATGGCTACTACAAGCGGTTTCAGATCACCCGGCCTCTTCTGGAGCTCCGCAACCTCGCTCAGGTGGCCGCCCTGACGGTTGAGTGCGCCTTGCAGCGAGAGGAGAGCCGTGGACTCCATTTCAATCAGGATCATCCAGACCTGAATAACGACGCCACGGATTCAATTTTGATCCCTGATCGATGGCCCTCGAGCAGCATCCCCAACAACTTGAAGCACACACTTCCCCAATACCGAGGGGACCAAGCCCCAGAATGCCAACCCTAGGGCTCGACGCTGTTTTTTAATTTAGAGCCGTTATGCTCTCTGATTCTGATCACAATTGGAGCCAGAGATGCATCGCTAATTGGCGCTCGATCCATAATCCAGTTGAGGATATCCTGATCGTCACAGCTCATCAGGGCACGGTAAGCCTCTTGGAGATCGCCATCCAACAATGGGAAAACCTCCTCGACGAACGGCCCGAGCAATAGATCGAGCTCAAGCAAACCGCGACGGCTTGCCCAACGCATCCGGTTTTGTATTTCAGTGTTCGTCATCGTGCTGATGTGTCCTGTTTTAGAGGCGCCAGTGTCCAGTCTCTGGCTTCCCTGCGGGCCGCAAAGGTAACATAGCAGTACCGAGGAATGCTGTTCTTATTGATCGCGAATAATCATCAAGGAGCTACCTGTGAGCTGGAACCCGACCTCTGCCAATGGCCTCTACCCTCTTCCAGACGACTGCGTGCTGTCACTGACCGGCCCCGATGCATTATCGTTTTTACAAGGCCAAACCACTGCCAATTTCGTTGACCTAATCTATCCGGCTCGGGTTTGCGGGGTTTTTTGTGACGTAAAAGGTCGGGTTCTCGCCGACTTTCTGGCCGTGGTAATCGACCCGGAAAAAGTGCTACTTCGGGTGTCCTCTGACCTTTGTAACTGGTTGGTGAGCCATTTGGGAAAGTATCTCCAGTTCAGTCGGGCGTCACTGGCACTCACCGACTACTCTGTCAGTGGTGTGTTGAAGCAAAACTCGCAAGCTAGCGGGCGACCTCCGGAGGAAGCGGAGCAGACACCATATGGCTGGCTCCTACATAAGTCGCGGCAGACAGCAGAACTGCTTGTGACAAACTCTAAAGCCTTCGAGCAGCAGGCATCAGATGTGAACGCCGAAAAAGGAGATGGCCTGCCATGGGGCGAAGCCATGATTCGGGAAGCAGAGGTGCGGATCCGAGCGATAACAAGCGGGAAGTATCTTCCTCAGGATTTGAACTATGACCTCGCGGGATGGGTGGCATTCGATAAAGGCTGTTACACCGGGCAGGAAATCATCGCACGCTTACACTGGCGAGGAAAACCCAAGCGCCGTCTCTACAGGGGGTCAATCAGTGAACAACCGCTATTAGGTAGCGCTGTCTCACTCGGCAGTGAGGGTCCGAGCCGGGGAAGCGTTGTGGCCATCGTCCCCGCTGATAACGGTGCTTTAATCCTGGTAGAGGCAACCGAGGAAGTGCTCGAGGGCACGCTCTGCATCGGGGCTAGCGGAGAATTATTACGGGAGTTTCATGCTTGCGCCGAGTGAGAGAGTGATCAACTCTCACTCTGGCAATTCCCAATTTACTGCCTTCCTGCCCCGTTCCTGAAGGAACTGATTAGCGGAGCTAAAGTGCTTGCAGCCAAGAAAACCGCGGTGCGCCGACAGCGGTGACGGATGCGGAGCGAAAAGCACACAATGCTTGCCCTGATCTATCATCGCCCCCTTTTTTTTAGCGTGCGCCCCCCACAGCATAAAAACAGACGGCCGAGCAACTCTATTGACCACTTCGATGACCCGATCTGTGAATTGCTCCCAGCCTTTAGACTGATGCGAACCGGGCGTCGAGGCCTCTACGGTCAGCACCGTGTTCAATAGCAATACGCCCTGCTCTGCCCAGGAAGACAGACAACCATGCTTCGAGATTCTGAGGCCAAGATCATGATTTAACTCTTGGAAGATGTTCCGTAATGACGGAGGGATGGGGCAAGACTTCTCTACTGAAAAACTTAGGCCATGTGCCTGGCCGGGCCCGTGATAGGGGTCTTGTCCCAAAATAACTACGCGCACGTCATCAGGCACGGTTGTATTGAGGGCGCGAAAAATATTTTTCCCGCTTGGGTAGATCGTTTTTCCTGCTGCTTTTTCGGCACGCAAAAAAGCGGAAAGCAAGTCCATGTAAGGCTGCTCAAACTCCACTCGCAAGTGATCCAGCCACTCATCTCTGAGCTGAATCACACGATGATCACGATTTTCGTTGGTCAACGCCATTCCCCTCGCCGAATCTAGGTGCTTGTCGCGTCTTTCCAGCACTATCCTGGCATGTATAGTCAAAACGTCACAGTCACGCCGGAGATTTTTGCCAGCAATCAACTGGCGTCATCAAGGCGACTAGTGGTCAATAGACAACTGAAAAGTAGACTTCGACGACTACATGCCCTTCATCTGCGCAACTTGCTGTTTAATCGCCAACTTCGTGAAAAAAATGTCCGCAGATGTCAGTTATCCACTATGCAAAAGGCGACCACTGAGATCCTCAAAAGGATCAATAAAAATTGGGCGGCTTGGGAGCACCCGTTATTAACATCCGGTGATCCCACATAAATCACGTCATCGGGGGTTTTTGCATTCCCGCTTTTCGGATTTTTCGATAGGACCTAATGTTGTCTTGAATGATGAAGCCGAGGCCACACCAAACAAAAATAAAGGACAGCAATGTCATCATACTAAGACTTTCTC
Source organism: uncultured Halieaceae bacterium (assembly GCA_913056165.1). Taxonomy (GTDB): domain Bacteria; phylum Pseudomonadota; class Gammaproteobacteria; order Pseudomonadales; family Halieaceae; genus Luminiphilus. The sequence goes on from CAJXMD010000044.1 coordinate 18,916, forward strand.
CCAGCAGGGTTTGGGCGACAAGTAGCTGAAGGGTAGGACCGATGTAAGAGAGCAAGCCAACGGTAGACAGTGGCAACAAACGCGAGGCTGTTATGTGCGTCAGCAAAGGAATAGCGGTGAAGGCACCTGCAAACAACAGGAAGAAATCCGTTTTAAGGCCGAACTGACCCAGACCTGACCACTGATGCAGCATCAACCACGCCAATCCTGCTGGCATCAAAAATAGTGACTCAAGAAACAAGCCCTGCATTGCATCGACCGATACCTGCTTTCTAATAACACTATACAAAGCGAAAGACATAGCGAGCGCGAGCGACACGATCGGTATCCCTCCCTCAGCCGCGACTTGAACAACAATACCCAAGGTCGCCATGCCGATAGCAATTCGCTGGGGCAGCGACGGGCGCTCACGGAAGATCATCACGCCAGCGAGCACCGTTAGGATCGGTAGTAGAAAATAACCGAGACTAGCTTCCGTCGCCCGACCCGTTGTCACAGCATAAAGAAATACGCCCCAATTGATCGAAATCAAAAAAGCGGCAAGGCCCATGACTCTGAGGACTTTCCAGTCCTTTAGAAATCCAAGCGTCGAGCTCAAACGTCCGGCAACCACGAGTACCAGTAGCGCTGCCGGCAAAGTCCAGCTAGCACGGTGGGCGAGAACATCAATCGGTGCCACCGGTTTGGTTTCCATCCAATACAACGCCGCTGCACCCCAGACCGAATTCGCGACAAGACTCAAGAAAATGCCCCATCGCTGTGCTGCTTTACCCTGCGTCAATGTCACAACTCTAATCCCTGGTACCCGATGTAACGGTTCAGCGCGGGTGGCTCCAGCGGGAAACAGGAGCCCGCGAGGCGTTTAGTTTTAC
>CAJXMD010000045.1 GCA_913056165.1 uncultured Halieaceae bacterium
GACAGGTACACCCTAGATCACGCCATCATATTGCGGCTATGACTGCAAAATTCCAAAAATTTTCGTGACGCTTAATAGGCCGACCAGGACAATCACAAAACCCGTCGCGAGATTTAGCGCCAGAGAATTCCGATAGGTAACGGGTACCAATTTGTGATTGGCAAGCACGAGCAATAGCCCAGCAATTATGGGTAAAGCAACGGCATTGGCGGCTTGTGCTGTAACAATCAAACTAATCGGACGCTCGGTCAAGATTGAAAACACGCCTCCGATAAACAGCACGCTAAGGGATACCCACTTAAAGGGACGACTGTGAGGGTCTGTGGAATAGCCCAAGACACCACTGACAGCCCAGCCGGCTGCTACAGGTGCAGCAATCGCCGAGGTCAGCCCCGCAGCAAACAGGCCTCCTCCGATAATCCACGACCCGAGTCCGAAAAAGCGCTGATTCACCGCGCCAATGAGAGCCTCGATCACACCTTCCTGCGTATCAACACTAAGCACAGAAGCAGCTACTGCCATGATGGCAATCGTAATGAGACCCCCTATTACAATGGCAAAGCGAGACTCACTTTTCGCCTGCTTTATCGCTTCTTCAACAGAGACTCCTTGCCACCGCCGGCGTGCGGCCGTGGCGTGCAGAAACAGGTTGTAAGGCACCACGGTTGTCCCAATCAGGGCCAAAACCAAAGTGATCTCATTCATGCTCCCTCCCGGCATCAGCCGGTGGGGCTCAAGGGACGCAAGTGCGGGAAGACAAATAAACGCAAGGCCCATGAACAGAAGCGCCATTACACCCACAAGCGCAACCAACACGCGCTCCAGAACCCGGTACTGATCGAGCAAAATCAGAGAGCACGCGAAGGCGCTGGTCAGTATGACTACTCCGTCAAATCCAACAGAAAACGCCGCACTGAAGCCAATCGCTGCCCCAGACAGATTGCCCGACTGATAGGCCGCATTTCCAACACCAATAGCAATAACCACCAGCGCGATTACCGGCAAACGCCACCAGCGACCGATACCCGCATGGCGAATAAGTTGTGCCAGATCCATATTGGTTGCAAGCGCAAGACGCACCGCAAGCTCCTGCAGCACGAGAGTGGCGATAATGGACAGGCAGATAGCCCAGACAAGGGACATCCCGGTTGCAGCGCCTGCCGCGGTTGCGGTGGTAAGGGTGCCGGGACCTATAAACGCTGCGGCTACCATCGCGCCGGGACCCAAAAAAAACTTCATAGCCACTTTCCCCACTATTCAATCTCAAGCATACCGAAAGTTGTTGCCACTCCGCAGAGACAGACTCTTTGTCTGCAACAAAACTTTCATTGTAAGTCGGGGAAAAATTGAGTAGTTTCTAGGAAACCAGAGAGCGAGTCCCATGCAAGCGATCCTCAGACTGGATCTGGCAGGGCAACCCCGGGGTTGGTTAACCCTGCAGGAAGCCATCTCTGCCTACGCCCGCGGCGATGTTGTTTATGGCATCGGGGACTCGCTCCCCCCTGTGTTTGGGGGCATACAACGAAGCTCTGGCTTACGCTCCAGCATTACCCTCCAGCCAATCATTGCCATTGAAGGCCGAATTATCGATGGCTTCACACCGCCTCTCTGTAATCGCACCCTGTTTCGCCGCGATGACCACCGCTGCCTGTATTGCGGCAATCAATTCAGGCGCAGCGAACTAACCCGAGATCACGTTTTGCCCGTTTCCCGTGGAGGGACCGACAAATGGGAGAACGTGGTCGCTGCCTGCAAGCGCTGCAACTGGGTCAAAGACAATCACACCCCCGAAGAGGCGAGCATGCCACTGCTCGCGGTGCCCTTTCGACCCAACCAATTCGAGTGGCATTTTCTTGCCAAAGAGCGGGTACTGGCCGATCAAATGGATTACCTCTCGCAGCAGTTCCGGGCAGACCGGGACTGGGCCCACTAGCCCCCTATCTCACCCCCATAACCCTTTGCCCAGAGCATTTTTCTGTCAGTGGTATTCACTGAGTAACAATGCCAACATAGGCTGATACCAAGAGCAGAGATTAGTCATGTCTGGGAGCCCCCAACAACAGATCAATCTTCTCGCCGAGCAGATGAATCGCGCGGTAGTCGGGCAGGAATCCGTGGTGCATAGCTTGATCCTTGCACTTCTCAGTAATGGCAATGTCCTCTTGGAGGGATTGCCTGGCACCGCGAAGACTCGCTCCATCAAGACTCTGGCCGCAATTTTAGGGGTTAATCTGGGAAGAATTCAGTTCACCCCCGACTTGCTTCCAGCTGATGTTACCGGGTCGGAAACCTACCACGAGTCAGATTCAAATCAGGGTCAACTGACTTTCCAGCCGGGGCCAATTTTCAACGAGCTGGTCCTTGCCGATGAAATCAACCGCGCTCCTGCAAAAGTCCAAGCTGCCTTGCTCGAAGCAATGGAAGAGCGCCAGGTTACCGTCGCTGGCAAAACCTATCCTCTGCCGCCGCTCTTCCTTGTGATGGCCACCCAAAACCCCATTGAACAGGAGGGCACCTACCCGCTCCCGGAAGCACAAATGGACCGCTTTCTTTTTAAAGTGAGGGTGGATTATCCAGACGCTGCGTCAGAGCGCGCGATTGTGCAAATGCTGCAACAGGAAGAGGGAAGCAATACGACCGACTTAACCCCTATTGATCCGACGATTATTTTGGAGGCACGAGAGGCGATTCAGAAGGTGTCGGTCTCTTCTCCCGTTGAGAAGTATCTCGTGGATCTGGTGGTGGCAACCCGGCACCCCGAGTCTCTGTCGCCAGCACTTGCAAGCTGGATCACTATCGGCTCAAGTCCGAGAGCCAGCATAGCGCTTCATCGGGCGGCACGAGCAGAGGCCTGGTATCAAGAAAGGGATCATGTATTACCCGAAGACGTGCGAACCGTCGCGCCGGCGGTGCTTCGCCACCGACTCATGCTCTCCTACGATGCGCTCGCCGATGGAATCGACAGCGATCAGGTGGTTAAAGAACTGCTTGCACTGGTCGCTGCCGGCTAAACCGCTATGGGTGCGGGGGTTCATACCAGCTTAAAGCGGCTTGTTGGCCTTCGTTATCGTGCAAAGGGCTTTAGCTATCTTCCAAAACAACCGGTTGACTCGGTTCTGGGGGGACGAAAACGTTCCCGATTAAGAGGCCGTGGCCTCGATTTCGACGAGCTCCGACACTATCGTCCCGGTGACGATATCCGCTCGATGGACTGGCGTGTAACCCGGCGCATGAGATCCCCCTTTGTTAGGGTTTACACCGAGGAAAAAGATCGACCCGTCTGGCTCATGGTCGACCAACGGATATCCATGTTTTTTGGCAGCCAACGGCAGATGAAGTCTGTCGCCGCCGCCGAGGCAGCGGCACTCACGGCTTGGCGGGTTATCGCCGCAGGCGATCGGGTGGGAGCCCTATTATTCAACGACTCCCAGCAAAGCTATGCTCGCCCGAGCCGGGCCGCGGATTCGCTCATGCGCTGGCTGGATCAAATGGTGGCTATGAATCAGGCACTGGGCTCAACGCTTGCCAGCACCTCCACAACAGCAGGACTCGAAGAGGCTTTGAATACCCTGCAGCGCCACATTTCTCACGGTGGCCTGGTCATTATCATCTCAGATTTTGAGGGCTGGGATGAACGCTGCCTGACGCGCTTGAAAGACATAAGACAGCGCAATGACGTAGTCGCAGCTGTCGTGACCGACCCACTGGAGCACAGCGTGGAATCGGCACATAAATTAATTGTTAGCGATGGCTACTATCAATTGGCGGTCGATACTGAGAGCGGCGAAACCCAACGTCGTTATCGACAGGCTTTCCAGCAGCGACTCACGGATTTAACAGACAATCTCAAGCGACACGCAATCCCGCTTATCCCGATTACGACGGCAAATGATGTTGTCACGCAGTTGCAGAGAACAATGGGAGGTCATAGACAAGACCCTCATGGTGCCGCTGGATGATTGAGCCTCTTCTCAGCACCTTGTTATCTGGGCTACCTGAGCTACCGGAACGCTTCGGCAACCCACTGCTTCGCGGCGGCCTAGTGGAGATCGAGGCGCTCGGCGCTATTAATTGGGCTCCCCAGACACCGGGTTGGTACGCCCTCGCTCTGCTACTAGCGGGCTGGTCAGGAAGGCGTCTGTGGCATCGGACTCGACGCTGGCTCAGAAATCGCTACCGTCGGGAGGCCCTGAGACGGCTTAAGGGAGTGCAGTCTCTACCCAATCTGGAGGCAATAAATACCCTGCTAAAACTGACCGCGATGGTCGCGAGTTCGAGAAAAGAAGTAGCTTCTCTTGCAGGTCAAGACTGGTGCCTGTGGTTGCAAAGCCGAACACCGGAGCCGATATTCAGCAACAGCTCGATGGAACTTTTGGGAAAGTCCATCTATCAGGGCGGAACGAGTGATACCGCCCATCAGATCGACAGACAGCCAGAAAATACGCTGAACCAGAGTGCGTTGACCGCCCTGCTCGACGAGGTCGAGGGCTGGATTTTGACCCACCGAGATGATCATGCCCCTGCTTGATGGGATCGCGACCTGGGTACTGAACATCCAATGGGCGATGCCCTGGGCGTTACTGCTGCTTCCATTACCGATCCTGATGCGGCTAATGCCGCCTTATCGCGAGGCACAAAACGCAGTACGCGTGCCCTTCTTCGAACGGCTTCTGGAGGCCAGCGAAGCTCGCCGGGAACGAGGCGCCATGATTCCTGCTCGCCGTCGTTCGCAACGGATTCTCGTGGTTCTCATGTGGCTGGCATTGGTTCTGGGAGTTGCAAAACCCCAATGGGTCGGTGATCCCATAGAGCAGCAGAAAGCCGGGCGGGATCTGATGATTGCAGTTGATCTATCAGGATCAATGGAAACTCAAGACTTTGATAATCAAGATGGCGAACAGGTGGATCGGCTTACAGCGGTTAAAACGGTGCTGACACGACTGGCCAGCGAGCGACCGGGAGATCGGCTCGGTTTGATCGTGTTTGGCAACCAGGCCTTTTTGCAATCCCCCTTTACCGAGGATCACAAAACCTGGGCCACCTTACTGGAAGAAACTCGCATTCGTATGGCGGGGCCAAGCACTGCGCTTGGCGATGCGGTCGGACTCGCTATCAAACTTTTTGTAGATGCTGACACCGAAAATCGGGTGCTGTTGGTCCTTACAGATGGCAACGATACCGGCAGTATGGTGCCGCCGGTTGATGCCGCGCGAGTAGCTGCCAGTGAGGACATAAGAATCTATCCAATCGCCGTGGGGGATCCAAGCGCCGTTGGTGAAGAGGCGATCGACAAAGACACGCTTCTTCGCATGGCGGAGGTTACCGGCGGTCAAGCCTTTGAAGCCCTTGATCGAGAGCAACTCGATCAAATTTTCCGGTTACTGGACACGCTTGAACCGAGTGTTTTTGACAGCGTGACCTTTAGACCGCGGGTGGACTTGTACTGGCTTCCGCTAACCGTATTGGTGTTCCTGTACATTGCTCTGCGACTGTTCTTTGGTATTGCAGCCTTCTCATCATGGAAGGAAAGCATCGAGCAATGACTGACTTCATCAATCACTTCCATTTCCTGCGGCCCGAATGGCTAGCCCTGATTCCCGGGTTGCTGGTACTCGAATGGTTGCTCCAAAAAGGACAGCGAACAGCGGATAGTTTTGATCAGATTATCGACTCCTCATTGTTGGCCGCCCTCAGGGTGCAGGGGACGCGAACACGCTGGTTCACGCCAGCATCCGCCATCGCGCTCCTGTTTGGCCTACTAACGCTGATGCTCGCCGGGCCGAGCTGGCGTCAACAGCCATCGCCACTGGCAGAAAATACGGCGCCCTTGGTGATGATCCTGGATGTATCGGAATCGATGAGCAGCACTGATATTGAGCCCTCCCGCTTCTCACGGGGGATTCAAAAAATGCACGACCTGATTGATCTCACTCCGGACCGGCCTATCGCCATATTGGCTTTTGCAGGAAGTGCTCACACGGTTATTCCCCTTACCAATGACCACGAGATTCTGAAATCCTTTCTGACTGCGTTGCGAGTTGGCATTGTTCCAAGGCGTGGAAAATATCCTGAATATGCCCTCGCCAGTGTGAACCGTGTTCTCATCGGTAACCCGAATCGCGCCAACGTCCTGCTGGTCACCGATGGCCTCGGTGCCGATAGTCTTGAGCTCACGACAAGCTGGTGTCGGCAGCAACCCCATTTACTATCGGTGTTTGGCATCGGCACAGCCGACCCTGCAGGAAGCGATGTCCCCTTGGATCGCGAGGCGCTCACCACCCTGGCGGACCGCTGTAATGGAAGCTACGTGGAAATTACAGTCGACACACGGGACGTTGAAAAAGTCGCCCGGGGCTTGAGGGATAGTTACCGGATTCTGGATAACGACGCCCTGCCCTGGGTCGATGGGGGTTATGCGCTGCTTTTTCCGGCCATGGTTTTGGCATTGCTCTGGTTCCGGCGGGGTTGGACCAGACTGTGGGTGTGGCCAATGTTTTTATTAGTGCTCGCGTTACCCTCGGAGGGACTGGCCCAGGTCCGTCAAGATCGACAGATAACACAACCTGAAAGCGCTCTGTCTTCGCCCACCGCGACGAGCGACTCATGGTTAACGACGGCCATCGATGGCTTTGTTGGATTGTGGCTAACACCCGATCAATACGGCCGATTGCTGCTCGAGCTGGGGCATTACCAGAAAGCCGCCGGGATTTTTGATGACCCCGGATGGCAGGGAGTTGCTCACTACTATGGAGCGGATTTTGCTCGTGCGGCCTTACTATTTACCCGTATTGACTCGCCGGCGGCTCTTTTCAACGAAGCAAATGCCAAGGCTCATCAGCGCGATTACGTGGGCGCACGAAAAACTTACGATGCTGTTTTAGCCGTCTACCCTTCTCTTGCGAACGCGAGAACCAATCGCGAGCTAATGCAGCACATCATCGAAGAGGCAAATCGGTTAAGCGAATCCCAGACACCGGAGGCTGGTGTTGGCAGTGAGGAGATAGATCCGGGCACCGACCCTCAATCCTCCGAGGGTGCAACAGAGTTAGCGCTGGATGAGCAGCAGTTGATCCAGTACAGCGCGGAAGACATTCTCGCGAGCCCGGAGCTCGCGAATCTGTGGATGCAAAACGTTCAACCTGACCCCTCGAACTTTTTGCGCAACAAGTTCAGCGCACAATATCAAGAGCGAGGGGTAAGCGAGCAGTGACGATCAATCGGTTTGCAACGATTCTCACTCGGGCTCTCTGGCTGGTCGTGCTCGCGGGCGTTCTTAGTAGCCCTGGTGTTGCTCAACAGACCGATGATCTTGTCGAGGTGTCCACGGCCCTTAATCCAGCTCAGGGAGCCGTCCCCGGGGAGCGGGTAGAAGTTGAAATCACCGTAGCAACACCCAGATGGTTTACCGCCGGTACCCGGATAAGTCTTCCGGAAGTCCCGGATCTGGTCATGGTGCAGAATCAGGACTTCGCCGCCAACGCCACCGAGCAGCGCTCAGGCGTCAGTTGGTCGGTTCAGCGATGGTCAATCGATGCCTTCGCCACAAGGGATGGCACGCTCCGCATCCCACCTATTGACGTGACGGTTGCAGTATCCCAATCGGCCGCTAAAGAGTTTCGCACCACCCTGAAAACCGATCCGCTCACCCTCACCATCGACTTGCCAGAATCTCTCAAGGGGCTAGACCACTGGGTAGCCAGTCCCAACGTCACGCTCAAGCAACAAGTTGAGGGAGCCGGCGAGGCTTATCTGGGATCGGCAATCACGCGCCACCTTACAGTCAAGGCACAAGACGTAATGCCGATGTTTCTCCCAAGCCTTGACCATCAACGCCTCGACCTACTTCAAACCTACCCACAGCCTCCGGTGTTGAGAAATTCGTCAAATCGAGGCCGGCTATCCGCAGAGCGAAAGGAAACCACGACCTGGATTGCGTCTGCTCCCGGCAGTGCGATGATTCCGGGCGTGCAGATCAACTGGTGGAATACAACCACCCGTCGTCTGGAGGTGCTGAACACTGATTCGATTCAATTCGATATTAGTGGTGAGTTACCACCCCGGTCCCTCACCTGGCAGCAACGACTGGAGAGTTTATTGCCCGTTCTTCCCTGGCTCGGGCTCGCGGGGATCATCCTGACGCTCGCCCTTTTTGGGTATCTGAACCGAGCTCTTCGGTATGTAACGGCTGGCTTGGACTCTCTGTACCGCCAATGGCGACGATGGCGTAAACCCCTACTGGCGGACCGCCTAAACCCAAAGGGCTGCGCTGGAGAAACCGAGTGATACCCCAGTACTAGCCGCGAAAGTAGCGCTGTTTGATAAAGGGCGTCGTGACGATCTCGGCTTCGAGCAGTTTTCCGCGAACATCAATGAAAACGACGGTTCCAACTACCGCAGAGGCAGTAGCCATCAGGCCCATCGCGATCGGGCCATCAACAGAGGGACCAAATCCGCCCGAGGTCACAATGCCCACCGTCTCACCAGCGCCGTTCTGAATTTCCTGACCTTCACGAACCGGTCGCTTGCCGGTGACCTTGAGTCCGACACGGGTACGGGGGGATCCAAGCGCTAACTGATCGAGGATGATAGAAGCGCCGGGGAAGCCCAGTGGCCGAGCGCCTGTCGAGCGCCGCGCGGACGAGATCGACCATCTCAAACCCGCTTCTATCGGTGTAATACTCTCGCTCAATTCATGCCCGTACAGACAAAGCCCTGCTTCCAGCCGAAGAGAATCTCGTGCGCCAAGTCCAATGGGCTTCACCCGGGGGTCACCGAGAAGCGCCCGAGCAATGGTTTCAACCAGGTCAGCGGGCACGGAAAGTTCGAATCCGTCCTCGCCGGTATAGCCGGAGCAGGTGACGTAGCACTGAGTTTCCAGAATGGACACGTGGCACCCCGACATAAAGTTTAGCGAGCTCGCCTCAGGGGCAAGAGCCCCGATCACAGGCCGCGCCTCGGGGCCCTGAAGAGCCAGTAACGCTCTCTCTTCCAACATCTCCACTGACGACGTTGGACAACCCGCTGCTATCAGCTCAAGGTCCTTGGCCTTGCAAGCGCCGTTCACCACCAAATAAAAAGAGGTCTCACTGTCGCGGGTAACAATGAGGTCGTCGTACACACCTCCATTCAAGGTGGTCAACAGAGAGTACGTGGATTGGCCCACACCAAGATCGAGAAGATTTGCTGGCATCAATGTTTCAAGCTCTTCTGCTGCGCGATCGCCCGTTACCATGATCTGCCCCATATGAGAGACATCAAAAAGGCCAGCGGCATCTCGAGTGTGCAAATGCTCGCGAATAATTCCCTCAGCAAACTGCACAGGCATTTCATAGCCCGAAAAAGCCACAAGACGAGCTCCTATTTCTCGATGGAGCTCGGTTAGCGGTGTTTTCTTCAGCGGATCTGGCATAGTCTTTTCCGAAATCGAAATGATAGTGTGCGCTGTGAGTGGCGGTGACTCAAGGCTGAGGATACATTAGCACCCGAGCAGAGGAAGATGACATGAGCAGCAGGCATATCGTTAGTCTGATCGGATTTCCCGGCAGTGGTAAAAGCACCGTTGGGGTCCTACTGGCCAAGCGTCTCGGTACCGCCTTTGTCGACACCGACATTCTGATTCAAACACAGGAAAATGCGACCCTGGCAGAGATTATTGCTCGCAGTGACCACCATCGCCTGCGAGAAATAGAAGAGCAGGTCCTATTGGACATGCCGATCTCAACCGGCGTGATTTCCACGGGCGGTTCGGTCGTCTATAGCGAAAAGATCATGAAGCGGCTAACCGCTGAAACGACCGTCGTTTACCTGGAAGCAACATTGGAAACAGTGGACTATCGGATCTCGCTCGCCCCCGACAGGGGTATCGCCTCGGGCAAGGATCAGACCCTCGCTGATATCTATCGCGAGCGGATACCGCTCTATCAGCGCTGGGCAGAAATTAGTGTATCCGTTGATACCAAGTCTCCCGAAACCATAGTGTCCGATATTCTCAAAAAACTCCCCTAATCGTCGGCTGTCGGGCAGGCTCACAGCGTATCGGATGCGTCCCCATCCCATTTGCCTGGCGGTTAACAAAAGAAAATCGCGCAATTTTCAGGCTTCTCTTAGTTGACACAGCTTTTGCGATTTCTTTACTGGCGGCTCGCCACAGGCAGGAAGCTGGTTTGGATAAAAAACACGGACGTTTTTCCAAGGAAGGAATCTACATCGTGCGAACCGCCATATTTATTTCAGTTATTTAAAACACAGGTTTTGATGACAAAAAATTCATTGCCACCACACCCACTCTTGCCTTCAACTGCGCGTGTGGGACGACCCACGAGACTTGTTCTGAATCATCGGGAGGTGATTTATGGGTGAGCGTAACCAAACCCAAACCGAGGAGGGATTGGATGATCTCTATGATCCTAATCTCGCAGACTTTGGGGACGAAGGCTTTGACAACTTAGCGGATGAATCTATGTCGCTTCGCGAGGACTCCCTCGCCGATAAACGACGTCGTGCCGAGCAGCGATTAGAGGCACTTAGGCTGCGAGAAGAGCTCGGCGACTACGACTTCGAATTCGACGACGACTTCTGAAGCATCTTTGAGGAGCGGCTTCATTTCCTCCTCAAGAACTCACACTGGGAGCAAATTGGCTCTCAGGGGCTCACTTCCCCCTGAGATTTTAACTCCTGCTGCCAGGCAAAGACGTTTAGCTCAATAAAAATAAAGGCGAACAGCCACAAGGCCGCATCCCAGAAGTCGAGAAAATCACCTTCGATACCCCAGTAAATCGCAGCGAGCGCCAACGTGGTGTACAACACCACTTTGAATCCATTCATAAGCCACTGAAACTGCCCGGGGACTCCGCCGCGCAGCTGCAATCGTACTTCGATCTCGAGAAGAATCACCACCAGAATCCACGCACTGCCATTCACAACATCAACCAGCGCCAGATCGTAGGCGCTTGCAAAAGCAGCAGGGGTCGCAAGCACATAACTAAGTCCCGTGACCTGTAGCGCACTGTCACCAAGCGCAACACAGTTGTCTGGGGTGAGAGTTGTGAATTTGTCAAAGTCCAACAGAACAGACCAGGTGCCGTCGACAAGTTCACAGGGATTAGCAGGCGCCGGAGCAGAGACCAGAAAGACTTCCCATTCCCCGATATAGCCGAGACAGGCAGATACTATGGCTGCGCCACACAGGATTCGCACCCCATGGATGAGCCATTTGGTTTTACCCACTAATTTTTCGTCCGGGATAACAGCGGTTTCCAACTCAAAGAGCAGCAACAGCACTACCCACGCTGCAGTATCAAGGGTGGAAGAGAAAAGCTGGATCAGCGAGCTTAAATCAGATCTACCGCTGAGGGCGTGCTGAGCGGAGAGCAACTCTTCCTGAAAAAAAAGCCCCACGTTGAGAGTAAGCAATCCATAAATAAGATACTTCGCGCCGCGATATAAGGCGGGACCGACGCTGTGGCTGGGAGCTGTTGAATTATCTTGGTTGGACACGAGTGTTAACGAGTTGTCTCACTTTACTGATTACTACTGACTCTCAAAAAATAGCCTCGGCCAGGCTGTTGCAGCGCATCTCTGCAATTACTCACACCTGTAGCAGAAGGTGCTCTCGCTCCCAGGAGCTGATCACCCGATTAAATTCTTCAAATTCATCAAGCTTGATGGCGGCATAAGCGCGCATGAACAGCTCACCGATCATCTGCTGTAATTCCGGCGTGTCATTTAGCTGACGCACACCCTCCTCGAGGGTTCGTGCAACCGCAACATCCTCATCGTTTGCGGTACCCCGATGAGGTTCGGTTGGCTGAAGCTTCTGGCGCATGCCGAGCAGGCCGCTTGCCAAAGTAGCTGTCATCGCCAGATAAGGGTTTGCGTCGGCTCCCGGGAACCGGTTTTCAATCCGCAGGTTATCAGCCGTGCTGTTGGGCACGCGAAAAGCAGTGGTCCTGTTGTCAAAACCCCAGCTCAGATTGATTGGCGCCGAGATATCCGGGGCCAGCCGGCGATAGCTGTTGACGTTCGGCGCATAAAAGCTGATGAGCTCGGGCGTATAGCGTTGCAACCCACCGATGTAGTGCATCATTTCTGCGGTGGGATTACCGGCATCGTCACTGAAAATATTCCGACCAGTCTTAGCATCGAGAACTGACTGGTGAAGGTGCAACGCACTGCCGGGCTCACGCTGCATGGGTTTTGCCATGAAGGTGGCATACATATTGTGCTTTAGTGCCGTCTCACGAACCGTCCGCTTAAAAATGAAGGCTTGGTCTGCCATCGCCAGAGGATCCCCGTGTCGGAAATTGATTTCCATCTGGGCAGCACCGTTCTCATGAATCAAGGTGTCCACGTCGAGCTTCTGCGCGTCGGCGAAGTCGTACATGTCCTCGACGAAATCTTCAAACTCAGCCACGGCATCGATACTGAAGGATAAACGCGCTACCTCCCGTCGACCCGAACGACCCTTTGGTGGCATCAGCTCGTAATCGGGATCCGTGTTCTTATTTACCAGGTAGAACTCGACCTCTGGCGCGACCACAGGCTGCAGTCCAGCCTCTGCGTAAAGCTTGAGGATATAGCGCAGGACATTGCGTGTAGACAGTGGATGAGGGGTGCCATCGTTTTTAAAGCAATCGGCGATAATCTGGGCGGTAGGCTCGCGTGCCCATGGGACAATGCGCAGCGTTGAGGCATCGGGACGAAGAATCATGTCAGTGTCGGTGGGCTCGACAAAGTCCCAGTGCTCATCGGTGTATTCACCGGTAACGGTTTGCACCAAAATCGCCTCCGGCAGGCGCTGCTCGAGCTGGGCAATAAACTGATGGGCAGGGATGAATTTGCCTCGTGCATTTCCGGTGGTATCAGGGACGATACATTCAATCTCGGAAATGTTGTTGTCGGTCAGCCACTGGGTGATGGTGGCTTTTTCTTCTTCGGTCACGGCCTCGGGCGCTATAACGGCGTCTGAACGATGAATCACCGTAGAGTCATCAGCTTTCGCCGTTTTTGAGGTACTCATAAAAACCTGCAAGTTGCTTCGGAAACATAAGTATGTGCCCGCCCTATCAACCTCGCAAGGTGTCAAACTCCCGCTCCCGGGGTATTTCCCATGGCCCCGCTATCCAAGGGATAATGCCGGCATGCCTGCTTTTGCTGAACACGTTGACTCCTGGTATGCCGCATCGGCGGGCGCAGCTCCTTCTTACACGTCCCTGAAAGGCGGTACAGACGCTGATGTCTGCATTATTGGCGCCGGTTATACCGGGCTTTCCAGTGCCATTCACCTCGCTGAGCGCGGCTATAAGGTCGTGGTTCTCGAGGCCAACCGGGTGGGCTGGGGCGCTTCCGGGAGAAACGGCGGACACGTTGGAACGGGACAGCGGGCGGATCAAAGCAGCCTCGAAAAATGGGTTGGTAGAGAAACCGCAGGCAATCTCTGGCAGCTAGGCCTCGACGCAGTCGATCTCGTGTGTGAGCTTGTAGAGACCCACCACATAGACTGTGAGCTCGGTGTCGGCAATCTTCATATGGCCGCGAAAGCCAGCCATGCCCTTGACCTTGAGCACGAGGTGAATCAGCTAACCCGGGATTACGGCTACACCAAGGCCAGCTATTTAAATCGGGAAGAGCTCGCCGAACTCACCAGCGCGAGTGGCATGCATGGCGGCATGCTCGACATGGGAGCGCGCCATCTTCACCCACTGAAATACGCCCACGGGCTCGCTCGTGTTGCGTCGAGCTTGGGCGTAACGATTTATGAGCAGTCTCCCGCGGTGAAATGGCGAGATAACGCACAAGTTCGGGTCGATACCCAGCAGGGTTCGGTGACTGCAAAAGCGCTGGTATTAGCCTGCAATGGTTATCTTGGCAAATTGGCCCCCACTATCGCGGGCAATATCATGCCCATCAATAATTTTGTGATTGCGACCGAGCCTCTGTCACGCGACCAGCAGCGGGCGGTAACTAGAGACAATCACAGCCTGTCCGACAGTCTTTTTGTCATTAACTACTGGAAACTTTCTGGCGATGGACGGCTTCTTTTCGGCGGCGGAGAAAACTATACATCCCGCTTCCCCAAAGACATCAAGGGATTTGTCCGTCCTTACATGCTTAATATCTACCCCGAGCTTGCTGACGTGAAAATTGATTACGGCTGGGGGGGAACTCTGGGTATCACCATGAATCGCATGCCCGATTTCGGGCGGATAGGATCACGTACTTTCTATGCTCAGGGATTTTCGGGTCATGGCGTACCTACGGCAACCATGGCCGGGAAACTTCTGGCGGCAGCCATTGATGGAGATAGCGAGAAATTTAACCTTATGGCATTGGTGCCTACCCACCGATTCCCCGGTGGCACCCTACTCAGATGGCCCGGGCTGGTCGCGGGCATGCTCTACTACAGCTTGCTGGATAAGCTGGGCAGCTAAAAGAATAAAGACGTCGACCAAAGGTATTAAGTGACAAGGGCTCTTCCACTTATTTAGCTTACGAAAAAGGACCGGTAGTGAAAAAAACTATTAGCGACACTCTGGCTTGGGTTGCCTTCTCGGCGCTTGTTGTGTGGATAGCCGCGGTAGGGCTGACACTGACGAGCTACTGGCAAACCCTGTCAGATATCATGGGGCTAATAGAGGAGGTTAAGACCTGTGCCAGCAGCAAGTGCGAATCGCAGGTCTTTCTAGAACGCCTATCCAGCACCACCACGGCATTCGGATTCAATACCGATGTAGTTAAATCGGTCCGGATGCCTGCATTTGTTACCTGGTTCACCATCATCATGTTTCAGTCGTTTTTCGTGCGATCGTTTAGAGTATGGCCTTGGCAGTCCAATCTCCGATCCGTCAACAGGGATGGGTCTCCGTCAAGTTCCAGTCCTCCGAAGAAGCGGAGCAAGGTTATAAAGGTGGTTACCTTACTAAAACGCAAGCAGGGACTGTCGAGAGAACAGTTCCGGGATCACTATGAGAACGTGCATCGGCATCTGGGAGAAAAATACCTCTTTCCTCATGCAATAAGGTATGTACGGCGTTATGTGGAACCACCTCGTGGCAGCTCGTCCTACGAGGCGTCACCGGATTTTGATGTCATGATGGAGGTTTGGTTTCCCGATGAGTCCGCGATGTCCGCCGCGATGCAGGCAATCAATTCGCCCGACGCGCAACAGGAAATTCTGGCGGACGAGGAGAACCTCTTCGATCATGGGGCAACGAAGAGCTTTACCGTCAGTGAGAGTACCTCCTGAGGCGCCAATCAAATTAGCGTTGGACTTAAGCGTGTAATCAGCGCCCGGATTATTCGTAGCAAACGATGAACGATCTCCTTCTTTCTATACAGATGATATGGCCTGCTTTCTTGCAGGGGTTCGCCCTAAGTTTTGGTTTGATCGTGGCGATAGGTCCTCAGAATGCTTTTGTCTTGCGACAAGGGCTGCGTCGAGAGCATGTTGGTATTGTTGTATTAGTTTGCGCATCGAGCGACGCCGTGCTTATCACCGCGGGGGTTTTTGGCATAGCGGAGATTCTGAATGAGTCGGTGTGGCTCGCATATGGCCTCGCTTTAGCGGGCGCTGCTTTCCTTGCTTGGTATGGCTGGAAAGCCCTGAAACGAATACAGAGCCCCGGCCAGCTATTAGCGGATAACAGCGACCGAAGTGTAGCGAGACGTGCAGCAGTGTTTCAGGCAGCCGCCTTTACGTTGCTGAATCCACATGTGTATTTGGATACCGTTCTCTTAGCGGGCAGCCTCGGCGCACAACAACCTGTCCACTTGCAGGGGTGGTTTGTTGCTGGCGCTGCGGGAGCCAGTGCAGCCTGGTTTAGCGCGATCGGATTTGGCGCTCGCTGGCTGGCGCCATGGTTTGAACGTCCAAACGCGTGGCGAATACTTGATGGCATCATTGGCCTGACCATGTGGTTTCTGGCGCTATTGATGCTCCGGCACATATACACTGGCTTCTGACTCGTTGCGCTGGGCATTAATCGGCGATTCCTCTGAGGATCCTGCTCTAACTATTCGTCATTCTTTTGATGGCCACATGCCAATCAGGGCCGAGTTACCTTTTTTGTCACATACCTACACCTGCAGGCTATCAAGCGGCGTGATTGCTGAGCCTCACACCCCGCTGATGATGGTGATGTTTGCCGGAATCACTCTCGCGCCACCACTAACCAACGCGATTAATGCGACGATAAACGACTGAACCGCGCCACTCATCCCTTGCGCCTTGCCAAAACCAAAAAAATGGTGAACTCTGATGCAGGGCTCGGAGATTAAGCTCAGGGCCTGACAACAGAAAAAACCTAAACAGGGGGTCATTTATGCGCAACCTACTCATTGCGTTCATCATTTTATTCGCACCTGCCTTGGTCGCTCAGGAATATGAAGTCCGATCGGAGTTCCATTGGTGCAAGCTAAATGAGGGCAAAACCATGCAGGACGCTATCGCCAATGCCAAGCGCTATGGCGAATTTTCTGCCTCGGAAGGCACCAAATACATGCAGCTGATACTCACGCCCATGCACGCGGGGGATTCTAGCGACTATGACTACATTCTCTGGGGTAGTTGGCCTGACGGCGAGGCCATGTACGAGGAGTGGGGATCATTCGCCAATAACTATGGTGGCTGGGGTGGCGGCGACGATACCAGCACTCCCGCTGGCACCTGCCATCGCTCTATTGCCATGTTTAACGCTGGCGTAGTACACAACCGTATCCCGCAGGATGAACGGGACCTACGGCAACCTGTACAGTTTGCTCAATGCTCCATGCGCGATGGCGTATCAGTGGAGCAACTTTATGCTCAGGCCGAGAAGGATAAGGCTCTGATGGATGAGGGCGGCTTTAAGGGCTGGGGTATCCACTACTTCTTCCCCTACTTGGGCTTTGACGGTAATCAGGACTACGACTTTGTGCAAATGAACCACTGGTATACATTTGCTGCCCGGGGTCACATGGCCAATAACTGGCTGGCATTTGTGGAAGAAAATCCAGAAGTTGAAAGCGAAATGAATCTCTTGGTGGACTGCAAAGCATCAAGATCGTTTGTCGCCGAACTGATGTTTGACAATACGTGATCAGCCTCGGGCCACTTACCACGAGTGGCCCGGTTTTCAATCTGAAATTCGTTTCAAATAACCCTTTGGATTCCAAGTAATCAGAAATGATTCCTTGTCCCTGTCAATGGCAAAGGATTTGTTGCTGGAAAGGGGCAGTCAGCTACGGTTAGTCCACCGTATGGATTGCATAAAATCGGAACCGGACAATCATCGGCACACCACCTTCCACACGGAACCATCACCATTCATTTTGGGCTCACAATCTGTGCCCGCTCTCGTCTGGGAATGGCGATTCTTCTGTGTTTCCTGTTTACCTGAGCTGATGCAGCCACCAAGACTAATGGAGATCACCAGCATCAGTACGCCCATTCTTTTTTTCAAGCAAAAACCCCCATGCTCTGCACGTGCAAGCGTGACCCTCGCTGCCTTGATGATAAATGGTATGCGCAGGCCCTGAGCTGGTTTTTCACTGAATCTCGACATTGGCCGAGGGAGACGCTAGTGTGGGAGGAGCCTTAGGGATTGAATCCCGCAGCGATAATAAAATGAAAACGCGATTCAAAAGGAGGTTGTTTCATGAAAACCTTGGTCAGCACTTTATTTTTTACCCCCTTACTACTACTGCTTTCCTCCACGATTGCTGCTGAAGACCTCAGAATTATCGGCGAAGATACGGCATACGTCACCACACTACCTTCAGGCGAACAGATAACCATCACTCGCCAGATGACCTCGTGCGCGAAGAACAAGGGCTGGATTCAGCCGCTTGTTCCATCGCCTGGCATTGTCCCTGTCACCGAGATGGAGGTCTTGAATGCGATCGGTGATCCCGCATTCACTCTGGTCGATATGCGTACTCAGGAATGGTACCTGGACGCCACTATTCCGGGAGCAATAAACATTCCTTACACTGAAGTTGCCATGCGAATGGATGAGCTAGGGTGTGAAAAAGGTAATTCGGGATGGGATTGCAGCAACGCCCAGAAAGTTGTCGGCTTTTGCAACGGACCAGTCTGCCCTCAGAGCCCTACCGCCATGAAGGCGATGATCCGTGACGGCTTCCCGGCCGAGAAAATTTATTATTATCGCGGGGGCATGCTCGATTGGGATGCATTGGGATTGACGACCGTGGAGGGCGATTTTTAGTCAGCTTTTTGGACAGTGCCTAACCGGCCCGCAATCGACCTGCAAATATCCATGGAGAGTGCTAGGCATGGCATGAGCAAAAGCTGGCACCCAAGGTCAAGAGGCAGGTTGCGCTCATAAATCATCCAGCCTGAAAACTTCTCCGCGAGTTGCCGTGCTCATCGACATGGTGAAGTTCCGCGAGAGCTTGGATATACGAGCGCCTTCACTGATCTCTGGCCGCTCGACCCAAGAGCCAGGCTATTTTTTACTTTTCTGAAACACCAAAAAGTCATACGCGAGCGGACTTAAGCCGCTAGCCGTGCCACGCTTTCACCCGCTGTGGTATCAATATTTTCCCCATAAAGCCGATATTTACCTTATTCGCTCTAATAAGTGCCTCAGTTTGATCGTCAACTCCAATACAGCTGCCGCCTTTACCCAAAATGCCCTAATTAAAACTAGCCGGCATATGAATACCGCTTTGGAACAACTCTCTACAGGCAGTCGCATTAACGGTGCCGAAGACGATGCTGCGGGACT
>CAJXMD010000046.1 GCA_913056165.1 uncultured Halieaceae bacterium
AATCAACTGATAAAATCGAACGATAAAATGTCTAAATTAACCCATAAACCTAATGGATAAAACTGACCAATAAAAACAACTGAAAAAATTGACCAAGTATCATACCTCACCACGGTCAGAAATTCTAGGGCCCGGGTCGTGGTTTACACCTGGTATTTTTCCAGGGGTAGGGTACCACTAATTTTTGACCCCTCAGACGTAGGGTCATTACACCTAGGTTTTCTCCAGAGGGGGGGTTAATATTTCCAAAATTCGATTTGTGCAAAAAAGTGGCATAATTGGCCAAAAAAAGGGGAAAAAAGTGAGCAATCCTGTCGAATTCCGAAGAGCGCCTTTAGCTGTGGGTGTCGCCTTTGCGGTGGCATCTCAGCTGGGTTTTGCGCAGGAAGCACCAGATCAGCTTTCGGCTGATACATCAGATGCGGCAATGGAAGAGGTTATTGTCAGGGGTATCCGTCAGAGCCTCGAGAAATCTGCAGACATCAAGCGCAACGATGCAGGCGTAGTCGACGCGATTACTGCGGAGGATATCGGTGCATTTCCTGATACCAACCTCGCGGAAGCGCTTCAACGGGTGACAGGGGTGGCCATTGATCGAACCCGGGGTGAGGGGCAGTACGTCACCGTACGTGGCTTTGGCCCCGCTTTTAACCTGGTCACGCTGAATGGCCGGCAAATGCCTACAACCGGCGGTGATAGTCGTTCTTTCGACTTTAGTAATCTGGCCGTCGAGGGTATCTCCAGAGTTGAGGTTTACAAGAGCGGCAAAGCCGATGTTCCTACGGGTGGTATCGGATCAACCATTAATATTGTCACTACGCGTCCTCTCGAGTCTCCTGGTTTTAACGCCACAGTCGCAGCGTCCGCGATGCACGATACCTCAACAGAATCGGGCGATGATCTGACCCCAGAGGTGTCCTTGCTTATTTCAAACACCTTCCTAGATGACACGGTAGGTATAGCCTTGTCTGCGGTGCGGCAGGAGCGCAACAACGGCGCCGCCACCGCAAGCGTTGGTGGCTGGCGATCGTTTGCTGGTGACGTAGACAACTGCTGGTGTAGCGCGCGTCCCTCCGAGTGGGGCGGCATTCCCTATGATTTAGCGACCCAGCAGAATCGGACCACCAGCCCAGATGAGCGGTATTCAGTCCCGCAAAACACGGGTTACGAGTTTGCGGAGTGGGATCGGGTCAGAACCAATGGTCAGTTGACCATGCAGTGGGCGCCTACCGACCGCATCACCGCGACAGTGGACTATACCTATTCGGAAGTCGAACTTGAGCGCACTTTTACCAACTACTCAGCCTGGTATAACTTTGGTGGTCAGGAAACGGTTTGGGACGGCAACAATGCCAACGCTTCTCCCACCACTTATGCTGAATACAATGGTGGCGGCGGTGACTTTGCAATGGGTGCAGGCAGCGACGCGATTGTGGCAGAAAACAAGTCGATTGGTTTCAATCTGGCCTGGGATGTAACCGACCGTCTCTCGCTAATGTTTGATTACCATGATTCTAGTGCAGAGCAGCGCCCCGACAGTCCCTATGGTAGCTCTGCGTTGCTGTCAATCGCGGCGTTCTCTCGTGAGAAGACCACAACCTATTTCGACCGAGGTGAACTACCGGTTCTAGCCCTTGATCTGTCTAATCCCCTTAGCCCCGATGACATGATCGTCACCGGTAGTGTGTTTGCCAACAACTACGCCAAGATGGATATCGAGCAGGCAAGGCTGGGTGGTAACTTCGACTTCGATCCCGACGGCTTTGTGAAGAGTATCGATTTTGGTATCGAGTTCACCGAGGTAAACAACCGCTCTGCAGGCTCTACGGTTCAGCGTGATGCATGGGGTGGTGTTACCCAGCCCGGCGCAATTGCTGACCTGATGACAGAGGTTTCGTCTGCGGGACGTTTCGATGAGATATCCGGTGGCAATGACCCCGATCTAGTGACGACATATTATTCCTACGATATGCCTGCTTTGATTGCTCGCACCGAGCAGCTGATGGCTAGCGGTGAAGCGTCCACGTTCTTTGTGCCCGATATGGGTGATTGTGGCACGGGTCTTTGCGCCTCTAGCACCTACAGCTCTGATCGACGCACTACCGAAGAACAGTTGGCTGCGTACTTCCAGGTCAATATGGGCTTCGATATCGGCTACATGCCCGTAGATATTCGACTGGGTGTTCGCTACGAAGAAACTGACGTCGATTCCCAGGCCCTGGCGCCAAACTACGATCGTATCGATTGGGTTGGCGGCAATGAATTTAGTGCGGTGCCGGGATCCGGCGACTTTACCGAGCTGAGCGGTAGCTACGACAACGTGCTGCCCAACCTCGATATCAAGGTGGGGGTCACCGAAGATATGGTTGCTCGCTTGTCATGGAGCAAAACCATGACCCGACCAAACTACCGAGATATTCAGGGCGGACAGACCATTGACCAGCTGCTGCGAATTGACGGTGGTACTGGCTCGCGGGGTAACCCAAACCTGAAGCCTTTTGAATCCGATAACCTTGATCTGTCGTTCGAGTGGTATTACGCCGAAGGCAGCTATTTCTCTGTTGGCTATTTCTATAAGGACGTAACCAACTTTATCGGTTTCGCAGAGTTCAACGAGACTCTCTTCGACCTGAACCACCCGGGTAATGGGGCCTACGCTGACGAAGCGCGCGCTGCTCTTGGATCGGGGGCGACCAGCGGTGAGTTATATGATTGGATTCTGGAGAACAAGGCGGGCTCGCCAGGCGTCGATGCCGACAATGGCACTATCACCGGACAATCCGGTGATGCCCTCGCCAACTTCCGCGTGACCGCGCCTATCAACCAAGATGACGACACGGTGGATGGCTGGGAGGTCAACCTACAGCATAGCTTCTGGGATACCGGGTTCGGCTTTATCGCAAACGCGACCTTCGTAGAGTCCGATACCAGCTATGATGTTACGGATCTCACTCAGCAATTTGTTATCGCTGGTGTGGGTGATTCTGCAAACCTAATTGGTTTCTATGAAAATGACTGGCTCTCGATTCGGGTTGCCTATAACTGGCGTGATGACTTCCTCGCGGGAACCGGCCAAGCCAACGTTGGCGCCATCCCACCGACGTTCACCGACGAATACGAGCAGTGGGATATTGGCGCTCAGTTCAGCGTCACGGATAACCTTCGGATATTCGTCGATGCTATTAATATCACTGATGAGACCACCTACGTTTACGGTCGGAGCGAGTCACAGCCGCTGTTTGTGGGGCAGCAGGGCGCTCGATACAACGTTGGGGTCCGATATACCTTCTGATACATCAGCAAGTAGTGCTACAAAAAAGCTGCCCCCGGGCAGCTTTTTTGTCTTTGACAACGGGTTAAAATTAGCTGGGTATCAGATAGCAGGTATCAGATAACAGCGTACGGAACCGAAAGCCCATGACGGACTTACAGATACTCAATAATGTCGACCACAAGGATATCCGGGTTATCAACACCACGGGCGTCGAATATGGCGATGGGTTACACAGCTGTCCCGCTTATCTGTTCGAGTTCAGAGATCTCCAAGCGGATTTCCCAATTCTTCTTCAGGAGTCGTCCGAGGGCGGATTCATCCCCGTAGCTATCCTGGGGTTTGAGTCTCACGAAAATCTTTTTCTCGAGGGGCGCGAGTGGCTAGGACTCATTAAGCCGGCGTTTTTGCGGCGTGGCCCATTCCTGATCGGACAGCACACGGTTGAGGATGGAGAGCAGGTTCGCCTGCTGAGTATCGATTTGGCACACCCTCGGGTTAGCAAGAGCGAAGAGGGTGATGCCCTGTTTCAACCGCTTGGCGGGAGAACCGACTATTTGGAGCAGATCGCGGATCTTCTCGAGACAATCCACGAGGGCGCGGAACAGACCCGGCGATTTACCCAATGTCTTTCAGAATGGCAGTTAATCGAATCCGTCACGATGGATATTACTTTGAGGGACGGATCGAAAAATCAACTGCTCGGCTATTCCACCGTTAACGAGGATGCGGTCAGAGGGCTCAGCGGCGAGCAGCTCGCGACTCTGGCCAGCGAGGGCTTCCTGATGCCGTTATTCATGATGCTTGGTTCCATGTCGAATCTGCGCCGCCTCATTGACCTGAAAGAAAAGCGACAGTCCCGTACTCAATGAACTACACCGATGCGACACCGGTTCGGACTGCGGAGGGGATTGATCCCGGTGTGATTCCCGATTGGGTTTTTGCGAGCGAGGAACCGGTTGTTATGCGCGGCATTGTTGCCCATTGGCCAGCGGTGAGCGATGGTGACAGCTCGATTGATTCTGCAGAGCGATACCTTGGCAGCTTTGCAACAGATCAGCCGGTTACCGCCTACGTTGCCCCCTGTGAAGCCCGGGGACGCTTCGGATACAACGACTCCTTTGATGGCTTCAACTTTCGTAGCGGTAGCGCACCACTGCGCGATATTTTTCAGCGACTCAGGGAACAACAGGATCCTTCAAATACAGAACCAATGTCGATTTATGTAGGCTCTACTCCGGTTGACGGTTGGTTGCCCGGCTTTCAGGATTACAACAAGTTGACCGTGCCAGGCAATCCGCTGGTGAATTTCTGGCTGGGAAATGCCACCACTGTATCCGCTCATTACGACTTTCCCAGTAATGTTGCCTGCGTGGTCAGCGGTCGACGCCGTTTTACGCTATTTCCACTCGACCAGATAAATAACCTTTACATAGGGCCTATCGACCGGACTCCTTCGGGCCAGCCGATCAGCTTGGTGGACTTTGACGCCCCCGATTTTGAGCAATTTCCGCGTTTTCAGGTGGCGTTAGAGCATGCCCAGACCGCGGTGCTCGAGCCCGGCGATGCGATCTTTATACCGAGCATGTGGTGGCACCATGTCAAAGCCTTGTCGGACTTCAACTTGCTTATCAATTACTGGTGGCTGGACAGTGCCGATCATTTGGGGTCTCCTTTTCATGCACTATTGCACGGGGTGCTAGCCATCCGGCAATTGCCCGCGGCCCAGAGACAGGCATGGAAGCTGCTGATGGAGCATTACATTTTTAACGAGGATCCAGTGGTGACGGCACATATCCCGGAGCAGGCGCTAGGGTGTCTGGGGCCTCTTAATAAAGCAGAGGCGGAGCGACTCAGGGTCGAGTTACGTAAGAGATTGAACTAAACCAGGTGTTGGCGACCTGATGGAGTAGCGACATGGAACGGCAAAAAATTGAACACGTAGTGATCGCAGGGGGGGGAACCGCCGGCTGGATGGCAGCGGCTGCAGTTGCCAAGCTTCTCGGAAAGACGGTGCGGGTTTCACTTGTCGAGTCGGAAGAGATCGGCACGGTTGGGGTTGGTGAAGCCACTATTCCAACCTTGCTCACCTTGCACGAGCTGCTGAAGATCAAGGAACAGGACTTTATCAGCGCGGTGGGAGGCACCTTTAAGCTGGGTATCTCCTTCGAAAACTGGCACGACGTCGGCAAGAACTATATTCACTCCTTTGGCTTCACTGGTAAAGACTGTTGGGCTGCTGGCTTCCAGCATTTTTGGCTTAAAGGCAAAAAGTTGGGCATCAGTAAGGAGTTTGGTGAGTACTGCAACGAATGGCTGGCGGCGAAACACAACCGGTTCGCAGTGCTTCCCAATCAGAACCTTAACTACGCCTATCATTTTGATTCGGCTCGCTACGCCAAGTTTTTACGTAAAATGGCAGAGGAGCACGGCGCGAAGCGGATTGAGGGCAAGATTCAGTCCGTAGAGCAAGATCCTCACTCCGGCTTCATTACTGGACTCCAGCTCGAGTCAGGCGAGCTTCTGGCCGGCGACTTCTTCATTGATTGCACCGGGTTCCGGGGTCTCTTGATCGAGCAGACCCTGCATGCCGGCTACGATGATTGGCAGCATTGGCTTCCCTGTGACAGTGCGCTGGCGGTGCAAACAGAAAATATCGGGCCGCCCATCCCCTACACCCGCTCAATTGCCCATGAAGCAGGATGGCAGTGGCGTATTCCGCTCCAACATCGAACCGGTAATGGCTTGGTTTACTGCAGTAAATTTTGGTCGCGGGATGAGGCTGAAGCGAAGCTTCGTGCCAATCTCGAGGGGGAACTCGTTACCGAACCCAGACCGATCAAGTTTCAAACCGGGACTCGCCGTCGCCATTGGGTAAAGAACTGTGTTGCTGTGGGACTGTCGAGTGGCTTTATGGAGCCTCTTGAATCAACCAGTATTCATCTGATCCAGCGGGCAGTAGTGCGATTTATGCAAATGTTCCCCTACGACGGGGTGCGCCAGCCAGATATTGACGAGTTCAACAGCCAGATGATGTTTGAAATCGAAAACATCCGGGATTTCATCATCTTGCACTATCACGTCACCGATCGCACCGACACGCCTTTTTGGCGTCACTGCCGCAGCATGGAAATACCCGACTCGCTCAAACATCGTATCGAGCTTTTTAAGGAGACGGGACGGGTGTTTAAGGTTCCGACGGAGCTCTTTGGGGAGAATTCCTGGATTCAGGTGATGCTCGGACAAGGTCTCTATCCAGAGCAGTATCATCCCATCGTCAATATGATGGATGACGATGAGCTTAGCGCTTTTCTCAATGGCATCCACGGATCAGTGGAGCGCTTGGTGGGTCAGCTACCCGAGCATCAGCGCTTCATCGACCACTATTGTAAGGAAGCTAGTTAAGCGCTCGCTGAAGCGGCGCACGGCCCACGCTTGTTTAAGCGGCGCACGGCCCCGCTGCAACAATTGCGTCGCTAACCTCGAATTTTTTGATGTTGTCCTGAAACAGGGCAGCCAGCTTGCCTGCCTGCTCCTCGTAGGCGGTGTCATCTCCCCAGCCCGCTTTCGGGTCGCAGTAGGAGGGATCCACTCCCGGAATGGAGACCGGGAAATCAAGGTTCAAGGTGTCGATATGTCGGGTCTCTGCATTCAGCAAAGCGCCACTCTGTGCCGCGTGGACTACCGCTCGGGTCACCGGGATTGGAAAGCGGGATCCCTTGCCACCCGGAGCCCCGGAGCCTCCGGTCCAGCCCGTATTGATCAGATACACCTGACTGCCAAAATCCTCGATACGCTTCATCAGGAGCTCGGCGTAATCTCCAGCGGGTCGCGGCATAAAGGGCGCGCCGAAACAGGTTGAAAACGTGGGGTGAATCCCCGCTTCCGCTCCCACCTCGGTAGATCCCACCCGTGCGGTATAGCCCGACAGAAAATGAAAGGCAGCCGCTTCTTTCGACAAAATGGAGATCGGGGGTAGGACCCCTGATACGTCGCAGGTGAGGAAAATGACGCATTTCGGTTCGCCGCCCGCGTTTTCGAGGACACGTTTTTCAACGTGATCTAGCGGATAGCAGCAGCGGCCATTTTCAGTCAGGCTGGTATCGTCGTAGTCTGCATGTCGATAATCATCCAGCACAACATTCTCGATGATCGCTCCAAAACGGATAGCGTCCCAGATGATTGGCTCGTTTTTCTGGCTCAAATTGATGGTCTTCGCGTAGCAGCCGCCCTCTATGTTAAACACGGATCCTTTTGACCAGCCATGCTCGTCGTCGCCGATTAGATAACGCTCCGGGTCAGCCGAGAGAGTGGTTTTTCCGGTGCCCGAAAGTCCGAAAAACAACGTTGTTTGGCCGTCTTCACTCACATTGGCGCTGCAATGCATCGGCATCACGTCCTTCTCGGGCAGCAGGAAGTTTTGCACGGAGAACATCGACTTTTTCATCTCCCCCGCATAGCGCATACCGGCTATCAGCACTTTTCTTTGGCCAAAATTGACGATGACAGTGGCGTCCGAATGGGTCCCATCGCGCTCGGGGTCACAAACAAAGTCCGGCACATTGAGAATTTTCCACTCGGGTTTGTGCTGCGCATTGAATACGGCGGCCCGGATAAACATGTTGCGTGCGAAAAGGGATTGCCAGGCGGTGCTGGTGGTCACCTCTACAGGAAGATAGTGCTCACTGTGCTCGCCTACGTGCAGATGTTGCACGAAATGATCGCTATCAAGAGCATGGGCTTTAACGCGGTCCCACAGGGCGTCAAATCGACTTGCATCAAAGGGTTTATTGACCGATCCCCAATCAATAGCGTCTTCTGAGGACGGTTCTTTCACGATGAAGCGGTCCGCTGGTGAGCGGCCTGTACGCACTCCTGTCTCTACTCGGAGCGCCCCGGTGTCTGATAAAACACCCTCACCCCGCGCCAGCGCTATTTCGATCAATTTTGAAGAGGGTAAATCGGTGTACTTCTGAGCTTGAGAAGCCTCTGGTTGATTCGTCATTGTTTGGTCCGGGGGGGGGTTGGTTTGACGGTGTTGTTGGGTCGACATTCTAATGCAGGATCCTCGGATCCGCGAGTTCAGTGAAGTCCGAACGGAGGAAACGATAGGCTTGACCGCAAATATCACAGTTCATGTCGATGTGGCCATCGGCATTGAGCATCTCTTCGAGCTCGGCCGATGGCAACAGCTGTAAGGCATTTTGACTTCGCTCTCGGTTACATGGGCAGTGAAACGCCACGGGTATGGGAGGGAAAAGCCTTATCGGATCCTGATGGTACAAGCGGTACAACAGAGTATCAGGCGCGAGGCTTAGGAGGTCCGAGGCTTCGATGGTCTCAGCGAGTACCACTGCGTGCTGCCATTGCTCGTCTCTAGCGGAGGCATCTTGGTTCAGCTGCGCAGGCAGCTGTTGCAGCATAAGGCCCGCTGCGCATTCACCACTGGCGGCTAGCCAGAACCGTGTATTCAACTGCTCGCTTTGTAAAAAATAGTCATCGAGAGCGGTCGCAAGCGAGTCTGTATCGAGGGCGATGATGCCCTGATAGCGTGGTCCATTCTCACGCTCGATAGTGATGGCCAGTTGCCCTTCTTTTAGCAGCATCCAAGGGTTACTACTGTCCGTTTTCACCTCGCCCCGCACGATCCCACGAATGGTCGAATCGCTGGTGCACTCAACCATTAGAAGTGAGATGGGCCCAGCGGACTGGGCCTGCAAAATGATCTTTCCGCTGTATTTGAGGTTATTGCTTATTAACACCACGGCCGCTGCAAATTGACCGATTAGGGCCTTCACGGTATCGCTATAACCATGACCCGCGGTCAGCTGTTTGAAAGCTTGCTTCAGAGTGACCTTTTCCCCGCGAATATCCGCCTGCTCAAAGAGAAAGCGCTTGGAAAAATCAGTTATTTCGCTCATCGTCAGTCAGATTTTATGGCGTTAGTCTGTGAGCGAGAGACCGCAGTAGTATCATTGAAAGGCTGTTGCCGGAGCAGGTTCCGATGGCTGATATTGAAATAACCAGGCCCCACTGTTTGGATGAGCAAGCTCGTGAATCCGCAATCGCAGAGCTGGCAGATTTTCTCGAGGGATTTGCGTCGAGACTGGATCGTGAGGGGGACACGCTTTCATTCTCTGGTAAAGGATTTACCGGAACAGTGGTCGTCTCTCATGATAGCGTCACCGGTCGGGTAAAATTGGGAATGCTGGCGAAACCGTTTCGCAAGCAACTGGAAGCCGAGATAAACCGCCATCTCGACACCCGGTTGGGTGTCGAGTGATAGAGACTTAGCCCGCAGCCAGTGCCTTGACCTTGGCGTTCAATCGGCTCTTGTGCCGTGCTGCCTTGTTTTTGGCAATGATGCCCTTGGAGACCATTTTGTCGATGACCGGGACAGCCTGCTTGAGTGCGTCCTGTGACGCATTGGCGTCCCCGGAATTTACAGAGGCGAGTACCTGCTTGATTTTGGTTCGTACGAGAGAGCGAAGGCCGGCATTGTGGGCGCGCCGCTTGTCGTTTTGACGCGCTCGCTTGCGCGCTTGGGGTGAATTAGCCACGTTATGCTCCGAGACTGGGTAAAAAAGAGTCGCGAATTGTCCGGAAAGGGCTGCCCACTGTCAATGTTTATATGACTGGACTCACCGAGCCCTCTAAAGCTACCAGCTTAGAATGATAAGCACCCAACCTAAAATGGCGACCCAGAGGGCCTGTCCGGCCTTATTCCACTGAAACAGGCCATAAAAGTAGCCGACAGGGGGTAAAAGCAGGGAAAATAGGCCCCAGGCGTAGTCCTCCTTCCAGGACACAGTCAGCAGAATAATCCAGCTGATCAATAATGAAGCAGCACCTAGCGTCATGAGCAGGGCGTTGGAAGCGTCCATGTTGCGTCCTCGATTTCCGTGAGTGGTCGGATATGGGGCGCGTAGCCTAGCAGAAACGGGGTTAGGGGTGCAGTACTTCAGCCGAAGCTTATCGGTGAAAAATGAGGCATGACAGAGATCAATTTAGTGAATAGCGACGACCCATTTGCCGACATCAGGCCCTACCGCGATGAAGAGGTGCCAGCGGTCATTGCACGCCTTCTGGGTAGTCATGATTTTCATGGGGCACTTGCTAAATTGCAGCTCCCCACGCTTTACCGGGTATTGCCAGTAGTAGCTCGCTGGCTAGTTGCCCGTTGGTTGCGCCGAGAGCTTCGCGATGTCACCACGGTCGATCATTTTCAGTCGTTGATAGCGCCCCAACTTCAGGGGCTTATTGGTCGGACCTCCCGCTTCAGCAGTGAAGGATTGGAGAAGCTTTCTGCCGATGAGTCCTGGCTGTTGATCAGCAATCACAGGGATATCGTCATGGATCCCAGCTATACCAACCAGCTTATTTATGAGGCAGGCCATCGAACCATGGCCATCGCTATTGGAGACAATCTGCTCCGGGAGGACTGGGTCGCGGATTTGATGCGCATTAACAAAAGTTTCATCGTTCGACGCAATCTGAGCGGACCGCGCGAACAGCTCAGAGCATCGCAACAGCTCTCGGCTTTTGTGCGCTCGACGATAGACAGTAATGGCAGCTCAGTCTGGATAGCCCAGCGAGAGGGAAGGGCCAAGACGGGGATCGATAAGACGGAGCCTGCAGTGATCAAAATGTTGTCCCTGAGTAGGGATAAACAAACTGAAACGCTGTCGACGGTGCTCAACAACCTCAATATTGTGCCGGTCGCAATTTCCTATGAGTTAGATCCTTGTGATGCCAGCAAAGCGGCGGAGCTTGCCGGTGGCCAGGACTACCAGAAGGCAGACAACGAGGATGTTCTGTCGATAGGCAGGGGAATCGCCGGCGAGAAAGGTAATGTTCACCTGAGCTTTGGTTTGCCGATCCGTGGAGATGAGCTGACCATTGACTCGGTTGTTGCCGCTCTCGATGAACATATGAGGACGCATTATCGGCTGTTTGAAAATGCGCTCTGGGCCTGGCAACGATTGAACGGAACCAATCAGGTGCCTGACGTTTCCGTTCATCCCGGCACAATCACTCGGCAGCAGTTTGATGCACGCATTGATGAAATGCCCGAGGATCATCGCGAGCTTGCTCTTGCGATGTATGCCAACCCCTTGCGTCGCGTCCTTGGGGAGATCTGATTGCTCGATCCGGCGTTACAGGACGAGATTCGCGATGCCTATCAGTCGCTCATTGAGCACCGGAAGTTAAATCCGCGGTGGGGGCAACGTCAGATGATAGCGGAGGTCGCTAACGCCTTGGGAGATCCTGACGCCCCTGAACCTATCGCTGTGGTCGAGGCTGGGACTGGCACCGGCAAGACGATCGCTTATTGTGTGGCCGCGTTGCCTATTGCGCGGGCCAGGGAAAAAAAACTGGTGATAGCCACGGCGACGGTGGCACTCCAGGAGCAGCTCATTTACCGGGATCTGCCGGATATATTAGAGCACAGTGGCCTGACGTTCAGCGTGCAGCTGGCTAAGGGCAGGGGCCGCTACGTTTGCCTTCAAAAGCTGGAGTATCACCTGGCCGGTGCCTCCGCTCCCGCGTTGATTCCCCTCTATCCGGATGAAGTGGCTGACCTCGCCATCGAGGAAGCGGGACCCATCATGGAATCCATGGTGGAGTCGCTTTCAGCTTCCCGGTGGGATGGAGATCTCGATAGCTGGCCCACAGTACTCGATGATGGATTGCGTCGTATGGTGACCACTGATCAGGCCCAGTGTGGAGGTCGGCGGTGCGGTTTCATCAACCAGTGCGCTTTTTACCGGGCGCGTGATGGCTTACAGGATGCGGATGTGGTCGTGGCCAATCACAATCTGGTGTTAGCGGATCTCAAGTTTGGTGGCGGCGCGATTCTGCCGCCGCCTGAGGACAGCATCTATATTTTTGATGAGGGTCACCAGCTTGCGGAAAAATGCCTTAGTCAGTTCACCTTGGTTGCCCGCACTGTCGGCACCCGTCAGGCCCTGATGGAGACCGCTACCTGGTTAGAATCTCAATCGGATGACCTCGCCGATATCACGCAGCAGCACGATGTGCTCGAGCAGCTGGGTATCGCGTTGAATGACACAGCGCAGTTAAATGATGAGGCAGCACTCTGGGCCGAGGATTTTCTTGCTCGGCAAGTTGATCAGCAAGAAGAGTTTCGATTCGAGCTGGGGATTGCCCCAGACGAGCTAAGAGCCTTGGCGGGTCGCCTGGCAGTGGCCTGGTCTCACCAGCTGGAGCTCGCCCAAAGGCTCGAAGCCGCACTGGATAATCGGCGGGACGAAGTGGACATTGCTCAGCGCGACACGTTGGATGCGTATCTTGTTAATGCTCAGGGAATGGTTGTTCGCGCACAGGGTCAGGTTGATTTGTGGCGTAGCTATGACGGCGCATCGAGTCAGGATCTCGATGACCCTTGGGTGCGCTGGTTGCGTCAATCCCGAACAGGCAACGGAATCGACTTTTTAGCGAGTCCGATTTTGGCGAGAGATTTGCTGCGAGAGCATATTTGGCAGCGCGCCGCGGGGGTGGTGATGACCTCGGCGACCCTGTCTTCATTGGGATCGTTTGATCGTCTCCAAGCGATGACCGGACTTCCCGATGGTGCTCGATACAAGCGAGTGGAGAGTCCTTTTAACACCCAGCAGGCGGTTTTTTCCATTCCACCACTACAGCAGGAGCCGGGTGATGCTGACGCGCATACGGCAGAGATTATTGAATGTCTGCCTGAGCTGATTGCCAATGACCTTGGTGTACTGGTTCTTTTCAGCTCCCGGCGACAAATGGAGGCTGTGGTCATGGGTCTTGAGGGTGTTTTGCCTCACTGCATGTTGGTACAGGATAGCTTGAGCAAAAGTCTGCTGCTGGAGACCCACCGGCAGAATATTGACGAGGGCAAAGCCAGCGTCATTATGGGTCTTGCAAGTTTTGCCGAAGGAGTTGATCTCCCGGGTGCCTATTGCACGCATGTGGTCATTGCCAAGCTTCCTTTCGCGGTGCCGGATAATCCGCGGGATGCTGCTCATGCAGAACTGCTTGAACAACAGGGCCGCAACGCATTTATGGAAATCAGCGTGCCCGATGCCGCGCTAAAATTGGTGCAGGCGAGTGGCCGCTTGTTGCGAACCGAAGAGGACAGTGGACGGATTACCTTGCTCGATCGTCGGCTCCTTACGCGGCGCTATGGGCGGGCCATTCTGGAGTCGCTGCCTCGTTATCGTTTTGACTTGGCGACGGGGCAGGCTGGCTAGCGACCAAATCTGTATTGATCCTTCAGAGTAGTCATTAACTAGTGAGATGTGGGCATAAAAAAACCGCGATTGAATCGCGGTTTTTTTGTGAAGGCGCTGGCCCCGCGGGATCAATCCCAGCTTAGCGCTCCGCCGGTTTGATATTCGATAACCCGTGTCTCGAAGAAGTTCTTCTCTTTACGCAAATCCATGATTTCCGACATCCAGGGGAAGGGGTTTTGCGCGCCGGGGAACTGCTCGGGCAAACCAATTTGCGTCAGACGACGGTTGCAAATGAATTGCAGGTACTCTTCCATCATCGATGCATTCATGCCAAGTACGCCTCGAGGCATGGTGTCGCGGGCATAGGCAATCTCGATTTCGGTACCTTCGAGGATCATCTGGATCGCTTCCTGCTGAAATTCTGGCGTCCACAGGCCAGGGTTCTCCAGCTTAATCTGGTTGATGACATCAATACCAAAATTGAGATGCATTGACTCATCTCTCAGGATGTATTGGAACTGCTCCGCCACGCCGGTCATCTTGTTGCGACGGCCCATGGACAGGATCTGAGTAAATCCACAGTAGAAGAAAATACCTTCTGTGACGCAATAGAAGCCAATCAAGTTACGCAGCAACTCCTGATCGCTCTCGGGAGTGCCGGTTCGGAAGTTTGGATCTGACAGGCTGTGAGTGTGGCTGAGACTCCATGCCGCTTTTG
The DNA here is from genome assembly GCA_913056165.1 of uncultured Halieaceae bacterium. Taxonomy (GTDB): domain Bacteria; phylum Pseudomonadota; class Gammaproteobacteria; order Pseudomonadales; family Halieaceae; genus Luminiphilus. The sequence goes on from CAJXMD010000046.1 coordinate 14,213, forward strand.
CCGCTACCGAGGGCACCTCGCGGTACATATTGAATACTTCACCCTCGTCCATACCCAGAGATTCAATGCAGTATTGATAAGCGTGGGTATGAATGGCCTCTTCGAAGGCCTGTCGCAGCAAATACTGACGACACTCGGGATTGGTGATAAGTCGGTACAGGGCCAGGACCAGGTTGTTTGCCACCAGTGAATCGGCGGTGGAGAAGTAGCCGAGAGAACGCATGACGATGCGTCTCTCGTCCTCTGACAGGCCATCACTGCTACGCCAGGTAGCCACGTCAGCCGTCATGTTTATTTCTTGCGGCATCCAGTGATTGGCACAGCCATCGATATATTTTTGCCATGCCCAGTCGTACTTGAAGGGCACAAGCTGGTTCAGGTCAGCACGGCAATTGATCATGGCTTTTTCATCAACGCTGACCCGGGCAGCACCCATCTCGAGTTCTTCAAGACCTGGCGCCACATCAAGCTCTTCTAGCGCAGCCTTTGCACGATGCACATTCGCCATCGCGGCGGCGGCTTCAGCATCGGCAGCAACTCCCTCATTGTTAGCCGCAACAGGAGCGGCCTCGGGCTCAGGTGCCACCACTTCCTCCACAACCTTCTCTACGGCTTTCGTAACCACGGGTGGTGGAGCCGCTTCTAGTACTTCTTCGTTGTTGTAATCATCCCAAGTAAGCATTGTCATACTCCGTTAATTCAATCTGTTTGGTTATTGGCAAGCTTCACAGTCCGGATCATCCAAAGAACATGCTTTGGGTACCGGTGCGGGTTGGGGTGCCGCAGCGGCACCTGATGAAACAGCGTTTAGCTTTCCGGTTTCAACGGTCGACTTCTCGGTACCTGTGGCCGCCAGTGAGCGCAGGTAGTAGGTCGTTTTAAGGCCGCTGAACCAAGCCATGCGATAGGTGACATCAAGCTTTTTGCCACTCGCGTTGTTGATGTACAGGTTGAGTGACTGTGCCTGGTCAATCCACTTCTGACGTCGGCTTGCGCTATCTACCAGCCACCTGGGCTCCACTTCAAATGCGGTTGAGTATTTGGCTTTTAGATCGTCGGGGATACGATCGATAGATTGCACCGAACCGTCGTAGTACTTGAGGTCGTTAACCATGACCTTGTCCCAGAGCCCGTGGGCTTTCAGGTCGGCGACAAGGTAGGGATTAACCACGGTAAATTCGCCCGACAGGTTCGATTTTACGTACAGGTTTTGGTACGTCGGCTCAATCGACTGGGACACGCCGGTGATGTTGGCGATGGTCGCTGTTGGCGCGATCGCCATGACGTTCGAGTTGCGCATGCCGTTGGCAGCCACTTTGGTCTTCAAGGCATCCCAATCAAGGGTCTTGTCCTTATTGACCGATATGTACTGCTCTCCACGCTGCTGTACGAGGATATCGAGTGAGTCCAGAGGGAAGATACCCTGACTCCAGAGGGATCCTTCATAGCTTGAGTAACGACCCCGCTCTTCAGCGAGTTCACTGGAAGCTTCAATCGCAAAATAGCTGATGGCTTCCATTGATCGATCGGCAAATTCGACGGCTGCTTCTGAGGCGTACGACACATCGATTTTGTACAGCGCATCTTGGAAGCCCATGAGTCCAAGACCAATAGGGCGATGGCGCATGTTGGATTGTTCCGCCGCTGGCACCGAGTAGTAGTTGATGTCGATGACGTTATCGAGCATGCGGATGGCAGTGCGCACCGTCTTGCGAACCTTGTCGATGTTAAGTGAGCCATTCTCGATGTGCTGCGGCAAATTGACCGAGCCCAAGTTGCACACGGCGATCTCATCAGCACTGGTATTAAGCGTAATCTCTGTGCACAGGTTCGATGAATGCACAACGCCAGCGTGCTGCTGGGGAGAGCGCAGGTTACAGGGATCCTTGAAAGTCATCCAGGGATGACCCGTTTCAAAAATCATGCCGAGCATTTTGCGCCACAGGTTTTGAGCTTTGAGGGTTTTGTGCAGTTTGAGCTGGCCATTGCGAGCCATCTCTTCATATTCGGCATAACGTGTTTCAAATGCCGTGCCGTAGAGGTCATGCAAGTCTGGCGTATCGTTGGGCGAAAACAGGGTCCAATCTCCGTCTTCGAATACGCGCTTCATGAACAGATCGGGAATCCAGTTTGCCGTATTCATATCGTGAGTACGACGACGGTCATCTCCCGTATTTTTGCGCAGATCCAGAAACTCCTCGATATCCAGATGCCAGGTTTCCAGGTAGGCACATACAGCCCCCTTGCGCTTGCCGCCCTGATTTACGGCTACTGCAGTATCGTTCACTACTTTCAGAAACGGCACCAAGCCCTGGCTCTTGCCATTGGTGCCTTTGATATAGGAACCCATGGCACGTACGGGAGTCCAATCGTTGCCGAGGCCGCCAGCAAACTTTGACAGCATTGCGTTGTCCTGAATAGCCCCATAGATCCCAAACAGGTCATCCGGAACTGTCGTGAGGTAGCAGGAAGAAAGCTGTGAGCGCAATGTGCCCGCGTTGAATAGTGTTGGCGTTGAGCTCATGTAGTCAAAGGAGGACAGCAGTTGGTAAAACTCTACCGCCCTGGCGTTGCGATCGTCCTCTCGGATGGAGAGCCCCATGGCCACGCGCATGAAAAATACCTGTGGCAGCTCTATACGAACATCGTTGGCGTGGATGAAGTAACGGTCGTACAGGGTTTGCAAGCCCAGGTAGCTAAATTGGAGGTCGCGCTCGGGCAGTAGTGCTTGCCCCAGCTTGTCGAGATCGAACTCGAGTAGTTCTGGTGACAGCAACTCGAGCTCCACCCCTCGTTGTATAAAGGCAGTTAATGCCGATGGATAGTGCTGAGTCATTTCCTGTTGGGTTGCCGCTTCTGCCACGCCAAGAAATGCGAGTGCCTCCGCACGCAAATCATCCAGTAGCAACCTCGCCGCCGCGTAGCTGAAGTTAGGTTCCTGCTCGATCAACGTTCGCGCAGTGATAACCAATGCGGTGCTAACTTCTGCGGCGGTTACACCGTCGTACAGGTTGCGCAACGCTTCATCGATAATGGCGTTTTCACTCACATCAGTCAGCCCTGCACAGGCTTCTGTCACGATGGTTTGAATTCGATCGATATCGAGGGGTGCCCGCGATCCATCGGCATGCACTACATTTATGGTGCTCGCCGCGGCTTCTGATTCAGGCGAAAGCGCTGCCTTGGCGGCCCTGTCTTTTGCTCTTTCTTCCCGATAAATGACGTAGTCGCGAGCTATTTTATGTTCGCCGGCACGCATTAGCGCCAGCTCTACCTGATCCTGAATATCTTCAATGTGCATAGTGCCGCCAGAGGGCATGCGACGCTTGAATGTTGTCATGACCTGCTCGGTGAGTTTTGCCACTGTTTCATGGATGCGGCTGCTGGCCGCTGCCGTTCCTCCTTCTACCGCCAAGAAGGCTTTGGTGATTGCCACGGAAATTTTGCTGTCTTCAAAGGCAACCACGGTGCCATTTCGTTTTATTACCCGGAGTTGGCCGGGTGCGGTAGCCTGAAGTCTTGCTTGCTGTCCTACATCGGTATTCGAGTCTGAGGTTGGGGCAGGAGAAGGCGTTGACGTTCCTACTTCTGTGCTTGTTTGCATCTTATTTGAGCCTCGTCAATGTCAAAAAAAGCCAGTAGCTGGCCTGCATATTCCAGATTTGGGTTGTTGTTGGTTGAGTCTAGCGCTTTTGAGGGCTAAAACCCCATATGTAGGGGTATAGACCGCCCGAACCCCCAAGATAGGAGGGTATGGCGCGTTTTGCAATACCGAAATTCGCTGAATTTCCTGTGTACAGGGTGTTGGCAGGGTGGTTAGTAGGCACTTACTTGATTTTTAGTGCTTTCAAAATATGGCTATCGCCGAAGGGGATAGGCTGTGGATAGCCGCGGTTTTTTTTCATAAATTTGTCATGAGCCCGCACGCGCCGTCTATCCAAGCAAAAACTCCATCAAGGCTTTTTGAGCGTGCAGCCGGTTCTCGGCCTCATCCCAGATGATCGAATCTGGCGCCTCCATTAGCTCGGCGCTTATTTCTTCGCCTCGATGTGCCGGGAGGCAGTGCATGTACAGTGCGTCTGGTTTGGCTTTTGACAGTAATGCTGCGTTGAGCTGGAAGGGTGCCATGGCCTGTTCCCGGATCTTCTGCTCCTCCTCCTGACCCATAGAGGCCCACACATCGGTCACCAGTAGGTCGCAGCCCAAGACAGCCTCCTTTGGATCCTGAACAATTCGGACCCGGTCACCGCTTTGGGCGATCAGGTCCTCTGCGGGTTCGTAGCCTTCCGGGCAGGCGACTACCAGCTCAAAATCGAGCAAATTCGCTGCGTTGATGTAGGACTGGCACATGTTGTTGCCATCCCCC
>CAJXMD010000047.1 GCA_913056165.1 uncultured Halieaceae bacterium
GGGTAACCCCAAAGGCGCGACACTTTCCCATTGCAATATTCTCAATAACGGTTACCTCACGGGTGCGGCAATGGCACTGAGCCCTGAGGATCGGCTTTGCATACCCGTGCCCCTCTATCATTGTTTTGGCATGGTTCTGTCAGTGCTGGCTTGCGTTGCGCATGGCGCTACGATGGTGTTTCCGGGCGAGGCCTTTGATCCACTCGATACATTAAAGACGGTGCAAGACGAGCGCTGCACGGCGCTTCACGGTGTGCCGACCATGTTCATTATGGAGCTGGACCATCCGGATTTCTCCTCATTTGATATGTCCACTCTGCGCACGGGCATCATGGCGGGCGCGCCGTGCCCGGTTGAGGTGATGCGGCGGCTGATTTCAGAGATGCACATGAAGGATATTTTGATTGGATATGGCCAAACCGAAGTCAGTCCTATCAATAATATGACCCTTCCCAATGACTCACTAGAACGGCGCACAGAAACGGTAGGTCGAGCGGTACCGTGGGTAGAGATCAAGGTTATTGACGAATCGGGGCGCGTAGTGCCCATTGGTGAAAAAGGCGAAATCTGCACCCGGGGTTACTCTGTGATGCAGGGTTACTGGAATGATCCCGAGCGTACCGCCGAGACTATTGATGCGGGCGGTTGGTTGCACTCGGGTGATCTGGCGGTCATGGACGGCGATGGCTATGTGCAGATTGTTGGCCGCATCAAAGACATGATCATTCGGGGAGGCGAAAACATTTACCCGAGGGAGATAGAGGAGTTTTTATACCAGCATCCCGCCATATCCGAAGTTCAGGTGTTTGGTGTTCCAGATGAAAAAATGGGTGAAGAGGTTTGCGCCTGGATTCAGCTCAATGCGGGCCATGAGCTTTCGGCAGATGAGGTGAAGGATTACTGCCGAGACAAGATCACTCACTTCAAGATCCCGCGTTACATCGACTTTGTTGACGAGTACCCGATGACGGTGACGGGCAAGATACAAAAGTTTGTGATGCGCGAGGCTATGGTCGAGCGGCTTAGCGGTAGCTAACCTTTTTGCCGACGGAAATGCAGTGATCCTGTCCCTATCTCTTGTGGGTTGTGTTGCCTGTATCGCAGGCGCCGCCCTGATCGCGCCTGCCTTGCAACCGCTGGCAGATCTGCTCAACTCGCAGTCAGTGACCGCAGCAACGTAATTACGGTCCCTGAGTTAAATCCCGCTTTTCAGGCGAATTAGATCGCCCGAGCACTCGAAGCGCGATGCGAGCAAGCGCAATTAACGAGGTCACTCGATGGCGCTGAGGCTGGTTACCTGTTCGAGTGCCGCCAGGTATTCGTCTATCAGTCGATAGACAACAGACTTGCAGGATTCCACCTGATTAATTTGCCCAATCACCTGGCCGCAGATGTTCATCGCCACGTCTTGAGTGTTGCCTGCGCCAGCGTAGGTTTCGGTGCGTCGCATGGCGTCTGCTGTGACCAGGCCATGAAGTGGCATGGGCAGGGGTTCCAGCGTCTCAGGGTCGTCCCAGGAATCTGTCCAGTGGTTGCGCAAGACCCGCGCGGGCTTACCCGTCCAGGCTTTGGTGCGCACCGTGTCATCCACCCCGGCTTTCAAGAAGCTCTCTTTCTGCGCGGGCTGCGCGTGGGCTTCCTCCACGGTAAGCCACAGGGAACCGGTCCAAACGCCTGCCGCGCCCATCGCCATCGCGGCGAGCATTTGGCGGCCGTTACCAATGCCTCCCGCAGCAAGAACTGGTAAAGGACTGACCGAATCAATGATCTCGGGCCACAACACCATGCTGCCAACTTCCCCTGTATGCCCGCCACCCTCGGTGCCCTGCGCCACCACAAAGTCGAGGCCCGCATCGCGATGCTGAATCGCTTGCTTGCTTTTGCCACAAAGTGCGCCTATCAGCCTTCCGCTGTCTTTAACCTGCCGAATAACGTCAGCCGGGGGGGTACCAAGGGCATTGGCAATGAGCCTGCACTTGGGGCGAGTGAGCGCCTCTTCGAGGCAGGGCATTACCGTTTGGCGCGTCCAGCCGAATATCTTAGGACGGCCTGTTTCGGGCCAGGGAGGAACGCCGTGCTCCTTTAATAGCTTTTCGGCGAGGGCGAGGTGCTCGTTGGGTACCATAGCCCACAGCTTGTTTTCCAGCTCTTGCTCTGTGAGGCCCTCTTCATCTCGGCCCACGTAGTTTTGCGGAATGACGACGTCCACCCCGTAGGGGCGATCGCCGATGTGAGCGTCGATCCAGTCAAGTTCTTCACGCAACTGGTCAACGTCCATAAACCCGGCGCCCAGTACGCCAAGGCCGCCTGCCTTACTCACTGCAACCACCACGTCGCGGCAGTGAGTAAAGGCGAAGATGGGGGCTTCTATACCGACATCATTGCAGAAGGGTGTGCGCATTACGCCGACCTCATTTCTGGACCGTTATCACAGTGTAGAGCGCGGCTTAAAATCGCTTGTGTTAATTGAAGCAGGGTGTCAGTCAACGCGGTGATAAAGAGGCAATTGACTTTACCTGCGGCAGGAAAAAACGCTTCTTCTGAAAAAGACGGTGACAATACTCAATAAGATACGAGCATATTGGGCATCATGAGAGAGGGTACAACCGAACCCGGTGGAGAAAAGGCATGAGGGCATACGAGAAATATCAGCACATTGCTTTTGAGCGTTCAGGTGGCGTGCTGCAAGTCACGTTGAATCGTCCAGAGGCGCTCAATGCGACCGATGAGCTACTGCATCGGGAGCTCTCTTGGGTGTTCGCCGACATCGCCCGCGACAAGCAAACCCGGGCGGTGGTGTTAACGGGCGCTGGCAAAGCGTTCTGCGCGGGTGGCGATTTAAAGCACGGGCTGTCGATGAACCGGGAGCAAACAGATTCCATGGTGGAGGAGGGCAGAAAGATCATCCTCGATATTCTCGAGGTGCCCCAGCCGATTATTGCGGCGGTAAACGGTTATGCGATGGGCCTGGGGTCCACCCTCGCACTCTTTGCCGACATTGTGGTGGCCTCTGAGCAGGCGATATTCGCGGATACCCATGTGATTGCGGGCTACGTGGCGGGTGATGGCGGCGCGGCAATCTGGCCGCTGTTAGTAGGTATGCACAACGCAAAAGAGTTTTTGATGACCGGGGATCGACTCACTGCAGCGGAGGCCAAAGAGCTTGGACTGATTCGCCATGTGGTGCGGGCGGAAGACCTGATGCCGATGGCGTTTGAAAAGGCGCAGCGGCTCGCGACTGGACCTAGGATGGCCATTGAGGGCACCAAGCAAACGCTGAACTGCTTGCTGCGCCAAGCGGTAGACGCCACGCTGGATTACGGTTTACTGCGCGAGAAACAGTGTATGCAGGTCAGTGAAGACTGCGTGGAGGCGCTCACGGCATTCACTGAAAAACGAGAGCCGGTTTTCACTGGCAACTGAGCCTAGCGGAGCAAATAAAGCGGTGCAGGTGACAGTTAAGTTGCAATTTCTTGTGGCAGCTTGAACCATCTTAGTTTCTCTGCCTCCTCCGGAAGTTCAATGGGGCATGTGGTCGCATGACTAATGTTCAAAAGCGTCCTGTGTGCGTCTTCATAACACTTAGAAAGATCGTACATTTGGGCTCTAGGCTTCTCGCTTGATGATGAGGGGCACAGAAGGCTGGCATTTAAGGATCCGGTTGGCTTTGTCGCGTAATCGTTATGTCTCCACACGCCATCGCGATTGTCGTAGTGATAAGACGATAGAAGTCGCCATCCGTTCATTGCCAACAGCTCGATAGCCTTTAGAAGGTAATCGAATTCGTCGTCGTCGATAAAGTAATTGAAATTCAACCTGACCCAGCCGGGGCGAAGTATTGAATGACCAGCCATTATTTGCGCTTGTAACTCATGACTTCTTTGTAGATCTAAGTCGAGTAAATAGTGGCCATATGGACCGGCACAGGAGCAACCAGAACGGGCTTGAATGCCGAAAAGGTCATTCAAGAGAGCGACGATAAATCCGGGATGTAAGTCTTTGTCTCCATGCATGAACCTGAGCGAGAATATGCCGATACGCTCACCCTCTTGGGGCCCTAAAATCTCAATATTGGGACACCGGCTAAGTCGGTCTGTGGCGAGGGTGATGAGCCGCCGTTCCCTTTTCAATATCTCGTGAACCCCCACCTCTTGCTTAAGTTTAAAGACAAGGCCGGCTCGGATACATCCAATGATGTCGGGCGTTCCGGCTTCTTCTCGCTGCTCAATATTAGTGACATAGTGATGATCAATCGGCGTCACATACTGGACCGTGCCGCCACCGACAGCGCTTGGTACCGTATTGCAGATGATTCCTCGCTTGACTACCGGAACACCCGCTGCGCCCGGCCCCCCTATAAATTTATGTGGGGACAGGAAAATCCCATCGATAGCGTCTTCGCCGTTTATATTGATATCAACGTAGGGGGCCGCGGCAGCATAGTCCCAGAACGCGAGGGCGTCGTATCTTTTTAATATCCGAGTGATTTTTTGCACCTCGGATTTTATCCCCGTGACGTTGCTGGCGGCGGAAAAGCTTCCGATCCGCAAAGGTCTTTCTTTGTATTTTCTCAGCTCAGTTTCAAGCGCATCGAGATCAATCTTTCCCTGCGAGCAAGACGGTATTTTCACAACATCAGCAATGGATTCACGCCACGGTAATTCGTTTGAGTGATGCTCATACGGCCCGATGAATACCACAGGCCTTAGGTGTCGAGGTATTTGTTGAAGCAATTGATATCTGTTTGATAAATCGCCGGGTAAACGTAAGTTCAATATATCGGTTAGTTTATTTATGGCTGCTGTAGCCCCTGAGCCGCAGAAGATTACTTGGTCCTCTTCGGTTCCATTAACGGCCCCACGAATGATTTGACGAGCCTGCTCACGTAGCCTTGTCGTTCTGGCGCCAGTGTGCGAGGCCTCGGTGTGAGTATTCGCGTAGAACGGTAGTACTTGATCTCGAATAAAGTTTTCTATGAAAGATAGCGCGCGTCCGGAGGCGGTGTAGTCTGCGTAAATAAGCGGTTTAGAGCCAAACGCCGTGTGAATTTCAGCTTTATTTCCAATAATTGATTGCTGAATTTCAAGGATCGCAGGATTCATAGGGTTACTTAGATAGAATGGTAAACGCGAGTGCCGCCACGTCGCTCCCAATATAGCCGCCGCCATTTTCTGCGAGAGCTGTCCTGGCTTTAGCGACTTGCCGCTTGCCCGCAATGCCTCTCAATTGGCAACACAGTTCTACTAGTTGGGCGGCTCCGGTCGCGCCGACTGGATGCCCTTTTCGCATCAGCCCTCCAGAAGTATTAACGGGTATCGCCCCCCCCAAAGTTGTAGATCCGGATTCCACCAGGATGCCGCCCTCACCTTTATTACAAAGCCCTAGATGCTCGTAATACAGAATTTCTGAAATTGCTGACGCGTCATGGAGTTCTATAACATCAAGGTCTCTTGGGCCAATGCCAGACACCTCGTAAATGTGGTTTGCAGCTAATCGCGCAGGCTCAATATCTGCCTCAGAGCTAAAATCGTGCCCGCTGCGCAATTCGCATGCTTCCACCTTGACCATATCCTTCATGCCGAGTTGCCGAGCTTTTTTTTCACTAACAACGATCAGTGCCGCTGCACCGTCGCCAATCGGAGAGCACATTGGCAGAGTAAGTGGCCACAGAATTTCTTTGGCCAGCAGCACTTCGTCAATAGTCATCTGAGATCTGTATTGAGCCAAACTGTTCAGCGAGCCGTGCAGGGAGTTTTTTGCAGACACTGCCGCGAGTTGGGCTCGCGACGTGCCGTAGTTGCGCATGTGATCGAGGGCCCACTCGGCATAAATGTCTATAAACAGAGAACGGGGCTCCTGAATTTCGGTGTCTTCGATGTTCGTGCTTAGTGCTTCTCGCCGGTGTTTTTTTTCTTCGAGTAACTCATGCTGTCGCTCTATATCTACACCGCCGGCAAATACTGAGAAAGTTTTGCTCTTGTCTTCGGCATAGAGTTTCTCTACTCCTAATACTAGGGCCACATCATGTGCCCCAAGCGAGACCATTGAGCAAGCCTGTTGAAACGCGGTTGCCGAGGAAGCACAAGCATTTTCGACATTGATGATCGGAATGCCGCCTACTCCAATATCTCTGAGTACAACTTGACCGAGCACACATACTTGCCCTGAGATGACGCCAGCGCCAACATTACCGACCCAAGCGGCCCCCAAGTCTGACTGCGATAAATTGGCATCGCGAAGCGCACTGAGTACCGCCTCATGAGCGAGTGATTTGAGACTTCGTTGCAAATGTTTGCCGAAAGGCGTCATGCCAATGCCGGCGATATAGCACTTGTGTTTCACTAATTTACGGCCTTATTTTTTGCCGACCAGTAGGGTGCTCGGAGCTCAGTTTTTAGTATTTTCCCGACAGGGCTTTTGGGTAGTTCGTCGACAAAATCAACCGATTTAGGGGCCTTAACCGAACCAAGCTCCTTTTTTACGTAAGCTATAACGTCGCCTTCACGCAGCTCTCCCTTAGGCTTTAGCTGTATAAAGGCTTTAACGGCTTCTCCCCATTTTTCATCTGGAATGCCAATAACTGCGCACTCTTGCACCGAAGGAATTTCAGTAATGACTTGTTCCACTTCATTGGGGTACACGTTGAAGCCGCCCGAGATGATCATATCTTTTCGTCGATCAATAATTTCGATGTAGCCGTCGGCCGCCATTACTCCGATATCGCCGGTCCAGAGCCAGCCATCTCGGAACGCCTCCTGCGTTGCTTCGGGATCATCAAGATATCCTTGCGTGACCAACTTCCCCGCGACGCAGATCTCTCCGGGCTCACCGCGAGGCACCTCATTGCCACTTTTGTCTAGGATTTTGACTCTATTGAAGATGGCGGGTCGGCCAATTCCTCGAAGTCTGTGCTCAATAATGTTGCCATGTTGATCAAGGTAATCCCAAGGAGCTTTCAATGTGATCGCCGCTGGGGCTTCTGTTTGCCCGTATGCTTCAGTCATTGAAGTTCCAAAAATTTTGCAGGCCTCCTTGAGTTTTTCCAATGAAGTTGGGGCCGCACCCACCATGAAGTGCTGCAACGACGAGTAGTCATAATTCTTTACTTCGTCGTGCGCGAGCATCATGTAGAGGATGGTGGGGGGAAGGAAAAGGTGCGTTACCTGATATTTTTCTATGTCCGCCATAATTGATAGCGGATCAGGGGAGCTACAAATGACATTTTTTCCTCCCCTCGGAAAATGGAGGCATCCCATAATACCGGCCGCGTGAGTCATTGGCGCCACAACAAGATGGACGCTGCCTTCCTGGTAGCTAAAGTGGGCATGGTAGTTGTGAAAAAAAGCCTCTAGGGAGGAGTGTCCCATCAAAACGCCCTTCGACTTGCCCGTTGTGCCTCCTGTGCCGAAAATTGCGGCTAACTCTCCAGGCTCTTCAGGACCGAGAGCCAGCGTGTCTGGTTGCCCATCGCAGAAGTCTTCTAGAGACATGCCAACGGAGCCTTTTCCATCGATACAGACAAATGACTGAATGCCGGTTGCCGCTGATTTTATGTCTTGGACCTCTTGATTGAAGCTCTCTGAATAGAACATGAGCGACATACCAAAACGTTCTGCCAAATCAATGTTGGATGCCGTACTGTTGCGAGGATTGATGGGTAGCCAAACCGCTTCGGACCGCATTAAACCGAGCAGCGTCAAAAATGCCCGGTTGGAATTGGGGGAATAAACGCCGATTCGATCCCCCTTTTGGAAGCCGTTGCCTCGGATCGCCCCCGCAATTTTTCTGGCCTCGCGATCTGCCATGGCATAGGTAAATTCAGATGACTGATCGCAAAACGCGGTATTGTCAGGGTAGTAGCTAACGCCCTGTTCAAAGAAGTCGATGATGCGCATTGCTAAAAGTCAGAGATGCTTAGTTTGACAGGAAGAAATGCCTTTTGTTGCGATAGCAGATATCTAAAGCCTACTGCCTCGCAGGCGGTGCAAAAGCCCGCCTTATGAGGTTTATCGGTTAATAATTTGTTTGCCGTCGCAGCCTGGAATATACCCGTTTGTGTGTAAGGACTTGTGCTTTGGATGACCACTTTCTTCCCTCCGGCGGAGCCGGTGCCGGTGGCGATGTCGCAACTCCGGTGAATCAGTGTTAGTTCGCGCGGCGGCATAAACGGCTCGATAGCGTCAACTATTTTTTCCAGAGCAGATCGTTGCTCTTCTCTCGGTAGGGATCTGACGTCTTTCTCAAATTGTGCCTGCATAGCTATCAGGCCCTCCATGAGTTCGCGATCAGTATTTCCACTGAGTTGCTTTAGAGAGTGCACGGTGGGGTGATCCTTGAAAACCAAGGGCAGGTTCCCCCCAGCCCAGGGGTGCATGAGTTGAGTAGTCGCGAATCCTGGAACGCTTACATCGTATCCTTTAGCGGGGGGCCAAGGTATTAATTCGTTGTTTTTGAGGTAGCGCGCATCATGGCTGAATAAAGAATAGATTGACTGCGTCGAGGCGAAGGTGGGAACGAAAGTACCTGCAGTGACCACTTCCAGAGAATCTACGTCCTCCTCTTCGATGCATATTCGGGCCGCAATCTCTGCCGGTGTATACATGTAGGCAGTGCATGGTGCTAGCGTCAGTGACTTTTCCCTGAACGGTGCGCCGTATTTCTCCTTTAGGAGTTCGACAAACGCGGGCTCACCAGTAGTATCGATATAGTGAATCCCGGCCGCCAATGCGGCTTGGACTACCGTTTCGCCAAAGCGTTCAAAAGGGCCAACGATATTGCAAACCACCTGGCGTCCGCTGAATAACGCGGTTAGCTCTTCCGCCGTGTGCTGTACCGCAACAATTTCATAATCGGCGCTCTCGATTCCCGGCACTTGTCGCATTGCTTCTTCCAAGCGCTGAATATCTCTCCCCGCAGCGACAAATGGGATCTGGTATTGCCTCAAGAATTCGCAGACTAAACGGCCGGTGTAGCCGCTCGCGCCATAGACAACAACGGGTCGATTAGCTGACATGAGACATCCCCACAATAAATAATATCTGAGATGGATGATTTCAAACCTAGTTGCTGTCGGCTTGTCATTTCGCTCACTTATAGGGTCAAAATAAGCTTATTCCGGAAAACTTATCTGGGTTTTAGGAGATTAAATGACTGGCGGGATTGTACTCGGAGCGAGAAGGAGGTTGATTGTCTCTTATTGAGTCGCAAAGGCGGCCTGTGCTACTTCGTCCGGGTGGGCGCCGACGGTTGTAATGATTGGGATGTTCGGTACTCCCGGGGGGAAGCTCCTATCCACCTTTTGAAAGCCCGAGTGAAATTGCTACAGTCCGAGAACCCTACCATGTATGCAACTTCGTCCACCGACATGTCTCGATCAGAAAGATAAAGCTTTGCTAGTTCGGTGCGCGTCGCGTCCAAGAGCTCTTGGTAACTAGTACCGGCGGCCTTAAGCTTCTTTTGAAAAGCGCTTTCGCTCATAGCCAGAGATCTAGCAATTCTCTCCCGACTACAGTTGCCTGACGGCAGAAACTCAATCAATCGCGCATACACTTGGTCAGGTAGATCCAGCTTTTGCATTTTACTAAGTACATTCATCGCCAGTTGATCATTGTGCATGGCGATGTCTGGATTGGCTCCCGAGAGCTCTACGTTCAGATCAGCTGAATCAATATAAATGTTAGTATCTTCGAAGCCGAAATTTACGGGGCATTTAAACCAATCTTGATATCTGTGCTGATATTTCTTTGGGGGCGTCCAGCCGAGCTCTACTTTTAATGGCGCATATGAGGGCTCGTATAAAATTCGAATAAATTTAACAACGAATGCGGCGAACGCATCGGCATGACATCCTAAGGTTGAGGGTGAGTAATCTACGCTGCTGTGATCAGTGATGATTGCGAGATGCTCAAGCTCCTCAAAAGAAGTGGTTTCCAGGGTGGAGATGACAGCAAAAAATCTGACAAGTCTGAGACAAAAATCTCTGATCGTGCTGCTACATAGTAAGGCTACGCCCAGAGAACGATAGACTGCCGGATTGAGGTCCTCCACCACATCGAGGCCGATACTTGGATTTCCTGTTTCCTTGACTGCCAAGCCCCAGAATTTGTCCACCGCTTCAAAAGGCACCCTCTGGTCACCGTTGGCGACGGCTTTAAGGTCTATACCTGCTCTTTTTAACATCAGGTTAGTGTCAACCTGATATTGGCGCCTGATTGCCTCACTGACGACAAGTAGATTTGCGTAAAAACTGGATGGTGTGCTGGCCATCGATTATACGAAAGAGTGATCACTTGCCCCAGAGTTTAGGGGAGGGCTATTCAGCGCGCAACGAGCGCTCTGATATCAGTGAGGATCATACAGGCCAAAATACTCAGTCCAACGTATCCGATGCTCGGGTAGATGAGATTGAGAAGCTCTCCGAAAGGCAGGACGGTTGCACCTAAAAACGCGATTGAAGTCAGACTCACTACTATAAACCGGTAAGCCGGTTCGGCTTCATCTGAAAATCTGGAGCAGACAGACCATAACAAAGGGGTGACGGTTGTGAATATGCCCAAAACAATCACCACGGCAAAAATTGATCCATAAGTCGGCATAACTGAGCTTGCCAGTGCCATGATGGGAACTTGTTCTTTGTTAACTAGATCGAAATTAGCGAGCAGCGAGGCCGATACCAACAGCATTGTTAACATAGCTGTTGTCGGCCCGACGATGGCGACGCGGCCGATGGCTCGGTCGTTGTTGATGGTAGCGCCTACCTGAGGCAAAAAGCTGGCCATTCCCGGAAGTGTTAGACCGACGTAAAGAAATCCCGAGAAGAACCAATAGGGCGTGGCGGTAAGCACTGTCGTCGTATCAGCTCGGGATATACCTAGATTGAGATGATCATGATTTTGGAAGAGCGCGGTTCCTGTAATTGCTATCGTTAAAACGATAAGTATTGGTCCCATAAACCCCAGTAAGCCAAGAATACCCCGCAATCCCAGTAGCAATGTGGCTACAACCAGAAGCGCTATCGCAGCGGCACCTATCTCCTCTGGGATGCCGTATGCTTGGCTCAATGTGGCCCCGACTCCGCCGAACATTACCGCGGCTACGGCGATGATCATGATCATCGTATACCAGGTCAATGCTGTACCTAAGTGGTGACCGCAATAGTAACGGAAGACGGATTCATTCGTTCGAAGGTTGTGACGACGGCCGGCACGCATCAGGGCCTGAGCGGTATAACCGAGGAGTAGCAGCGTGATGAACGCGATTGAAAAGCTCTGCCATCCGTGTGCCACAAAAAATTGCATCGCCTCTTGCCCGGTTGCAAACCCAGATCCAACTACCAGGGCCAGATAGGCCGCAGAAATCCTAAGAGATGGCAGCCAGCTGTAGGGTGCCAACGCCTTCAACCTTGAGACATCCCACCATCTATCACTAGGTGAGATCCGTTGATAAATGAAGATTGGTCAGCGCACAGGAATACGACCGCGCTAGCTATAACATCTGGTGTGCCAGCACAGCCCAAAGGCGTGCGATCGACGAAGTGTTTCCGAAGGGCGGCGGGAATACCGCCAGCCTTTATACCCCCGTCAGAGGTTGGATCAACCAGCGAGGTGTCAATGAGGCCTGGACATACCGCGACGCAGCGGATTCCGTCGGCTCCATGATTGACTGCAACCTGTCGAGTCAGGCCTATAACTCCATGCTTGGCGGCCGTATATTCAACGCTACTCTCGGGTAGCGCTTTGACGCCGAGAACCGAGGAGTTATTCACGATAACGCCTCCCCCTTCCTGAAGCATGGCTGGAACTTGATGTTTGATGCAATAAAAGACGCTGGATAGATTGTTATTGATTACTCGATCCCACGCGTCACCAGTAACTTCTCCAACAGGACGGTAGTAGCTTCCTGTGCCGGCGTTGTTAAAGGCGTAATCGAGTCGGCCGAAGGTGGATAGAGTCTTCTCAACCATGGCTCTGCATCCCTCGCTAAGGCTTACGTCGCAGCAAATGTGTTGCGCAACGCCCCCTTCAGAGACTATGAGTTTAGCCGCCTCTGCTACCTCTGGCTTTACATCGGCGAGTAAGACCCGAGCGCCAGAGATGGCAAATGCCCGGGCGGTCGCGAATCCAATGCCCTGTGCGGCGCCAGTAACAAGCGCGACCTTGTCGCTAAGATCAATCGTGATCATGCAGAGCCTCTCATTTACTGTTGGCCTGATGGTCTCACGACTGGCCAGCCGTAACCTATCATTTCACGTTCTAAGCTTGGCAAAACACGTACTGCGAAGTCCTCGCCGAGATAACTAAAAAAACCGCATTGCCTAGCCAAGATTTGGCTCGTCTGGCAATCTTTTGGCTTTGATCAATTGCTGCGGGTACGAGAATGTTTAGATCTTTTGGAATCTCGCCGGTATCCTTTTCGGACCCAATACCCACGTCTGTCGATGTCTTGATTATTGGTGGAGGTGTGATTGGCATCACCACGGCGAGAGACTTAACCAAGCGTGGGCTGAGTGTATTGGTATGTGACAAGGGGCGTATTGCCGGCGAGCAATCTTCTCGAAACTGGGGTTGGGTTCGCTCCATGGGTCGGGATCCTGACGAAGTGCCGATCGCTATGGCCGCGAACATTGCCTGGCAAGAGCTTCAGCATGAACTGGGAGATGGCATAGGTTTTCGCCCGGCTGGTATAGCCGCGCTGGCAAGAACGGCCGCGGAAATGGCTGAGTTTCAGGATTGGACTGATAACGTTGCTACACAGTTTGGACTGGACACGCGCATGTTATCCGCAGAAGCAGCCTGCGCGATGGTTGGAGCAAAGTCGGGTAAATGGCTGGGGGGCATGTACACTCCTAGTGACGGACGAGCGGAACCTTTCACTGCTGTAAAGACCATTGCGACCTCAATTCATGGCGCTGGGTGCTTTATTCGAGAGAATTGCGCGGTGAGGGTAGTAGAAACTGAAGGTGGGCGAGTTAGCAGAGTAGTTACGGAGGCCGGAACTGTAAAAGTTAATGCTGTGCTTTGTGCGGCTGGTGCTTGGTCATCTCTTTTTCTATCAAATATGGGAGTGCGCTTACCGCAGCTGGCCGTCAAAGGTACGGTCGCGAGAACTGTTCCGGTCGACTCTTTTTTTGAGGGGGCGGGATCTTTTGGCGATGTGTGCATTCGCCGGCGTGAGGATGGTGGATATACGGTTGCCACCGGATTTTGTCAGCACTACATCGGAGCAAATAGCTTTAGGTTCTTGCGCGAATTTATCCCCTCCTTGCCTAGCGCAAGTGAGTTATCACTTGCAGTTGGAAACGATGCCACTCAGCGAGGTGTTTTTCCCCGCCGATGGAGACCAAACGCGATATCGCCTTTCGAGAAACTACGAGTCAATGATCCGGCGGCTTCCAGCAGAGCGCTTTCTGAGTTCCGGCAGCGGTTGATAGCAAATATCCCCCAGCTTGCGGATGTCGAATTTGCAGAAGTGTGGGCTGGCATGATTGACGCCACTCCCGACGTTGTCCCCGTCATGGACAGCTTGAGCTCTATCCCGGGTATGTACGTCGCTACTGGGTTTAGTGGACATGGATTCGGAATAGGACCGGCGGCTGGCAAAATCATGGCCAGTCTCATCGTTGGCGAGGATGTAAATTTCGATTTGAGTCGCTTCAGATTTTCGCGTTTCTCGGATGGATCCAAGCTTAGAGCAGGGCCAGGAATCTGAGCCCTAATAAATTGCTGAAAAGAACTCTGGCATGCGCTTGCCGCCGCCGGTGGGTCGCGTGACGATGGTGTCGTCTAGCAGAAAGGATTCGTTTGTTAAGAACACGTTGCTCCGGCTTTTATCGGTAAAAAGATCTATGTCGTCCAAAGTCATGCTGTTGGCTTCTCGTTCCTCGGCAGTGGGTTGTTTTTCTTCAGCGTCAGCTATCAGCCATGCCTCGGCGTGCCCAATGATGGTGGGGTCGTCCTCGTAACCTCGGAGCTCAGTGAGCTGATCAACGAAGGTTGAATCGATCTTATGCGCTTGAAGATATTTTTTGTGTTTAGACAGATGGATATGTTGCCTTGACTCTCCGCCGTGGCAGGCGTTCCAGTGAAGCTGCGCGCTTTCGCGACTGATGTGAGGAAGGCTTCGCACATGGTAGAAGACCTTAAGGTAGGGGTCGTCGCTTGTTGCCCTTATCCTCGCTGCATCGACTGGATAAAATTGAACCAAATCGGTAGACATATGAACACTGGAGCGAGGTAGATCGATCCAATCGTCTTCGCTGACGTGTGTTTTACTCGCTAAGCTCTGGATCCGAGGGTCTGCCATGCCTCGCTTCAGATCCTCTATGTCGTTAAAGATCCATTGATCTACAAAATCGTAGCTGACAGGCCCAGTTCTATAAGAATTCACGCTGGCCTTCGTCAAAGGGTGGTCTTTGAGTACTTCGCATTTGATGTATTGCTTGACACCGATATCACGGACATAAGCCAAAGTGAGGTCGGCGTGCTCTCCTTGCCAGTATGTGCGGAAGTCGTTTCTAGTAACGTCACTGCGCTTTCTGATAAAAAAACTTATCTTGAACACGGTATGTTTCCCAAACTTTAAGACGACAGTATTGCAGTTGATGTCTTACTCAAACTTGTCAATTCGCGCGTTTCAGAAGTCTTAACTCATACAGCTAAACACGGGGAAGCTTGAGCCATACTTATTGCTCGATATGACAAGATATTTAATTGTTTGCACTAGATGCTTTGGAGCCTCAAGCCCACAATTATGATTGAGGGTTGTCGTTGCGCCGGAGAATATCTCCAGCTGCCGATGTAACTTGCGGTCAACCACATAATTCCGCCGTTAGCGCAAAAGCCTTTGACCAGCGATCAGTGATTTTCGTTTTCCT
This sequence comes from uncultured Halieaceae bacterium, assembly GCA_913056165.1. Lineage (GTDB taxonomy): Bacteria > Pseudomonadota > Gammaproteobacteria > Pseudomonadales > Halieaceae > Luminiphilus. The sequence continues at coordinate 14,873 of CAJXMD010000047.1, forward strand.
AGCAGGCCGGATGGCGCCTATAAGTTATGGAGAAACGTACGAGGACAGAAAAATGAGGATCAAAAAAATAGAAGCGCAGATTTTTTCGGCTATCTTTCTTTTGTTTTCCATTGATGGGTTTGCTTCAAGTATTGTTATCCGAGATGTTCGGGTATGGGATGGCCGCGCAGATCACTTATCCGAGGCAACCTCTGTCGTTATTAATGACAACGTTATCAGTGCTATCGGGGAGCCTAACTATCCGGTCGATGCTCAGATCATAAGCGGCGATGGCCGAACGCTCATGCCCGGCTTGATCAGCTCCCATGTTCATCTGACACACGCTCTCGTGGATGGCGGCGTTGCCGGCCTTGAGAGTATGACCTGGGAGGACATTGGTGCCAGAGCCGCGGCGGTAGCGCGGGAATACCTCATGATGGGCTTCACTACTGTCCGCGATATGGGCGGGATGGCAGATGGGTTTAAAAAAGCAGTCGACGAGGGTTTGCTAGACGGTCCGCGGATTTATCCCGCCGGAGCCTACATATCACAGTCGGGGGGGCACGGTGATTTGCGGCTCCGTAGTCAGTCAAACTCCTTATTGCCGCGTGCGAGCGAATCAAATTTAGAGCGTCTTAATATGACGCGAATCGCCGATGGCAGGGCCGAGATGCTTTCAGCTGTCAGGGATAATTTTGCCAATGGCGCTGTTTATATAAAAATTCACGCCGGTGGCGGCGTGGCGTCAGAAAAGGATCCTCTCCATACCATTCAATATACGTCAGAAGAGCTCGATGCGGCTAATCAAGCGGTAGGGAATTGGGGGACCTATTGGACCGTCCATGCCTACACCACCGAGACAGTCAATCAAGCCCTCGATGCCGGTGCGCGCTGTATTGATCACGCTCAGCTCATCGATGAAGAAACAATGAAGCGGATTGTTCGGGAGGAAGTATTTCTTTCAACCAATCTGGCGGCACTCAGCGATGGTTTGATGGCGCACCCCTATTTTGGGAATCCCAAAAATCCGTCCCATCATAAATTTAAGTTGTTCCTCGAGGGCTCCAGAAAATTTGTAGGTCTTGTCAATGAATACCAGCCAAAATGGGTCTTTGGGGACGATTTTGCTCTGTCATCAAGACCCTTTATGCGGCAGCACATTGACTTTGAAAAATGGTATGCGGGCCACCTGTTTGGAAATTTATTTGCGTTAAGGGGTATGACCTCAACAGCTGGGGAGCTGGCCGCACTCACTGGACCTTTAAATCCCTATCCAAAAAAGCTCGGTGTCATTGAGGTTGGGGCATATGCTGATTTGCTTATCGTGGACGGGAACCCATTGCGCGATTTAGGTGCCATAGGCGCTCGACAGGGATGGTTTGACGCGCCTCATCGTGACCAGAATATTGAATCTATCCGTCTAATCATGAAGGACGGGTCGATATTTAAGAATACGCTTTAACAGAGGCGCCGATATGCTCGATACATTGATTTCTGGCGGAACGGTTTTTGACGGCTCAGGTGAGGCTGGAAAGACCGCCGACGTGGGGATAAAAGATGGGAAGATCGTCTCTGTTGGCAAAATCACGCAGACCGCGAAGCGAGTCATAAATGCCACCGGGGCAATAGTGACTCCTGGTTTTGTAGACATTCACACTCACTACGATGCGCAAGCTACGTGGGCTAGTAGGTTATCCCCCTCCAGTCATCATGGCGTGACAACAGCGGTCATGGGTAACTGTGGGGTGGGCTTCGCACCTGTGCGATCAGCCGATCACGATGTCTTGATTGAACTGATGGAGGGTGTTGAAGACATTCCTGGGGTTGTTATGAACGAGGGGCTCCCTTGGCGATGGGAGTCCTTTGGCGAATTTATGAATTATTTGTCGGAACGCCAGTTCGATATGGATTTGGGCGCCCAGCTTCCTCATGCGGCCTTGCGCGTATATGTGATGGGGCAGCGTGGCGTGGATCGACTGCCTGCCACTGCAGAGGACGTCGCCCAGATGCGAAAATTGGCGTGCTCCGCCATGCAAGCGGGGGCTCTGGGCTTTTCCACCTCTAGGTGGCTGCATCACAAAACAAGTTCCGGAGACCATACGCCAACGTTAACAGCTGGAACCGATGAGCTGGTGGGTATCGCTATGGGTCTGGCCGATGCTGGCAAGGGTGTGATTCAGGTGATATCGCAATTTGATGATTTGGAAAGCGAGTTTGCTCTGTTAAGAGAAGTAGTGGAGCGATCAGGAAGGCCGCTCTCCTTATCGTTGTCTGAGGAGCTTAGCGAAGTGAGTTGGCGCGACGTGCTCGCGCAAATAGAGATCGCTAATGCGGATGGGCTCCGTATCCTTGGGCAGGTGGCACCAAGGCCTATTGGAGCGATATTGGGGTTGACATCCTCGTTGTCCCCTTTTTCAGGAAGATCGAGCTTTCGCGCATTGAGTGAGCTTCCGCTCGAGGATAAGTGTCATGCGCTAAAAGACCCAGAGCTTCGAGCGAAAATTATTGCAGAGCCCTGCGACGCTGAATATGAGCGTTTGGAAGATTTGATTGATGGCGGCAAATGGTTATGGGAAATGGACGAGCAACCTAACTATGAGCCATCTGAGCAAGACACCGTGGCGTTCAAGGCTTTGGCGCAGGGCCTAGACCCAGTGGAGTTCATGTACGACAGGATGGTCGACAATGGAGGCAAAACTCTTTTCTACACGGCTAGGGCCAATTATCAACACGGAAACTTGGATGCCTGCCGCGAGATGGTGCTTCATCCAAATACGGTGCTTGGGCTCGGGGATGGAGGGGCGCATGTCGGCATCATTTGTGATGCCAGTTTCCCTACCACATTGCTTACTCACTGGCACCGCGATAGAGGTTTTGATGGGCCCATAAAACTTGAAACTCTGGTTAAGCTTCAGACACGCGATTCCGCTGCGGCCGTTGGCCTTGAAGATCGAGGGCTGATCGCCGAGGGTAAAAAAGCGGACATAAACGTGATTGATATTAAGAATCTTAAGGCGTTGCGACCTTTTATGGTGCACGACTTGCCAGCGGGGGGCGGGCGTTTTCAGCAATTATCTGAGGGGTACGTGGCGACGTTGGTCTCAGGAGAAATGACTTACTCTAATGGAGAGCCCACCGATGAATTGCCAGGCAGGTTAATCAGAGCATAGAAGTCATAAAATCGTATGAACTAAATCTGACAGGGCGGCTACAGATCACGGTAAGTATCTAGACGCAAGCTCTCTGACCTGTGGATGCGGAGATCCGTCCACCAAGGCTCTGATTTTAATGAGGTGGGCGCCTGCACTAATTTCGTTTCCCGCCGACCCGAGTGGAGAGAGGACTTGTTCTCGATATTCTTTACCATCGATGCCAGTGACGATTACCTCAGCAGCAATCTTATTTTCTTTCTGAAAAAGATCCTCTAGAGACTGATCCATGACCAGATTAATTTTTCTGGAAAATTCGATGGCGGGTTCGTGAAGTGTGTCCTCAAGCCTTAGATCGAGCAGTGAGTTCTTATTAGCGAGTAAACCAAAAATGTGGGGGAGACTAAACTGCAGCTCAAGTAATGTCTTGGGCTCTGATTTTCTAAGGGAATGATATCCAAACTGATAGATCAATACTTCTACGCTTTCAATTTCCTGTGGCTTGACCTGTTGGAGTAGGGCCTTGAACGCGTCTATAGAAGAATGCATCCACCTGCACGCCGCATAAGG
>CAJXMD010000048.1 GCA_913056165.1 uncultured Halieaceae bacterium
CTTGAGGCGCTTTAGTTTGTATCGCTGGCTGCTGCATTTACGCGAGCAGTAGACAATCTCCGCCCAGTTATTTTTCCAGCGGGCGCGCCAGGTAAAGGGCCGTTCGCAGACTGGACAAACCTTAGTTGGCAGATCACTTTTTTTACGCATCTCGTGAGTCTGTCTCGGTAATAGGCCAATCGGCGGCATCATTGATGTAGAGCGGCTGAGGTGCTCTGTAGCCATCCCATTTTCGGGTAAATAGCCCCTCGGGGTCGTGTTGTTGCGCCTGTTTTTCCAGATTGAATTGTCGACCGCCCCGGGGGTCGTGACCCACACCTGCGATGTATTGCCAATTGCCGTAATTGCTACCCACATCGAAATCGATCAGATGCTTTTCGAAGAAGGCGGCACCGAAACGCCAGTCTCCCTGCAGCTCATGGATCAGGCAGCTGGCGGCAATCTGCCTGCCACGATTACTCATCCAGCCTGTCGCAACCAGTTGACGCATGAGGGCATTCACCAGCGGATAATCCGTGTCTCCCGCGCACCACCGGGCAAACTGACGGGGCTCAAAAGGGGTCTGTCGTGTTTTTCCGGCCACCCCGCCAATGCGGAACAGCTTGTGGTGATCAACGACTGCTCGCCAGTGAAAGAACTCCCGCCAAAGCAGCTCGAAGTAGAGCCAGTAGGTTGATTCGTTGGCGGTGTGATCCCGCTCAAAGCTAAAGATACGATGAGCGACCTCTCTGACTGACAGGTTGCCGTTGGCCAGCCAGGGGGAGAGGGTGCTTGAGCCATCCATGCCATCGAGACAATTTCGTGTCTCCTTGTAGCGAGTGATGGACCTTTCCACTTCGATAAACTGGTGCAAACGCCGCTCTGCTGCGGCAGGCCCACCGGGCAAGGGCAGCGCCGGATGGCGGCCGTGGAGAGAGGGTGGGATATCGTCGTACTGGGCTGCCGGGGGGGGAGGCAGATACTCCGGCTCCGCTAAGGGCTTGTTTATGTTGAGGGATTCGACCCGCCGCCTGAATGGGGAAAACACCCCGGGAATGTCCTGGAGTTCAAAAGGAAAGTCCTCAGGCTCAAATAAAGTGTTACCTCGATGCACTGAAATCGGGATTTCAAGTTTGCGTTCAAGGAATTCGAGGGACTTTGCTTCGTGATAGCCGTGGCATCGGGAGAGGCTGATCTCGGTAATGCCGAATTTGGCCACCAGATCAGGCAACACAAGCTCCGGTGATCCCTCGAGGACCATCAGGTTCTGTCCCAATGCCTGAAGCTCGCTCTGGAGCGCCACAAGTGACTCTCGAAGAAAGCGATCCCGCTGAGGTCCCAGACCGACGGTATTGCACCATGGTTTGGGGCGAGGCATCAGATAAACGCATAGCAGGGAATCAGCAGCCGCATGGCTCCGAAGCGCCGGGTTGTCTTTGAGTCGGAGGTCCTGCTGAAACCAGTGTAAATGCCGCATAAGGGGGTGCTTAAGTAGGGTGTGTGATCCTTTACGGGGTGACTTGTCCGCTGGGTCACAGTGGCGGCGGGTCCCGGGGGCACCCGGTAGGCACCAAGTCGGCTCTCGACTCAGACACTCTGGGGTGTCACATTTTTTTCATATCAGCTTAACGTGACCACAACAGATTAATCCCATACTATGCAACGCGTTCGCTTACTGGAGCGACGTTCGGTCCGTTTAACATTTCCTTTTCCCAGGAGTCTTTCATCATGAAGAAGTCCGTCGCACAGTTGTTCGCGCGTAAAGCGCTCGTCAGTGCTATCGCTGGCGCCGCCGTTGTTGGCGTCGTTGGGTCCTCAAACAGCGTTTACGCCCAGGAGACATCCGCCATGGTACGTGGTGTGGTGACCGATCTCTCTGGCAATGCGGTCGACGGCGCCACGGTCGTGGTGACCTCATCGACTACGGGTATTAGCAAAACTGTCACTACCGACAGCGATGGTAGTTACTCAGTACGCGGCTTGCCAGCGGGTGTTGCCTATGATGTAACGGTTGATGCCAACGGTCTTCAAAAGGCTAGTACAGAGGGCATGCTGTTGGCGGTGGGTCAATCAGCGGTTATGAACTATCGCTTGAGTGATGAAGAAGAAGTAATTGTTGTGGCGCAACGTGTGGCCGTTGCCGAGACAGCAATTGGGCCTACGGCAATTTTTGATCTCCAAAGCCTGCAGGATTCCCCCGCCATTAACCGCAACATCAACGACATTATTGGTCAAGATCCCCGCATTTTTATCGACCAATCACGCGGTGTTGACTCAATTCAGTGCAACGGTGCCAACCCCCGTTTTAATAGCCTGACGGTTGATGGTATTCGCCTGAATGACGGCTTTGGTCTCAACAGCAATGGCTACCCAACCCAGCGCATGCCTTTTCCCTATGATGCTATTTCCAGCGTAGCCGTTGAGCTGGCGCCAATGAGCGTGGTTTACGGCGGGTTCTCAGCGTGCAACGTCAACGCCGTGACTAAAACCGGTGGTAATGAGATCTTCGGTTCGGTGTTCTTTGATTACGGTAGCGATTCGCTTCGCGGCGACAAACTCGAGGGCGATACCATCGATTCGCAGTCATACGACGAAACCCGTTATGGCTTCGAAATTGGTGGTGCCATCCTCGAAGATAAGCTGTTCTTCTATGGTGCTTATGAAAAGTACGACGGTGTAGACCTTAACGATCGTGGTGCCATTGGCTCTGGGGCTGTTAACGAAGTGCTGATCTCTCAGGCGGAGCTTGATCGTATTGCGCAAATTGCAAACGACGTTTATGGCTACGATCCCGGTACGTCAAAAGCCGAGCCCTTCGACTTTGAAGACGAGAAATATCTGGCGAAGATCGACTGGTATGTAACCGACGCGCAACGTGTAGCGCTCACATACATGTACAACGATTCCTTCAACTTTACGCCTTCAGACGGTGACCTGAACGAATTTGAATTCAGCAAGCACTTCTACAAGCGCGGTGCAGAGCTTGAGTCATACACTCTGAACTGGTACTCAGACTGGAGCAGTAACTTCTCAACCGAAGTTCGTTACAGCATTAGCGACGTCAACTTCCTGCAGCAGTCAGTGTCGGGTCCTGATTTTGGTGAGATGCAGATTCGCGCCGGTGACGGCGTAAACGTTTACCTGGGTGCCGATGACAGTCGTCACGCAAACTCTCTGAATTGGGATACCGAGCAGTTGGTGCTGCGCGGTCACTACACTCTGGGTGATCACACCATCACAGCTGGCTTTGAGCGTGAGTCGATCGAGGTGTACAACCTGTTTTATCAGCACACCGATACTGAAATTCGCTTTAACAGCATCGACGATTTTGAGGCTGGGTTGGCTCAGCGTGTCTACTACGGTAACGCGATTACGAACGTCGACGCCGACTCTGGCGTGGAGTGGGCCTACGATGTCAATACTTTCTACATCGAAGATGAGTGGCAGTTCAACGATCGTTTACTGCTGACCTTTGGTTTGCGTTACGACTACTACGAAACCGACGACGTACCCAATGAGAACCCCGAATTTGTGGCCGACTATGGCTTTTCAAATACGGCAACCCTCGACGGCGTAGACCTGTTGTTGCCCCGTTTCGGTTTCAGCTTCGAAGCCACCGATAGCATTACCTTGCGCGGCGGTGTTGGACTGTTTTCTGGCGGTAACCCTAACGTGTGGTATTCAAACGTTTACTCCAACACCAACACTACCTCGGTACAGGCGCTGTACAGAGCGGGTCGAGGTGACTTCTCCGATGTATCGGCGCTCGCACTGTTCGATTTTGACTACACCTTGTGTGAGAGTGGCGTACCCACCTGTGGCCCGGGCTACGGTGTTCCCACGGGCTTGGCTGACCAGGTCGCGGCAGGCAACGGTTCCAACTTTGAGATTGTTTACCTCGATCCTGATTTTGAGGCACCTACCGAGTGGAAATACGCGCTGGGTATGACTTGGGAAATTGGCGATGGCTACACTTTACAAGCCGATGCACAGATTACCCGCGGTGACGATACCGCCATCTATAAGCACGGCGATCTGGAGCAAGTGGGTACCAGCGCCGATGGCCGTCCTGTGTACGACAGTGTACGCACTCGCACCTTTGTGCTGACCAACAGCTCGAAAGGCAACGAGTCTGAGTCTTTCTCGGTCAGCTTGTTTAAGGCTTACGACTTTGGCTTAGACATGCGCTTGGGCTACGCCTGGACCGATGCGAAAGACGTGAACCCCATGACCTCCTCTGTCGCGTTCTCTAACTACACAAATCGCACGTTCTTTGATCCAGAGGAAGAGGTGCTGTCTACATCTAATTACAATGTGGAGCACCGCTTTACCGCAGTGCTGAACTATGCGACAGAGCTATTTGGTAACTATGAGACTCGGTTCTCACTGTTTGTCCAGAGTAACTCGGGTACCCCTTACAGTATTGTGTTGCCAGAGGATGATGGTCAGGATGCCTACGGCTTTACGCCTTACTTCGAGGGTGATGTGGTACTGGTTGAGCCCGGTACGCGTAACAACCAAGAGGGTAGCTGGTGGACCAAGGCAGACTTGCGTATCACGCAAGAGTTTCCAGGTTTGACCTCCGAGCATCGCGGCAGCGCATTCATCATCATCGACAACGTGACCAACCTGTTGAATGACGACTGGGGCGTTATGGAGCGACCCATCTTCCCATACGGTGTAACCCAAGCACAGCAAGCCAATGGCCAAGCTGAGACGCGTGTGGGTGAGGCTTCCTTGTGGGAAATACGTGTCGGTTTGAACTATCGCTTCTAAACGACCCGCAGTAGGTGAAGGGCGCCCTTTGGGCGCCTTTTTTATCGTCAGGATAAATGCAGGGAAACTACGGCTTCTGCACGCCTTCCCGGTTGGCAAATAGCTGATTGAGCAACAGGGCTAGCCTATAAGAGGCGAGGCGCTGCCGGGCCATTGCAATCGGAGCCTGCTCTCGCAGGTAAGCCTCTGTCAGGACCGCCTGACGATAGGGGCGCAGGTATCCCGTCGCGGGGTCATTTAGAATGGCAATATTTTCATCGGCCCAATCCGCAGGGGTTTTTAGCTCGATGAGCGATTGATTGTTGGCGTCCCCATCTGGCGACATTGTCATGGATTGACCTTCGGCCTCCAGGTAACGTGCGTAGCGACTGATGAGGCCGTCCCAAACAGCATGCATGTTCACTCGCTCACGTCTTTCTCCCAGTATTTGCTGTAGGTCGGACGACAGGGACAAATACACCCGATTACCTCCGAGATCTTCGGCGTAAGCTACGTGAAATGGCTGGTGTAGGTCGCCCACTAAATGGCCGATCCACATCAGGGCTTCGCGACGCTCTTTTTTGGGGCCGTCGGAACCCAGTATTGCAATCTGCTCTTGCAAGGCGGTGATGGCATCTCCCTCGTCGGGAGCGACGGTTTGTGAAATAGATTCAATCCCTGGGAAAGTATTGCGATAGTGCCACGGCCGAGTCTGGGGACGTGTTGATTTGACGTTGTCAGCCCAGACGCAGGCGTCGTCGAAGGGTCGATCAAGGAGCCTCAAAACCTCGGCTTTTGCGGTGGCGTTGAGGAGGGCATAGGCGTTCTCGCAGATTCTTTTGTGCTCTGTGTCCCACCAAGCCTTGGAGTCACACGACATAAAAAGCACACACCCAATGAATAGCATTTGCATCAAACTGCGGAAGTAATCGCTGGTGAGGGCGGCCATTGGGCAAACTCGGATCGGTGATGGAATGTGGGCGGCGACAACAAGAGCATAGTCTTCTTCTGCCTGCTCGGCTACAGCCCCCGTGGCCCATGTCGGTGATCGTTTTGATTCAGCGATAGACATACTGAGAAATTGAAGCTGAGGCGCCTGATCCACTAGCGGAGAAATTCTGGTTTTATCCCGAATGGGGGACTCACGAGGGCAGGGCAATCAGCTAGACTTCTGAGACGTCCTTCCACAGTGCTCAGAAGATGACAGTTGTCCCCCACAAATTTTTTGCGATCTATAACGCGGACGGTTCGATCGCGGGGGAGCTTGGATATCTATTCGGCAAGCTGCGGGGCGCTGCTCAATGCGCGTTGTGTGATCTCAGTCATGGCTGGAATCCCATCGGCCGCAAGTCATGGCGGCAGGGGAAAGACGGCTTGTGTGGTCTTATTTGGCTACACAGGGACGAACAGCCGGAGCCACTCAAGGCTTTCACCGAGGGGCAATTACCCGCCGTTGTTATGGAAGATGAGACGGGCCTCCACATCCTGATGGACGCTGACAGCCTGGCGCAGTGCGCGGGCGACTTCAGTCACTTTGAAAAGGAATTTCTCGCTCGGGTTGAACTGGCTATTGGTGGTAGCATGCCCGACTCGAGGTCTCTCTCGGACAAGGAATTTAAATGAATAGCCTGATTGGCGTCTGCTCGCTGCTTGTTTTTGCCTGGCTGGTGTCTTCTGATCGATCAAGAATTAACTGGCGAACCGTTGGATGGGCCTTTGTCCTGCAGGCGGGGATTGGTGGGCTCGCGTTGTTCTCCAGTTGGGGTCAGAGCGCATTGCAGTTTTTGTCGCTGCGCGTTGCTTCTTTGCTTGAATACAGTCAGGCGGGTATTGCCTTCATGTTCGGTCCTTTGGTTGCCGCAGACAGCAACCTTGGCTTTATTTTTGCGTTTAGCGTTCTGCCGGTTGTCATTTTCTTTAGCGCCCTTATTTCGGTGTCGTACCACCTCGGTGTCATGCAATGGATCATTCGTATCATCGGCGGTGGCTTGAGACGATTGCTCGGAACCAGCCATACCGAATCTCTGTCAGCGGCCGCCAATGTCTTTGTGGGTCAAGCAGAGGCGCCTTTGGTAGCCCGTCCCTATCTGCCGGGCATGACGTCCTCGGAGCTTTTTGCCGTCATGGTGGGCGGTATGGCATCGATTGCCGGTTCTGTCATGGCGGGATACGTAGCGCTGGGAGTGCCTCTCGAGTACCTGTTGGCGGCTTCTTTTATGGCCGCACCCGGTGGTTTGTTGATGGCGAAGATGATGGAGCCGGAGACTGCTGTTCCAGAGCAACCGAAGCCGGGAGTAAAGCTTGAAGGGGAGCGGTACATCAATCTTGTCGATGCGGCGGCATCGGGTGCGATGGACGGATTCAAAATGGCGGGTGCTATAGCGGCTATGTTGATGGCGTTTATCGGCTTAATCGCTATGTTGAACGGGCTTCTTGGATGGGTTGGAGACCTGATTGGGCAGCCGACCTTGACCCTCGAGGCCTTGCTTGGATGGGTGTTTAGGCCTTTGGCCTGGTTGCTGGGAGTACCCTGGTCAGAGGCGGAGCTAGCGGGCAGCCTTATCGGTCAAAAGTTGGTCCTCAACGAGTTTGTCGCGTATGTCGCCTACTCGGGGGTGGCTACCGAGTTTTCCGCTAATGCCTCCGCCATCGTGGTGTTTGCCCTGTGCGGATTTGCGAACTTGTCATCCATTGCAATTCTGTTGGGCGGGTTGGGGGCAATCGCGCCGATGCGTCGAGATGAGATTTCCCGCTTTGGGTTGCGCGCCTTGTTGGCCGCAACCTTGTCGAATTTAATGAGCGCGGCGCTGGCCGGCTTTTTTCTCTCACTCGCGTGATCAGGATGCGTGAGCGAGCGTTGCTGGGGCGAAATCATTGATGAGTGAATTGCCCTTGTTGTCCTGCCGAGATCCCCATTTTGGGGAGAGGTTCGTGGCGTCCCTGCAGAATTATGGCTTTGGTGCCCTCGTTGACCATCCGATAGACATGCCCCGTGTTCGCCGGATTTATCAGGACTGGCAGAATTGGTTTACAGGAGAGACCGACGCTTGCTTCGAGGTTGATCCCCGCAACCAGGATGGTTATGTGCCGTTGGAATTGGCGGAGCATGCGAAGGGTTTCGATCAACAGGACTTCAAGGAATATTTTCAATACTACCCGTGGGGGCGCTGCCCAGATTCCTTGCGTGCTGATTTGGCAGGTCACTATGAGGATGCGATAACGTTCGCGTCGACCTTGCTTGAGTATATTCAGGAAGCGATGCCTGTCGAGCTTGCCTCTTCCCTTGAGGAGCCTCTGCACGCCATGATCGCCAAAAGTCAGCAGTCAATGCTGCGTGTCTTGCACTACCCTCCGCTTCCAGCTGATGTTGAAGCCCCTCGTGCAGCGCCACACGAAGACATTAATTTTTTGACGCTGCTTCCTGCCGCCGATGGTCCCGGACTGGAGATCCGGAGTCGCGAGGGCAAATGGATCAGCGTGCCTAACGAACCAGATCAGCTGTTGGTCAACATCGGGGATATGCTTCAGGAGGTGTCAAAGGGTTGGTTACCTTCAACCACCCATCAGGTTGCCATCAACGATGATTATCGCGATACCGGCAGAATGTCCCTGCCTCTATTCCTGCATCCTCGTCCCGATGTTCGCCTCTCCGAACGCTATTCCGCCCGAAGCTATCTCCAGGAGCGTCTTGGCGAGTTGGGTGTGCTCTAAGTGGCGACTCGGTGAGGCCTCTCTTTTATAGCCTACTGGTGGCTTGTTGCTTGATAGGCCCGTTATTTTCTTGGGCGGCGGAAGAAAGCGAGCCTCCGTTGGTGGTTGCTGTGGCAGCGAACTTCGCGCGGGCAGCCCACGACATTTCGACTCAATTCGAGCGTCAAACCGGTGTCAGTGTACGGCTGATGGTGGGATCAACGGGGCTTCTATTTGCACAGATAAGGCAGGGCGCCAGCGTTGATGTTTTTCTGGCAGCTGACAGGGAACGACCGAGGCGTCTGGCCGCTCTCCAATCCAGTAATGCGTCTGTCCCAGTGACATATACACGCGGACAGCTCGCCTTGTGGTGGCCCTCGGCGAGTGGCGAGGTGAGCTTATTCAGATTCCTGCAGCAGGCGCGGGTAATCGCTATCGCAAACCCGATGCTCGCACCCTACGGGCTCGCTGCTCAGACGGTCCTGAATGACCTTGGTGCACCTGCTGTTGGGTCCAAGCTTGTGCTGAGTCAAAACATTGGCACCACCTTTAGCCAAATAAGCGCGGGCAGTGTTGATGGAGGATTTGTGGCACTTACGCAGTTGCTCGCTGCTGGCATTCCGGATGCTCAATATTTGGTGATACCGGAGGAAATGCATCCACCAATCTTGCAAGCCGCGCTGGTCACTGCAACCGGAGCGCGTCGTGCCAATGCCGATGCATTTCTGGCGTTTTTGATCAGTCCATCGATCCAGGCCCAATTGGCCCAGTGGGGTTACGGTGCGGTGGAGGGCTCCGGTTGATGACCTTGGACTGGGATGCACTTGCGCTGACCGCACAGCTAGCGACTATCACTTCGGTGATACTGCTTGCTTTGGCCACGCCCTTGGCGTGGTGGTTGGCCAGATCCGATCGCTCTTGGGTGGGGTGGATAGAAACTGTTGTGGCGTTACCCCTTGTATTGCCCCCCACCGTCATTGGCTTCTATCTATTGGTTCTTCTCGCGCCGGAGTCGAGCGTGGGTGCCTGGTGGTATGCCACGACAGGTGAGTCTCTATTGTTTAGTTTTGAGGGCTTGGTGCTCGCCTCACTGATCTATTCCCTCCCCTTCGCGGTGCAGCCGTTACAGACGGCCTTTGGTAGCGTGAATAATAATCTTTTGGAGGCCGCAACCACGTTGGGCGCATCTTTTCCCGATCGATTTTTGCGTATCGTGCTGCCATTGAGTCGTCGCGGTTATTTAACGGCAGCGGTACTTACCTTCGCTCATACCGTGGGGGAATTCGGCATTGTGTTGATGATAGGAGGGAATATCCCTGGTGAGACCCGGGTCGCCTCTATTGCCCTGTATGAATCCGTTGAAACGCTTGAGTATGGATCTGCCCACCAGATGGCACTGGCGTTACTGGGATTCTCGTTTCTGGTTTTGCTCTTTGTTTATATGAGCAACAGATTGTGGGCACCAAAAAGCGAGGGTGGACTCTGATGGTCTCTCTCACCGTGTCGGTCAAGTTGGCTCGAGATGATTTCCGGTTGTCTATTGATGAGACCGTACCACTGGCCGGCACTCTGGGAATACTGGGGCCCAGCGGCGCTGGTAAGACCACGTTACTTCGCTTGCTGGCGGGGCTAGACTGCCCTGACGATGGCAGGATAGCTGTTGGCACAACCACTTGGTTTGATGGGGAGCAGGGCGTGTCTTGCCCTCCTCACAAGCGAGGGGTGGGCCATGTATTTCAGGACGCCCGCTTGTTTCCCCATCTATCGGTCGCCGGGAACCTGCGGTTCGCCGAGCAGCGAAGAGGGGGGCGCAGGCCTCTGGATCTCGATATTTCTGGCATGCTGGGCTTGGTGCCGCTGATGCATCGGATGCCCCATACGTTATCGGGGGGAGAGCGACAGCGGGTCGCTCTCGGTCGTACCCTGCTCAATGCGCCAAAATTCTTGCTCCTGGACGAGCCCTTTTCTGCCATCGACGGTGAGCATCGCTTCGAGATTCTCTCACTGATGCGTGAAATGATCGCGGCAACGGGTTTGCCGACGATTGTTGTCTCCCACAATCTCTCCGAACTCAGCTATCTGGCGGACAGGCTTTGGGTATTGCGCTCGGGGCAGGTGGTGGCGCAGGGACCTGTCGCTGATGTGATGAATCGTCTTGACTTACAAGAGGTCTCTGCACAAGCCGACGCTGGTTCTGTGTTGCAGGCGACCGTACGGGACCATGATCCACATTATCAGTTAACGAGGCTTGTCTGTGCGGGGGAAATGCTAACCGTGGCGGGTGTCATCGGATCGCGAGGTGACCTCATGCGTGTAAGGGTTTATGCCAGGGACGTGGCTCTTGCACTGACCAAACCAGTGGATTCCTCAATTCGCAATGTGCTGCCTACAGAACTGAGAGCGATTGTTCAGCTACCGGGCACGCCCTATGTTGATGTGCTCCTCGGAGTGGGGGACACGGCTTTACGGGCGCGTATCACAAAAGCATCTGCCGACGATCTTGGGCTCGAGACTGGAACCCGAGCGTATGCGCTTCTGAAGGCGGTTTCGGTTGAAACCGCTTAGCTCAGGCAAGCCTCGCTGTACTGAGCTGTTGCCATCCCAGGCCGCCCAAAATCAAGATAAGTCCAATGAGGGTGGATGCCATGATGGGCTCCCCGAGAAACGCCCATATCAGCAGCAGTGAAAGTGGCGGGGCGAGAAAGATCAGTGTGGAAAGCCTCGCGGTATTATCAGTCAGGCGCATGGCGCGGAGCCACAAAATAAAGCTCACACCCATCTCAAAAACTCCCACGTAGCTGGCTCCAAGCGCTCCTGTTGCAGTAAGCCCCACCAGTTCTCCGCGCCAGAGGCTTGCAGCAAGCAGCAGCGGCGTGGCGGCGGTGAAGTTAAGAAACAGACTGGGAATAGGTGCTACAACATTTTTTGTGTTGGCAATCCAGTAGAGCGCCCACAATAAGGTGCTACCCAGCGCCAGGCTTACCCCGAGCGGATTTGAGAAGCTCAGACTTTGCAGGTCGCCACGGGTCGCAATGATAACGACACCGAAGTAGCTAATAGCAGCAGCCAGTGCATCGTTTCGCTTTAAGGGTTGGCGCAACAAGGGTACCGCCAGCACCGGTAGCACCAGCGCCCAGGTGTAGTTCAAGGCCATTGCCTCTTGGGCGAGCAAGAGGTCATAGGCGGCAAACAGTAGCAGATAATACAGGCCGGGGTTCAGAAGGCCGAGCAACAGCGCCCTCGTCAGTGGTGTGGCTTCCAGCTCTCTGAGTTTTTGCCACTCACCGGTGACCAAAAGTACAAGAAGAAGAAAAACCCAAGACACCATGCTAGCCAGCGTGACCAGCCCCAGTGGACTTACCTCGGCGAGAGAAATTTTGAAAGCGGTGGCGACAGTCGACCACAACAAAACCGCGCCAAGACCATTGAGTAGAGCTCGTTGATGAGCGGGGATTACTGCCACCGTGGCCTCGCCAGAATCAGCCCCAAGGCTACGGCGTTCACTCCGTCTGTAGCCGCGCGCTCAGTGTCGCGTATCCACCTCCATTCAACGCATGGGTGAATCCGGCTGACTTGAGTGTTTCCAGCGCAATACCCGAGCGGTTGCCACTGCGGCAGTAGAGCACAATGGACTGGTCTGGCGACAGGTTCAGAGATTTTGTCCCCGCGAGGATATCGTCATGAGGAATATGGATGGCGTTGGGGAGCATACCCGATGCTACCTCCTCCTCGGAACGTACGTCGATAATGAGCGCGCCCTGCTCAATGGCGGTGATAGCTGTCTCAGTGGTCATGTCTGCAGAATCGCACGCGATAAGCACAAGAGAAAGCAATAATATCGGGATTAGTTTCATGCCAGAGGCCCTGTGAAGCACATAAAGGCAATTATGACCTATTACTATGAAACCTGCGCCTGCATTATGCTGAGCGTGAGGTAGGAATTGACTGCTTAAGCTGCAGATTCAATAAAGAGAATAGCAAGAGGAGATTCGATGCGATCAGCGGTTTTTATTGCGCTGATGATGACCGTGGGTCAGGCCATGGCGTGGTCGAATCACGCTATGTTGCTATGGCCCGTTGTGAGAGAGTCGTCAACGCTCATGGAAGAGCGGCTCGTTGCTGAGCCCCTTGAGGCCTTTGTGCGAGCCGAGAGCGACGCTATCGCGGACATCCTGGAAGAAGTAGAGCAGTGGTCCGTCGAGCATATAGAGGCTTACCCGATTACGCCCGCTGAGCTCAGATTCAAGCCAGCGCAAGAGGAGAGCAGTCTCGGAGATTTTCTCGCCGCGATTCGAGTCAACCCGGACCTGGAATATGGCCTTTTTCGACAGGGGACTATTGACGACACCGAGAGTGACGAGGGCACGATGGGGTGGCGTCAGGTGAGCTTTCTGGGCGTGCAAAATTCCACCCGCGATCTGGTTTACTACCCCTTGAAGCCGGGGGATGTCACAAATCCAGCTCATGTGCTCATCACCGCAAATGACGAGCCCGATCACGGCATGGACGTGGGTTTGTATGCAGACAACGGGACTCCGTTTGGTGAGGTTTATGGATTTGGACTTCAGCCCTTCGGGAATCCCAATCTGGATTACAGCTCACAAGCGCCTTTTCACATGGGCTTTTATCATTTGGATTGGCTCACCAAGCGGGTTGAGTCTGATCTACTGCGAACCCTGCCGGCTTGGAGGATTCGCCTTTATGAGTCACTCGCTGGCCTCGCCTTTAGAACAGGGCATCAGTATTGGGGATGGCGATTCATGGGCTGGGCGCTTCACTATATCGGCGACCTGACCCAGCCTTATCACGCCGATCCTTTGCCGGGCGTGAGTCTGATGTCTTCAATTTGGCTGGTGGTACAGGGTAAAACGGCTGATGCTATTCAGCTCGTGTCTAACCGGCATGGCGTTCTTGAATCCTACCAATTTGAACGAACTCAAAAGGCTCAAGCGGCCAAGGACTGGCGGGGGCCACTGCTGTCGGCCTTACATTTCAATGAGGATGCCTGTCTCCATTCCGGCACCGATATTATTGCATTGACGGGAGGCTCCGAAGCTCTTGGACGTCATCTCGATCACACGTTAGCCCAGCACGCACCGCCACGATTTGTCGATGATGCGTCCTTTGAGTGGACCGGTTCCGGGTATGAGGCTGAAGTGGATCGACTGATCGGAATTTTTGGGGGAGAGCAGGCGCTAGTGTCTCTGGATGAAGAGTTGCTAACGCATCTTCGTCGTTTCTCCTTCTTTACCAGCGGCTGGGTAAATCAGGCTCTCGCCTTTGAGTCGGGTGCGGCTGGTGGCTGTCCAAAGTAATTGAGTGGGCTTGTCCTGGGTGCGATCGATATCAACATTAACTTTTTCATGAAAGCGAGAAAAAGCATGACAACAAAATGGCTCGGCAATGTCTCGTTACATTGCCTACTATTGGTAGGGCTGGTCAGCACAGTTGCTGCTCAGCCTCAAACAGGACCTACCGTGCCCTCCTTCGGCCCGGTGTTGGCGCCACCACCGGGTTCGTTCAACCTCAATCCCGAGACTCATTACAAGGTGTCAATTGATGTGGGTGAGACGGCTGAATTTCCGGGAGACCAAAGCCGAAAGCTTACGTCTGTAGCTCGTTTTCTCAACATGCATGCGCAGCAGGGCATTCCCCCAGAAAATATAGAGTTCGCAGTCATTGTGCACGGCATGGCGGCTAACGACTTGCTAACCGACAAAGCCTATCAGGCACGATTTAACAGTCCGAATCCGAATACCGCATTACTTGATGAGCTCAACGAGGCAGGGGTGACGGTTTACCTCTGTTCCCAAACAGCGGCGTTTCGGCAAATGGCCCCCAGTGAGTTCCGCGAGGATATTGTCATGGCTGTCTCGGCTATGACCACCCACGTTGAGCTTCAGCAGCAGGGATATACCCTAATACCTTTTTAGCGGTCGGCGTACTGATGAGGAAACTGTCTATGAGTGTTAAGAAACAGATGGTAGTCGCCGCTTTTGGTTTATGTCTGGGTTTGAGTGGTTGTTTCGATATTAATCAGACCTTTGAACTCGATGAGGATGGCAGCGCCCAGTTTCGTTTCTTGCTGGCCTTTGATGCGGAGTTTCTGGCTCTGGCTGAAGAGCAGGATATGGATACCACTGCGCTGTGTCAGACAGAGGGTTTTCTGGAGGCAGTGCCGTCGGGTCTCGAGCGAGAGCAGACTCGGGAGATGGTCGATGACACCTTGATCTGTGGTTACACAGTCAACGGCCCCATAGAGCATTTTCAAAACCTGTCAGCCGAACTGGTGCGTGAGACTGGCGATGCTGATGTCCTGACCCTTAACTTGCTAGAAAATGATCAAGTCGAAATCACGAGTGTTTATTCCTTTGACGAGGACGAGCTTGATGGATCCGGAGAGAGTGGTCTCGGCACCACGATCAAGCAGATGATTGCCAGCAATTTTGCCGGTCACGTGATCACCTGGTCCCTCCGCGCGCCGAGAATTGTCGAGACAAACGGAGCGCTCTCCTCTGATGGTCAAACCGTCACCTGGGTGGTTCCTTTTGAGGAGGCGATTCTGTCAGGGGGTGACTATCGTTTTCATGTCATTGCCGATTACAGCAAGCAGCCAGCCTTGTTCTAATGGCTTCTCCGGTGTTTGAGCTTGATCCCCAGCTGTCACGTGCAACCAAAGAGGTGGGCAGCCTGGCGCTGAGTCGCGTGCTTTTCATGAACGATAGCCGCTATCCCTGGTTGGTGTTGGTTCCCCAGCGTCCCGGGATCGTCGAGTGGTCAGATCTTGATACTGAAGATCGCCATCAGCTGCTTGATGAAGCTGTCTTTGCCGGAGAGGTTATCAGGCGATTGTGGGACATTGACAAACTAAACACGGCGACCTTGGGTAATGTCGTGCCACAGCTGCATGTTCATGTGATCGGCCGGCGGCAAACCGATCCAGCTTGGCCGGGACCAGTATGGGGTCACGATCAGCCAGTGCCCTACGCTGAGGAGGCGTGCACGTCCCTGCTTTCTCTTCTACAAGCCGAGCTGAGTTGCCGATGAAGGCCCTCATTCAACGGGTTAGCTCCGCATCGGTATCAGTTAATGGGGAGGTGGTCGGCGAAATCGGAAGGGGTGTTCTTGTTTTCGTGGGTATCGAAAAGGGGGATACACCTGCTCACGGTAAGCGTATGGCTGAGCGCCTGTTGTCCTATCGGATTTTCTCGGACCCGGAAGGTAAAATGAATTTATCGGTGACTGATGTCGATGGCGGTCTACTAATGATTTCTCAGTTCACCTTGGCGGCGGATACCAAAAAAGGCAAGCGCGCTAGCTTTTCCTCCGCGGCGCCTCCGGCTGAAGCAGAGGTGCTTTTCGACACCCTCGTGCAGGAGCTTCGTGGCTGTCACTCACCCATCGCCACGGGGCAGTTTGGTGCAGACATGCAGGTAAGTCTGGTGAACGACGGCCCCGTCACTTTCCTGTTAACGGTGTAAACTGCTCCCCCACAAATTCGTCCTGACTTATGACACAAAGCCCAATCAAAAAGGCGGTGCTGGATACTCTCACCCTCTTTGTTCCCGCCATCCCTTTCGCACTGGTGTTCGGCATTGCAGTGAATGAGTCGGGTCTTCCCGCGCTCCTTGGATGGAGCACCTCACCGATCATGTTTAGTGGCGCTGCCCAGATTACGCTCGTCACTCTTATCGGGGAGGGTGCTTCCCTCGCGGCAGCGGCCACGGCGGCGTTGATTGTCGGCGCCCGCCATTTGTTTTACTCAATCACGCTGGCGCCGCGTTTTCAGGATCAGCCGCGCTGGTTTCGATGGGTTGGTTCTTACATGCTCATTGATCAGGTTTTTGCGTTGACGGTTACCTTGGAAAATCGTGATCCGAATTATTTTCGTCGTTATTACCTGACCTCGGGGATTAGTTTCTGGACCCTCTGGATGAGCTTCACCGGACTGGGATTGTTTATTGGTCCTATTATTCCCGAGAGCTGGGGGCTGGCCTTTGCGACCCCCGTGTTGTTCCTGGGACTGCTGGCCCTCGCCATCGACCGCTGGGAAAAAGTGGTTGTCGCTGTAGTGGCGATGGTGGTCACTCTTGTCCTTGCGGATTTGCCTAATCGATCAGGCATGCTGGTGGCGGCCTTTCTGGCCATCTTGATCGGCCTCATCCTCGAGAGGATTCGCCGATGACCGTATTACTCACAATTTGCTGTGTCGGTCTGTTGGGTTATGGCATGCGCGCCATTTTTATTGTCTCTCTCGCCAAGCTGTCTTTTCCGCCCCTCGCGCTTCGTCTTCTTGAGTATGTGGCGCCTGCCGTGATGGGCGCCTTGGTGATGACCATGCTGACCGGACCCGAGGGTGCTCTGGCGGTTGGGATTCCAGAGTTAGCGGGACTTATTCTGGCTGCTGTCGTGGTTGCTCGTACCCGAAATGTATTGGCGGGGTTACTGGCGGCCATGGGTATCTTCTGGCTGCTGAGGCACTTCTTAAGCTAACAGCACTCGTTAAGCTGACAGAATTCGGCACAATTGCTCCTCAAGGGTGCACAAATCCCGAGGCTCCGACGCATTTTTGTCCTGTGAAATAGCGCAATCGACACCATGAGGTGTTGTTCATCACAGGAGACCATCATGAACACCGTATCATCACGTAGACACAAACTGACTGCCGGCTTATTAATCGGCGCGTTGGGGTTCACGGCGCTGCCCTCGGCTCACGCCATGGAAACCCAAACGAAACAGGAACTGACCGCGATAGGGGCCGTCGCAGTTGCGACGGCAGCGGCGGGCCCCGTCGGCCTGGTGGCAGGTATTTTCGGCGGCAGTTGGCTGGCATCCAAAGTGAAGGATGCGGATGACTATGTTGTGGCCGCAGCAGAACTCCAGGAAGTCGAAACGGCGCTTGCTGCAGCTAATCTTGAACTGGAGTCGTTGGAGCTGGAGTTGGCCGGGGCCCGTGAGTCACAGCAGCGCTTTGCCCGTATGGCGCTCGATCAACTCCAGTTGGAGATGCTGTTCAAGACCGGTGACAGCGCACTGACATCGGGAGGTATTGATCGGCTGAATATGCTCGCGACATTCCTCGCAAAGAATCCTGATGTCGACGTGGAGATCACCGGTTACGCGGATCCGCGAGGAGGCAGTCAGGCCAACATGGCACTTTCAAAGGCCCGTGCGCAAACCGTGGCAGACCAGCTGTCCACTCAAGGGATTAAGACCTCGAGGCTGCGGGTTGCGGCTCTGGGGGAGAGTGCGTCGCTGGCGGATGAGGGCGATCACGATGCCTATGCTCTGGAGCGACGCGTCCATATTGCGCTGCAGCAGCGCGGTGACGGCAGTCATCTGGCTAGCGTGGCGCTCAACGACGAGTAAAGACTACGGACAGATTGTTCGCGGGCATGTCAATCGTGGCGCGATGCTCCAGTCCGTGCTGCCCGGCCAGTTCTATCACCCTTTCCAAATCACGAACCCCCCACAGGGGGTTCTGGTTTTTCAGATGAGTATCGAAGGCCTCGTTAGATGGGGCGGTGTGCTGACCATTTTGCTTAAAGGGGCCATAGAGATACAGCACGCCGCCAGTGGTGAGTAGCTGTTCAGACCCTCGCAAGAGGCCCTCGCAGCAGACCCATGGAGCGATGTGAATCATGTTGATGTTTACGACGGCGTTAATCGCTTGATTCACCGGCCAGGGCTGCTGCCACCAGTCGGGCGCGCTTGCATCAACGGGCACCGGGGCAAGCAGATTATCCGCAGGCAGGGCGTTTCGCCACGCCTCGATGGAAGTCAGATTGTCTTTGTCGATGTCGCTAGGTAACCACTGTCTGGGCGCGAAAAAGGGGGCGAAAAAACTCGCGTGTTGGCCTGTGCCGC
>CAJXMD010000049.1 GCA_913056165.1 uncultured Halieaceae bacterium
GCCGCCATGTGGTTAGCGAGTGATGCCTCGAGCTTCGTGACCGGCATGTTGTTCTCGGTAGACGGTGGCTGGACGGCAATTTAACGACAAGCGGACTTGTTATTACCGACCAACACTATCTCCAATTTTTTGAAAACTTAGGCAACACCACGTGAAGTCGGACGTTTTCATAGTGCCACTATGGCTGCTCCACCCTGAGTGTGAGCAAGCCGGCAATGATCATGCTGATACCACCCACAAGAAGAGCAAAGACAGGCTCTCCACCGAAAAACTGCCCCACGATAATGCCGAGAATGCTGGCTGCCAGTATCTGTGGCAGCACAATGAAAAAGTTAAAGATCCCCATGAAGAGTCCCATTTTCTGATATGGGATAACGGTCGAAAGCAGCGCGTAAGGCAACGACAGTATTGACGCCCAGGCCATGCCCACACCAATCATGCTGATCAGCAGGAAAGAGGGATCGGTGATGAGCACAAACGATATAAATCCAAGACCACCACAGAACAGATTCACCATGTGAGACGCCTTGAGACCCATTCTGCGCACCATGACGGGTATAGCGATGGCGAAAATCATGGCGACTACGTTGTAGGTAGAGAAAAGTAGGCCAACCCAATCGGCGCCCTGATTGTAGGCCCCGCTCGTTGGGTCATTTGTATTGAAGTGAAAAGAGGTGACAGCCGCTGTCGTGGATGTCCACATCACAAAGAGCGGAAACCAGCTGAAAAATTGCACTACTGCCAGCTGTCGCATTGGACCAGGCATATTGAACAAGTCGGTCATCACGGTCACAAAACCATTGTGTGATTTGCCGCTTCGCATCAAATGGAAAGCGAGAAGCTGACATATTCCAAAGGCTACGATGCCGAAGCTAAGGATGTACAAATTGCGGTCCAAGACGCTGGCAAAAGAATCGATAATCAGAGTTACGATCACACCAAGCACCAGGCAAATCAGTCCCCCCTTTAAAAAGGTATTGGCTGCGTCTGCGGAACCGCCTGATTCTGGCGATAAATTCGGACTGTCAGCAAAAAAACCGGCCATTTCCTCAGGTGAATATTCTTTTGTTCGGAATACTGTCCAGGAAACGGCCGCTAAGAAAATAACACCCCCAGCATAAAACGAGAGCTTCACCGACTCTGGAATAGCGCCCTCATCTGCTGTATTGGAGACATCAAACCAGTTTGTCATCATCCACGGGAGCGCGGAGGCCACCACAGCGCCTATCCCGATGAAAAAAGACTGCATTGCGTAGCCAAAGCCTCGTTGCTCTGGTGGCAGGACATCGCCTACGAGCGCGCGAAAAGGCTCCATTGAGACGTTAATCGATGCATCAAGTATCCAAAGTGTCCCCGCCGCGATCCACAGACTCGGAGAGTTAGGCATCAGAAAGAGTGCCGCTGTCGAGATAAGCGCGCCGTATAAAAAATAGGGTCTACGTCGACCCAAATGACCCCAAGTACGATCGCTGAAGTAACCGACGATGGGCTGAACCAGTAGGCCCGTGATCGGGGCTGCGACCCACAACATAGTCATGTTGTTGTAGTCGGCGCCCAGTGTTTGAAATATGCGACTAACATTGGCGTTTTGCAGGGCGAACCCGAACTGTATGCCCATGAAACCAAAACACATATTCCATATTTGCCAAAGGCTGAGTGAGGGCTGCTTACTCATCATCTATCAACACTTTAATTATCGTAATGCCTGTCATGGTGTTGTTTTACTGCCGCGGCATTGCCTCGTAGCTCATCCAATCGATATCCATAAAATCGCCACTGTCGACTCCGTTGCTGGAGGTATAGAAACCAAGATGGGATCCCGTGTAGTAGTGACTTAGCAATAATTGCGAGGGTAAATTCTGCAATAGTGACCACTCATTGTTCTCGCTCATCCGATAATAGATTTCATATCGCCCCTGATGCGAGGTCCATCTCCATTCGATGCTGCCTGAATAATCTTCCAACGCTTTCGACGCGATCAACTCCGGCGCACCGCGATTCGCCAGCGTAACAGCAAGCTTATAGCCGTCAGAGGTCAGCTTGACTGTCGCATTTAGGTAGTGATCGTCTTTTTGGAACAACGTAACGCCAGCCTCCACGCCAACCGTGTCAGTCAAGAACTCAACACGTGAACTGAATAAAAAGTCAGTCTCGGTCTGTTTGACACCTACCTGAGCGACGCGCTCTCGCGGTCTTGGCGAGGAATCCTGAGCAAACAATCTTAGAAAGCCGGGTCGTGCACTGAGACTGTACGCGCCTTCAGAAGGGACTCGACGGAATGTCCAGGCAAGTCCCAGCGTCTCTGAATCAAATGGGTCGAAAAATATTGATGTCGACTTTTGGGCCTTGTCGGAGAAAGGTAAGCGCATGTGCCGCTCGACACGGCCTGTGTCAGGCGCCGCAACGGGCCAGAGGTATTGCTTGTCTTTCCACACATAGGGCTCACGCTCCCACTCAACGGGCACGAGATGTGTTTCTCGCCCCATATTCGTGCGCCTTTGCTCGTCGTTCCGGATACCGAGCGCCACCATGTACCACCGGCCATCAGCTAACTCGACAAGGTCGGCGTGGCCTGTGCTATTGACCCAATTGTCGTAGCTCAGGTGACGCGAGGTAAGAATCGGATTGCGCTCGTTACCCTCATAAGGGCCTGTCAACGAGTCGCTGACGGCGATGGTTACTGCGTGATTGAACGAAGTACCGCCCTCTGCAACCAACAAGTAATAACGGTTGTCGTATTTGTAGAGATGCGGCCCTTCCGCCCAGATCGCCTGCTTGAGCGCCCCTCGCCAGAGAAAATAACGGTTACCGACCAGTTGCCATGATTCTGTATCGAGACGTTGCAACCATATCTCGCCTTCGCCGGGATAGGTCGCGTCGGCGGGTGCGTGATTACCGAGATACCATACGCTGCCGTCATCATCAAAAAATAAATCTGGGTCTATCCCGGGCGCACCTTCGATCACATGGGGCAAGGACCAAGGTCCACGGGGGTCGTCGGCGGTTATCACAAAATTGACCATGCGGGTCTCTGCACCCTGCTCTTTCGGCGTGTATACATTCGTTGTAATCAGGTAGTACTTGCCGTCGATACAACGCAGTGATGGAGCGTGAATACCGCCGTCGGACTGCACATCGACAAGATTGACTGACCCCGATACTTGTTTCGATCGGTGAAGCCCGTGCCCAATAAGCTCCCAGTTCACAAGATCAGTCGAATGATGAAGCGGAAGGCCCGGAAAATACTCAAACGACGAGTTCGCGATATAAAAATCGTCGTCGACACGGCAAATGCTGGGGTCGGGGTATCCTCCGGGAAGGATAGGGTTGGTGTAGGTGCCGTAATCAGCGGCAGCTGGTAGTACAAGAGTCGCTAAACACGTGACAGACGCTTTAAAACAACTCATCCAGTTCCTGTGAAACGACATGCATGACTACCTCAATAGAGATCAACTGAGAACGGCTACTCTCGCCTCAATTTAGTTCATAAATTTGCGCGCTCTTGGCGGGAATCAAGATATGGTCGGCGAGTTTATGCTGCGCTCCGGTGAGCGCATTTTTTGCCAGCGTCGCGCCACCTAGGCCCTGCAGATACTGCTGTGGGTCAAAATGCGCTTCGCTCTTGTCGTTGTTCATGACAACCATGACACGCTGCGCCTCGTTAAATCGGAAGTAAACGTAGAGGCCATCGCGAGGCGCAAAATGCATCAACTGCCCTGTATGAATTGCCGAGGCAGAGCGTCGCCATTCAAACAGGCTCGAAACAAAGTCTTGAGCTTCTAAGGCAACGCCCTCGAGTCCTTGGCCAGTGAACGCGTTGATGGTGTCGCCCTCCCAGCCACCCGGAAAGTCAGCGCGCAACCGACCGTGATCACCGTCCGCACCTGCATTCATCGCAATCTCAGTGCCGTAGAGAAGTTGTGGAATACCTCGCGTGGTGGCCAAAAATGCCATCGCCATTTTGTATCGATCTAGCTGCTCTCCCACTCCCGGGTACAGGCGCGCCATATCGTGGTTATCAGCGATGAGCATTAAACCCATAGGATCCGGGTACAAAAAATCGTCTGCCAGGGTTTGGTACAGCTTGATCAATCCGCTATC
Source organism: uncultured Halieaceae bacterium (assembly GCA_913056165.1). Classification (GTDB taxonomy): domain Bacteria; phylum Pseudomonadota; class Gammaproteobacteria; order Pseudomonadales; family Halieaceae; genus Luminiphilus. The sequence goes on from CAJXMD010000049.1 coordinate 4,102, forward strand.
CCAGTTCTCATCGTGATTTACCGCATCGCGGATCGCTTGCTGCATTGGAAAGTCCATCATTTGTGGCGCGCCGGAATCATAGCCATCCGCATTGACTTTGCCTTTTTGCCAATACGACACAGTCGCCACATTTGAGGTCCACTCTTCCCCTACAATGCTAAAGTTCGGGAACTCACCCAGCACGCGAGCAGTGAAGCTCGAGAGAAATTCTCTTTCGTTGTATGGCCACGTATCGACACGGACACCAGATAGGTCCGCGGTTTCAATCCACCAAATAATGTTCTGGATCAGATAGTTGGAGAGCAACTGGTTGCTCTGATTAAGATCTGGCATTGTCGGAACAAACCATCCCCGAATCATTTGTTCTTTATCTAAATCTGAGGCGTAAGGGTCTTGATGGGACTCCCGACGATGGTTGGTGGGTGAGAACTCGGCACCTTGATTAATCCAGTCCCTAGTGGGCAAATCCTTCATCCACGGATGCTCTGAACCAATATGGTTGGGCACAAAGTCATGAATCAACCCAATGCCGTTTTTTCGAGCCACCTCACTCAGCCTGACATAGTCCTCATTGCTACCCAAACGCGCGTCTACCCGATAGAGATCAGTAATCGCATAGCCGTGATACGAGCTTTTTGGCTGGTTATTCTCAAGCACAGGCGTCATCCACAGCTGCGTCATCCCGAGAGACACCAAGTAGTCAACATGCGCAATAACGCCCGCGAGATCCCCGCCATGACGCCCGTAAGGGTCTTCCCTATCGAGGCCTTCGCGTAAGTGCTCTACTTCATCGTTGCTAGGATCACCGTTGGCGAAGCGATCAGGCATAACGAGATAAACCGCATCTTTTGCACTGAAGCCTCGCCGATCGGCAGAGCCCTCTCGACGCCGCTTGAGCAGATAGTCAATGGGGGTTCTTTCACCATCCCGAGAAATGAACTCAAGTTTGGCAGTTTGCGGATTAGCACTCTCACTGATCTGAAGCGTCACGAATAGATAATTCGCGCTATCGCCGCTGACCACCTCTGTGATGGTTACATCCGGTGATTGGCTACCGACATGACCGCCTCCAATGCCGCGCCCGTAGAGCATTAGCTGAACTGAATTTTCCTCCATGCCTACCCACCAGTTAGGCGGGTCGATACGGTCCACCGCAGCCAACGCGGGGCTGCCACAAACAAGACAAATAACCAGCAAAGAGACACTACGTGTAGTCATGAATGAGCCCCAGAAGCTAAAAGGGTAGAGAAACAACCCGTCTAGTGACTTCGAATTATTGTTTGATCACGGAATTATTGTTTGATCACGCTGATGGCAAAGCCTCCGCCTTTTGCCATCGCAACATTAAGTGTGCTGCTGGCATTGACGCTCATGCTCTCGATCACCGCATCATAGGGATTGGTCTCCCAATCCGCCTGTTCTCCATCGCGATATACCGTAGCAGTGAAGTCACCTTCACCGAGGAAAGAAAAGTCCAGTGATACAGACCGAGCATCCTCATTGGTAATACCGCCAATGAACCAATTCTCGGAATCGCGCGCCTGCCGCGCATAGACCACATACTCACCAATTTCCCCCTCAAGAGGCAATGACTCCTCCCAGTCTGCGGGCACATCTTTAATGAACTGGAAAAGCTCCGGCTTCGCGGCATAGTTACGTGGAAGATCAGCTGCCATTTGCAGCGGGCTGTAGAGAACAACCATCAAAGCAAGCTGCTTAGTGATAGTGGTTCGGATACGCTCGCTTGCATCGGCTCCTTTGAACGTGACGTCAAATACCCCAGGCGTGAAGTCTAGGGGGCCACCCATCATTCGCGTGAAGGGTAGTATGGTGGTGTGCGCGGGCTGATTACCCTCAGACCACGCGTTGTACTCTTGGCCCCGCACACCTTCTCTCGTCATAAAATTTGGATAGGTGCGGCGTAAACCGGTAGGTTTGATCGGCTCGTGCATGTTGATGCCGATTTTGTATTTCGCCGCCAGATCAATCGACTTCTGATAATGGTTGACCATAAATTGACCGTGGTTCCACTCAAAAACTAAATAATCTCCGTGATCTTCGTTGTGGATATCGTGTCGAGGGTAGCCATTTGAAAAGCCCACATAGCCAGTTTTCAAATGACTAACACCAAGACTTTGGTAGAGCGCATAGGCCTCTTCCATCTGATCTTCGTAGTTCTTGATACCGCCTGAGGTCTCGTTGTGCAGGACTAGATCAACGTTCTTCTCCTGCGCGTAGGCGGCCACTTCTTCCAAGTCAAAGAATGGCTGCGCCTCCGTGAAGCTGAATAGGTCAGCGTTGGCAATCCAATTTCCATCCCAGCCGATATTCCAGCCTTCGACAAGGAACCCGTCGAGACCATTCTCCGAGATGAAATCGATATAGCGCTTAGCCTCCGATGTGGTGGCGCCCAATTTTTCGCCAGTGGCCCAGCTGTTCTCACCGAGGTGCATCCCCCACCAAATACCCATGTAGACACCAGGCTTCACCCACGAAACATCGCCCAACTTGTTAGGCTCATTAAGGTTCAGGATCATATTCGAGGCGAGGAGTTCAGGTGCTGAGTCGGTCACTTGAATCGTGCGCCATGGCGTTACAAAAGCGCCCGTTTGACGAACACGCACACCATCGAAACCTGCAACCAGTTCACCGTTGAGTACGCTACTGTCGGTACCTCGAAGGACCATGCTCGAATAGTCGATTAGCGAGGCTTCGTGTAGCGTCACGTAACGGTCAGTGCTGTCTAGGATTGTCAGTGGTGTATGCGCAGCCTTGACATCGGTTACGTTGGTTTTGACATATTCATACTCGTAACGGTCTTTGTTATAAGCAGGATTCCAGAACGTTTTATCACTCGGATTCGCGATATTGAACTGCGTCAACTCATCGGTAATGAGCAACTCACCGGCATGGAAATCCGCTGGAAATTCAAATCGAAACCCTACCCCGTCATCAAACATACGAACCCGTAGGGTAATCGTGCGATCTCCATCGCTGAGCACAAATGATTGCTCGTTATGATGATCGCGAACAAAGCGTCGCTCACCCCAGGGCAACTCCCAAGTCGTATCGGTCGTCGCGGTTTCTCCGGCTACAACCGATAGCCCCTCGGTGAAACTGGGCGCATTTGCAAATGCAAAACCCATTCGACTACTGCTGATCACGGCAGTGTCGCCATCGTCGACGGCAAAGTAGACACGTCCCAGCTCATCGGTTGTTAATTTAAAGGACAACCCACCATCGGGCGCTGTGACCGAATAGCTGGTCGGCTCCTGCGAACACCCCGTCACGGCAAAAATGATAATGGTGAGCGAAGCGATGAGAGAAGCAAAACGCATTTGTAAGAGCCCCAGAGTAAATTTTAGTCACTATACCGACAGCGCCGGTTTGAGACTGAGCGATGTCAATTTTCTGGATATTTTCGATTTATTTTGCACTGTTCACCGCCGCGCCGATGCTCAAATATCGTTCCAGCACGCTGAACTTGGGCTACATGTCAGTAAAGCTGAAAAAGTCCGCTCTCGTCAGGAAGACTTCAGGAATTGATCGTGACTCGGCAACTTGTCCACCGCACTGTCCACCAGCGTCTTCAGGTCCTTGAGTAAACCCTGAAGTTGCTCAGTTGTGATGTTATGCGCCAATGGATGATAGTCATCGGGAATTAAGTTTTGCCCGATCATGACTTGCTGCCAGGCGATCTCATGGAACAGCTCATCGCCCTCCTTGAAAACTTTACCTGAAGATTTAAACAACTCTATGCGGTGTCCCAGTGAATCAGGTATGGGCATGTTTCGGCAGTCGATCCAGAACTGACTGTCGGAACGCTGGTTGACCTTGTAATGGAGAATAATGAAGTCGCGGATATGCTCAAATTCAATCTGAGATTGTCGATTGAACTCATCAACCTCCGCTTGCTTGATACCCTTGTGCGGAAAATGCTGGATCAGACGACGAAGCCCAGCCTGAATCAAATGGATACTCGTTGACTCCAGAGGCTCAAGAAATCCACTAGCCAAACCGAGCGATATACAGTTTTTATTCCATTGCTTCTTCCTTCGCCCCGTTTTAAACGGGATGTTCCGGGGTTCAGCGAGTGGCTCACCCTCCAAATGGCTGAGCAGCACTTCGCGGGCCTCATCATCTGATACGTACTGGCTACAGTAGACGTGGCCGTTACCCGTGCGATGCTGCAGGGGGATATTCCACTGCCACCCGGCCCTGTGGGCGATCGACCTCGTGTAGGGCCTAATCTCGTCCGTCAAAACTGTTGGCACCGCCATTGCCCTATCGCAGGGCAACCAGTGCCCCCATTCTTCGTAACCCGTCTCCAGCGCCTGCTCAATCAAAAGCCCTCTGAAGCCGGAACAGTCCAAGAAAAGATCGCCCTCAACGACTTCACCAGACTCAAGCACCACCGCCTCTATAAAACCTGTCTCCGCATGCTGTCTGACCTGATTAATGATGCCTTCGACACGTTCCACACCCCGCATCTCGCAAAATCCCCTAAGGTATTTGGCGTAGAGCCCGGCATCGAAATGGTAGGCATAGCTCAAGCCCGGGAGTTCAGTGCCCGGCAGCTGGGACAATTTGGCGAACTTGTTTCTTTTCGCCGTCTGGTAATTGAGAGAAAAATCCCAGAAGTTAGAGCTAATGCCCTCTTGCTGGCTCCGTAACCAGTAGTTGTGGAAACTGCAAAAGGCAAAGTCTTTACCCACATTGCCAAAAGCGTGCATGTAGCTGTCGCCGACTTGCCCCCAGTTTTCGAATTGAATGCCTAGCTTAATGCTGCCCTGGGTAGCTTTGAGAAAATCACTTTCCTCTATACCCAGCGCATTGTTGAAGTTAATAATCGGCGGGATCGTTGCCTCGCCGACTCCAACGATCCCGATGTCATCGGATTCAACTAAAGTTACGGAGATGACGTTACCGAGAGTTCTTACAAGAAGCGCTGCGGCGTTCCAGCCCGCCGTTCCACCGCCCACCACAACAACTCGGTTAATAACTTCAGATTTCATCACTCATCCTGAAAAAAAAACCCCCGCCGTCTTCACGGCAGGGGCTCTATCGCCACCCTGTCTACTCAGAAGCTGTAGCTGAAGCCAATTCGATAGTTTTCCCCATACTCCTGGTAATCACGAACTTGATCGTCCTGAAGCGACGTGAATGGTTCATCCGACAAGTTCATGCCCTGTGCGTAGATCCGGAGGCCCGACAAACTCGAAAAGCGAGAGGCAGCAAAATCGTAGGACAACTGCGCGTCCACCAGCGTCTCTCCCAGTATATCGTTTTGGCTAACGCTGAAACCCAGACCATACAGGTCACCTTTGAAGTCATCGCGCTTGCGCACACTGAGACGCGCCTCAAAACCACCATTTTCGTAGTAGACGGTAGCCTGCTGAATGCTCTCTGAGAGCCCTGGCAAGACGTAATCGGCGCCACCGGGAGCACTAATATCCGAATCGACGCCGGTGTGGCTCAGAAATACACCCCACCCGTCCAGAACATCGTGAATAACACTCAAAGGCATGGCCAGGGAGATTTCATACCCGTCGATGGTGCCGTCACCATAGTTAATTTTGCCATTGACCGTCGCTGTCGTACTCCCATCGGGCGTTACTTGACCTGTCGCTGCCAGAAAATCTGAAACGTCGATCTCACCCGTACCGTCAAAAATCCACTCATCGAGCTCTTTACGGAAAAGGGCAACAGCAAGGTAGCCCGCATCAGCAAAGTAATATTCGTAGGTCAGATCAATGCCCAGCGCTTCTCTCGGCTCAAGGGTGGTGTTACCGCCGCCCGCACTAATGTAGTTACCATATTGGTCTGGCACCAAATTGATCCCAATGCCGAACGAGGCATTCATCTCATCCATACGCGGGCGCGACATGGTTTGAGCAATACCGAAACGGATTATCTGCTCTTCAGTCAGAGCCATTCGCAAATTAAGGCTGCCCAAAACATTGCTGTAATCATGGCTCACTGTTTGGCGAATAAGGTCGCCACCTGAGCGCGCGAAGGCATTTGAAGACTGATCAGTTTCTATGTACCGGATACCCACATTACCCGACAGTTCTTTCCCGAAGATTTCGGTCTCGAGGTTTGCCATTGCAAAAATCGTGGTCACCTCCTCAGTAACACTCCACTGATTGGTCGCGTAACTCGATTCCTCTAGGGTTTTGTCATAAAAGCCGTCTCGAATCATGGAGAGAGAGTCGTAGGCGATCATGTCACCCATGCCAATGAAGTCCAGACTGACGCTGCCAAGGTAGTACTGATCGGGAATTTGGAGCATCTCAGGAAACACGTTGAGCGTGAGGAAATAGTTTTCCGCGGTTTTTTCTTTAGTGCGGTCACGATAGGAGATGCCATACTGAATACTGCTTACCGGACCTATATCGAGCTGCTGTTTCGCCGCCAATTTCAGCGCGGTGAGCTCATCATCAATGTTGGGCGCATTCAGGAACCCGTCCTGCGCCGTGTTCTCAAACTCAGTGCCGGTGGCGCCAAACTTGTCGTTCAAGGTTGACTGCCAGCCCCAAGTCAATGGTCCGCCTAACTGGATCAGATTGGCGTCTGAGTAATCGAGGCCGTGAGTAAACACTGCTCCGGCACCACCGCCATTGAGTTGGTAACCAATCGTATCTGGCTCACCCCGAGAGTCACCGCGGCCCGTTCCCGCATAACTCTCGAATGAAAAAATTTCCCGCTCCACTTCAGAGCGGCTCAGGTCCATTTCAATTTGAAAGCTATCGCTTAAATCAAACACGAGATTGAAACCCATCTGGGTCAACTCGGCCTCTCGCTGTTCAAAGTCGTTGCGCACGACAACGCGCTGCCCTTCCGTAGTACCACTCGTGACGACGCCGTTCTCCACGGAGTTAACGGTTCTGGGCCAGCCCTGACCCCAGGCGAAGGGTATTTCAATACCGCGAAGCGTCTTTTGGTCATCGAAATCGACGTACAGCACATCTGCCGTCATGCTCAAACGATCATTGGGCTCCACCTGCACGACAAGCATGGTCGAATCACGCTCGAGCGTAGATGAGCGCACAAACGGTTTCGCGCCACCCAGCATTGCGCCCGGGCATTCTTGCTGGCCGCACCACCATTCGTTGGGGTAGCCCCAAGAGTTCCAGCGGTTCTCCTGATTGGGTGAATCTAGTCGTGCATGAGCAAACGCCACGCCAACGGTGTCATCTGCGAACTGGTGAATAAATGATACGGTTGCATTCACGCCCGTATCATCGGAGTCGGGGTTGAGTTGCCCAAGATCGTTGTACTCGTACTCTGCGCGGACTTGAATACGTGATTCCGACTCAAGAGGCTTGACCGTGCGCATGTCGATAACACCGGCAATGCCCTCAGCCTCCAGCGTTGCATTAGGGGTCTTGTAGACATTCACTTCCGCCATGATTTCAGACGGATAAAGATCGAACTCAACACCACGGTTGTCAGAGATCGATACCTGCTCGCGACCGTTGAATGTGGTTGCACTCTCATTCTCGCCAAAACCACGGATACTGATTCGACTTGCGCGACCATCAAGCCGTTGCGCAGCAAGACCGGGAAGCCTCGAAAGTGACTCAGCAATGGACGAATCGGGTAACTTGCCTATGTCCTCCGCAGAAATGGACTCAATAACAGAGGCGTTAAAGCGCTTATTTTCTATCGAATCAATCAAGCTCTTCCGATAACCGGTTACCACAACCTCTTCCAAAACATCCGCTTCATCCTGCCCAATCGCAGGCAACGCAAGGGTCACACCGTTGGTAGCGAGCGCCAGAGATACGGCCGTGGCCAAACGAGTGCGGTTGAAAATCGGTTTTTGCATTTGTGAGGCTCCCCCAATAGGTGTGTATTTGGATCTCAACTATTATTTTTTGACCCCGACCGAGCCTAGCCCCCCGCTACTTCTGGCATCAAGAGTCGACTCGGAGATAGGTTAAAAAAATGGAGGTTCCCGCTCGTTTCTGCAATATGCCTCGGTTGAAGTGGATCGCAAAACAGCCAAGCGGTAGCAAAACTTCAGCAAATTACTCTACGACAATTGGAGCTGTTGCAAGGCTCTCGCTTATGCTGGATGCAAGCCTTTGGCGAGGGTCTGGCACGCGCCGCGGCAACTCATACTAGGGCCATCATTCATGCCAGATAAACCACTACGCGGTAGCGAACTTTCGATACTCCCGGGGCGGTACGCTTTTGAGTTTGGTGAACGCTCTATTGAAATTACTGTAGCTGTCGAAACCGACCCGATCACCGATCAAAGACACCCCCAAGCTCGACGTTTCGAGCAAGTGGCACGCCAAGTCTACCCTTCGGGCGGTCATGTAAGAAACAAAGCTGGTCTTGAACACCTGCTTAAACCATCGACAAAAAGCCGGTGTCGACAAGTTACATAGCTTGGCCATCTCGTCGACCGAGATAGAGCGGTGCTGATTCTGCGTGATAAACGAGATCACAGCATTCAATCTCTTGCTGCTTCGATCATCCATTGCATCAGGGGAGAAATCGATGCTGGAGAGCACCTCGTAACTCGCGTTGCTCTCGCTCAGGTGGGCTAAGATGGAAAGCACCCCGGCAGCTCGATTTGCAGGCGATTCCTTCTCCAGCCTGCTCAAGCGCTCTCTCACCTCTTCGGGAACACGCTTAAAAGCGATGCCATATCGCGCCTCATCAATCAGACGACGGATAGGTGCAAACTCAGCAATGCCGCTCAATACCTGTGGGTTAAAGTGAATCAAGATGTTGTTGGTGCGGTCGTTGTCATCCGCATAGTTGAAGTCGTGAGGCAAGAACGAGCCCGCGATAACCAACTCGCCGGGTGAGTAGCGACCGGCGTAATCCCCGACAATGCACTTCCCCGCGCCTGTCACCGAATAAAAGATTTCAATCTCTTGATGGAAATGCCAGTAGGAATAATTCCCCATTTCTGTCATCGACCTGACACTGATCGACTGCTGCTTGTTCTGCTCTGCCAGATACTCGTAGAACGGCAACATATACGCCCCCAGATTTTTTACTGTTTTTTTATTCTTGCCCGTGCAGGAGATTAAGGGAGTTTGATGTCAAATTTCTAGAGATATACGGCGCTTTTTTCGTGGTTCCAACCGCATTGGCGACATACCATACGTTTCGGCTGAAGCCTGAGTCACGAGCTATACCTGCCGGCGCTTCGTATTGAGCATGGCGGCGACTCTGGCGCTACACGACATTGACCTGTTTAGGCACGGAGCCTTGTTAAGTGGTAGAAACACAAGCGTTCGAGTGGTGGCGAGGGGCGTCGCTCTACCAGATCTATCCCCGCAGCTTTCTGGATACAACTGGCACCGGAATTGGCGACCTACCGGGCATAACCGATAGACTAGGTTATGTTGCCAGCCTTGGCGTCGATGGCATTTGGATCTCTCCTTTTTTCCCCTCACCGATGCATGACTTTGGCTACGACGTCGCAGATTTTTGTGACGTTGACAAAATATTTGGGAGTTTGGCCGACTTTGACCATCTTATCGCCACAGCGCACGAGTTGGGCTTAAAGGTTGTTATCGACCAAGTCTATTCGCACTCCTCATCAGAGCACCCATGGTTCACCGAGAGCCGCAGCTCGAAAGAAAATCCAAAATCTGATTGGTACGTTTGGGCAGATGCAAGGCCGGATGGCACTCCCCCCAATAATTGGCTATCTATTTTTGGCGGCCCGGCGTGGACGTGGGACGCCCGCCGCCAGCAATACTATCTCCACAATTTTCTCAGCACACAGCCGGATCTCAATCTTCATCACCCGGACGTTCAGGAAAACTTATTGTCTGTTGCGCGCTTTTGGCTCGACCGAGGCGTAGACGGATTCAGACTCGACGCTATCAACTTTGGCATGCATAACACCTCGCTCGCTGATAACCCGGTCGCGGACACAGAAGTGTGGTGTGGCCTCAGGCCCGTCGACATGCAAAAGGCACTGAACAACTCAAACCAACCTGAACTGCTCACGTTTATCGAGCGCCTGCGAAATTTAATGGATCAATATGACTCCAGATTCACTGTCGCGGAGGTTGGCGGAAAACAATCCGGCGACATCAGGAAACAATATACCAACGGATCTGGCAGGCTGAACTCGGCTTATGGATTCGAGTTCCTGTACCTGTCAGAGCTAAGCTCACAGACCGTTGCCGACATATTGCAAGCTTGGTCAAATCAATCCGGTAACAGCTGGCCTTCCTGGGCCTTCTCTAATCATGATGTCGTGCGAGCTCACAGCCGATGGCTGCAGGAGCTATCCCCGAAACATCGCGCCAGCCTGATTACTCTGTTTCTCATCTCCCTGCGGGGAAATATTTTTCTTTATCAGGGAGAAGAACTCGGCCTTCCGCAAGCAGATCTCTCTCTTGACGATGTGAAAGATCCAGAAGCACTTCGAAACTGGCCGCATACCTTGGGAAGAGACGGCGCTCGGACGCCGATGCCATGGCATAGCACAGAGGAAAATGCAGGTTTTTCCTCAGCACGCCCCTGGCTACCTATTTCTGACGACCACCTGAACCATGCGTCTGACTCTCCGTTGGGCGGCGAGATCCGTGATGTAGTGACCCAGCTGTTGTCTCTTCGGCGAGAAAGTCCGTGTCTCAAATGGGGCGACCTCGTTGATATCAAGAGCGATGGCGAGACCCTGTCATATGCAAGGACAAGCGGAGAGCAACGGCTCAATGTGTTCTTTAATTTTTCGGGGGATCCGGTGAGGCTGGGGTTGATCAACACATCCTCTGTGCTCGCGATGGTCAGCGCCGACGGATTTTCTGCGGAATTCCCCGAGGAGCTTCCTCCTTGGTCGGGCATTTTGTATTACCCCGATATCGACAGCGTTTAAGTCGAGCCGTGATTTGGACTCGTTATGAGCATGGGGTAGGGACGATAAGTCATCGACCTCTGTTCTTTTTAGGCTTTCTTTGTAACGCATTATTGGTTGCCTGCGCGGCTAGTCTCTCGGCTACCGAGACGCTGGAATCTCAAATAGACGCCCTGCTGACTGAGGAGATACTTGTTCAGCGAACTTATCCCTTCATGACCGTCTACGTGGAAACAGCGGAGGGGGAGGTGCTCGCTTCCACAGGCAAAGCACATCCAGATTTTTTTTCTGACCTTAATGCCCCGACAACCAATGACTGGATGCGCATTTGGTCGATGAGCAAGCTGGTCACCATCGTGCTAGCTCTTGATCTGGCAGAGGACGGTATTCTGGGGCTGTCCGATCACGTGATCGAGTACATCCCGGAATTCGCACAACTAAAAGTGGCTCGCCCCAAGGCTGGCGGTAGCATCGCACGACTATCCGCTCAAAGTTACGAGTCAAACGACTTGTCCGGCCTTGGCACTGGGGCTTGCGACTATACCTTGGAGTCGCCGACCCGACCGATGACCATCCGTGACCTGATGGTTCACACTGCGGGTTTTTATTACGCCGACCTGAACATTTCCTGCTTGGCTCACGCTCAAGCTGCGCTTGAACTCCCGCTGACTCAGTCCACCGACGAGTGGTTAGCCGGCATCTCAACGTTGCCACTGATTCAATCGCCGGGAGAAGACTACTACTACGGACTGAACACCACCGTCTTGGGTTTCGCGCTGGAGAGAGCCTCAGGCAAGAGCCTGCAGACGTTATTGGAAGAGCGCATCACCAAACCGTATGGCATATCGGGACTCAGTTTTTTGGTGCCTGATTCCGCCACCCTGCCTCCCCGGATTTCCGGCAAAGAGGGGCAACTGCGACTGGCGAGACCATTGGAACTGGATATTTTAGGAGGCCATCAGCCGCCCTACGGTAGTGACACATCGCTTTTTCTGGGCGGCGAGGGTTTGGTAGCCACTGCGCCCGGATTTGCAAAATTTCTGAGGGCAGTTTTTTTTAGTGAGGAAAGCGGCGTTATACCCCTTCTGGAAGCGGCATCGATCGAGGCGATGACTAGTCCGCAAATCAACGCTGATAGTGGCTGGGGCGCCATGGGCTACGCCTTATGGTTATCCAATGGCAGGAGGCCAGACGGCACCTACGGACGAGCAAATATATGGACGGGCGGCGGCTATGAAGGCACACGCTACTGGATTGACCCGGAGAAAAAGCGGGTGGGGGTGTTAATGACGCAGGTTTACATGCCGCCAGCTTCCGGTGTGAGCATTGAAGACAAGATTCGCGACACTTTGGACGCCGCCTATTAGCTCCGCAGCATCGAGCCAACCCCTACCCCATGAATTTCTGGAGTGCATAGGGGTGTATAAAGGGCGCGCGGAGCAGTAACACAACGCTTCCGCGACGCGACCCAAAAGTTGACTGAGGCTTAGTCAGCCGAATTTGGACAACGCCGCTAATCAGGGGTTTTCTGCAGGTAACACTGCTTTTTGACACAATCAGGGCTGAATCAAGGAGCCCGCCATGCCTGTACTCACCCTCGATCAGATTGAATCCCTTTGCGCTGATGCGCTGAAGCGTGCGGGTGCCAGCGACGAACAAGCGGCCATCGTCGCCGAGGAGATCATGGACGCCGAGGCCGAGGGCATCCGCAATGTGGGGCTCGGCTACCTGCACCTGTATCTCAAGCATCTTCGCTGCGGCAAAGTAAACCCAGCCGCGGCACCGCAGATCGTCAAAACCTCGGAATCGACCACCGTGGTCGATGCGGATTTTGGCTTTTGCCACCACGCCTATGTGATCGCCGAGGAGCGGCTTATCGAAACAACCCGTGCCCAGGGTGTGGGGCTTATGTCGATTCATCAGTCCTCATCGGCGGGCGTGCTGGGGTGGTTTGTACGACGCCTGGCGCGTGAAGGCTTGGTGTCGCTCATGTTTGCCAATAGTTCCAAAGCCGTGGCGGCCCACGGTGGCAAAGTACCCTTCTTTGGTACCAACCCCTTTGCCATGGGCGCACCGCGTGCCGGTGATGAGCCA
>CAJXMD010000050.1 GCA_913056165.1 uncultured Halieaceae bacterium
GCAGATGGGGAGCTTGGTTTGAGCGGGCCGATCATTGGCTGGCTGAGCACAACATACCTATCGGATCCTACTACGTTTTGTTCGGTAACAAATCGGTGTGGGGCTACGTGCAGGAGCAACCCTCCCGGCGTGTAAAGGCAAAAATGATAGGTCTTCCCGTCGCGAAACCCGTTATCGGCGGCGCACGGGGCGTGTCTTCCAGACAATCCGTCGAGCTGGTGCCCGATAAATGACACTTGTTGAAATCTTCACTGACGGAGCGTGCCGCGGAAACCCTGGCCCAGGAGGGTGGGGAGCGCTGTTGCGCTCTGGGGGCAATGAGCGCGAGGTTTGGGGTGGGGAGGTCGACACCACCAATAATCGTATGGAGCTAACCGCCGCAATAGAGGCGCTCAGAGCCTTGCGCCACTCGTGCGAGGTTAAACTCACAACGGATTCGGTTTACGTGCGAGATGGCATAACGAAATGGCTGGCCAATTGGGAGAGAAACGGTTGGCGAACGGCTGCAAAAAAGCCTGTAAAAAACAAGGAGCTTTGGCAAGCTTTGTCCGCAGAGGTTGCACGGCACGATGTGAAGTGGTTCTGGGTGAAGGGGCATAGCGGACACCCAGAAAACGAGCGGGCAGATCAGCTTGCGAATCGCGCTATTGATGAGTTGGAGCTCGATCATGCGTCAAATCGTTCTTGATACAGAGACCACGGGGCTAGAGGTATCTCAGGGCCATCGTATTATCGAGATCGGCTGCGTTGAGTTGATCGATCGAAAGCTAACCGGCAAACGCTACCACCAGTATATTCAGCCTAATCGAGAAATTGATGATGGAGCGCTTGCAGTTCACGGCATCACCCAAGAATTTTTAGCTGATAAGCCAGTTTTTGAGCGGATTGCCGAGTCATTCTTAGCCTTCGTCGAAGGCGCAGATCTCATCATTCACAACGCTCCATTTGACGTGGGCTTTATTGATGCAGAGCTAAAGCGGATTGATCCCGCCGGGCTTGGGACCGCCAGTCGCTGCAATGTTATCGATTCGCTTGCACTTGCCCGAACGAAACATCCGGGGCAGCGCAACAGTCTGGATGCTTTGTGCCAGCGGTACGAGGTTGATAATTCTTCCCGCAGTCTCCATGGCGCCCTCCTTGATGCGGAAATTCTTGCGGAGGTTTACCTCGCCATGACCGGCGGACAGACCTCGCTGGTCCTGACTGAGGAGGATGATGCCAGCGCAGCGGGAGCTCAGTCAGCGAACCGAATTAGACGCATCCCTGCGGGCAGGGCGCCTTTGCGGGTAATCAAGGCGTCGGAGGAGGAGTTGAGGCGCCACGAAGAGAAGCTGGCCGAGATAAGGGAAAAGACTGATCGCGTGCTTATCTGGCCAACCTGAGGGGTTCGCTGTCGTTAAAGTGCAACGTTGCTGTTTGCGAACCCACTGCTTACTTTCATATAAACAAGTAGACCCCTGCCAGACCAACACCCCCAAGCACTAAGGTGTAGGGAAGCGCCATCACTACCATTCGTCCATAAGACAATCTGATGAGGGGTGCCAGTGCCGACGTCAATAGAAACAAGAAGGCCGCCTGACCGTTCGGTGTGGCAACGCTTGGGAGATTCGTCCCCGTGTTGATGGCTACAGCCAGTTGATCAAACTCAGTACGGGTAATCTCTCCCGCATCCAGCGCCATTTTTACCTCGTTAATGTACACGGTGGCGACGAACACGTTGTCGGAGATCATTGACAGCACACCGTTGGCCACAAAAAACATCGCGGGCCTGATACCGGAATCTTGATGCAGGACCCATTCAATGACCGGGGTAAAGAGGTGTTGTTCATGTATCACCGCTACGATTGCAAAAAAGACGACCAATAATGCGGTGAACGGGAGGGCCTCTTCGAACGCGTGGCCGATTTGATGCTCCTCGGTAATGCCGTTAAAGGCAGTAAGTAAGACGATCACCAGCAGACCGATCAGACCCACTGCTGCGAGGTGGAGGGCGAGTCCTACGACCAAAATAACAGCCACAATAGCCTGGATAACGAGCTTTGCATTGCTGCGGGGGCTTGCCTTGGCGCTCTCTCGCGCTTCAAATTCTTCCAGCACTGCTCGCACCTTTGGCGGCAGTGTGGCGCCGTAACCAAATTTCCCGCTTGCCTCCAAGGCTAAGCAGGTCAGGAGGCCACAGGCCAGGACCGGCATTGTCACTGGAGCCATAAGCAGAAAGAACTCCTGAAAATCCCAGCTTGCCACCGTGGCAATCAGCAAATTCTGTGGCTCTCCGACGAGGGTGCACACTCCACCGAGGGCAGTTCCAACCGCGCCGTGCATCAGCAGACTGCGAAGAAAGGCTCTAAAGCCCTCCAGATCCTCGTGGTGTGTATCCGTAATTTCATCATCATTCCCATGATCATGATCATCATGGGAATGATGCTTTCCTGATGCGACTTTGTGATAAACCGCATAAAAGCCGACCCCAACGCTTATCAGGACTGCAGTCACGGTGAGCGCATCCAAGAACGCGGACAGAACGGCAGCCACCAATGAAAATAGTAATGACAGCACCTTCTTGGATTTCACATTCAACAGTATCTTGGTAAATACAAAGAGCAGGAGGTCTTTCATGAAATAGATACCCGCGACCATGAACATGAGTAACAAGATGACCTCAAAGTTTGCCTCGGCCTCATGAAAAACCGTGTGTGGGTCTGCCATGCCTATCACGATCGCCTCAATAGCGAGGAGTCCACCCGGTTGAAGGGGATAACAACGGAGGGCGAGGGCTAAGGTAAAAATGAATTCGCCGATCAAGACCCAGCCGGTGAAAAACGGGCCGAGCGTGAAAAGTAGAATCGGATTCAGGATGAGAAAAGCGATGATCGATTGCTTGTACCAGACCGGCGAAGGTCCCAAAAAATTGTGCCATAAGGCCTGTGAGGTCGTCTCTTGCATGCGTTAAACCCTTGTCGTGTGTGTTGTCGCTGTTGGGGACACTATGGTCAAGTCCATTCAGGACATCATTCGTTTTTAGTTGTGAAACGTGGGACGAATTCCTAACATGCGTGCTCTAGTCAGGAGCGCCGAATGCTATCAATACAACCCGTCTCTGAGCCACCCTCTGGCACTGATTTCCTCATCCCCTTTATCGGCCGGGAGGCGGTAGTGTCACTCCGCACGCCGCCGGACTCATTTTACACCCGAGACCAGATAGCCTCGGAGTTTGGCAGCTACCAACAAGAAATACCGGTTGGCTACTGGAACGCCACGCCCTGCTACACCATTCAACTGAACGAGAAGCAACTCAATCTCATGGAACACGCCAAAGGCAACCTGTATACGCTTTTGGGACGGGTTTCCGATCACGTATTTGATGTTTTTGGTCGTGGCCTGCAATTGCACCACTGGTGGCGGGACCATCAGTACTGTGGGCGATGTGGTGCAGCCACTGAACTGAAGGACAACGGAAAAGCCTTGGGCTGTGTGGTGTGCAGCTATCAGGCTTATCCAAGACTAAATCCCTGCGTCATCGTGGCGGTCACGCGAGGAAATCAGATACTGCTGGCCGCCGCGTCGGGGCGAAGAGCCAACTTTTACAGTACACTCGCGGGTTTTATTGAACCGGGAGAATCAGCAGAGGCTGCCGTTGCGAGAGAGGTGCGCGAGGAAGTTGGCATAGAAATCAGCAACACACGATTTTTTCGATCTCAAGCGTGGCCATTTCCTTCGCAGCTGATGCTTGGATTCATCGCGGACTACGCAAGCGGTGATCTGGTTTTAGATACCGCCGAGATTGAAGACGCAGGCTGGTTTACAAAAGATTCACTTCCCCCGATTCCACCGATGGCATCGATATCCGGACAGCTGATTCACGCAGCACTCTCAGGGGAATAAGGTGTTAAGTGAGCCTCAAGGGGGCCGTTACGATACGGAGAACGGATGGAATTTCTAAGTGAGATAGGCATTTTTCTGGTACAGGCGATTATCCTGGTTGTCGCCATATTGCTTGTTGTTGCGGGTATCGCAGCAATAAGCCAACGGCGTCGCAGCTCGGGCACAGAAGGGCAGATTGAAGTCCGTCAAACAAACGAGAAATATCGAGCGTTTCAAGACGCGGTGAAAGAATCCCTCGAGACGCCTGAAGCCACAAAAGAGCGACTAAAGGCCGAGAAAAAACAGACCAAACTGGATGCAAAGGCCGAGAAAAAACAGAAGGGGGGCGCGTCCTCTACCGTCAAACCGCGCCTCTTTGTTTTGCGCTTCGAAGGAGACATTCAGGCCTCTGCAACCGACAGTTTACGGGAGGAAATTTCCTCTATTTTACCGGTGGCGAATGCAGAGGATGAGGTACTAGTGTGCCTGGAGAGTCCGGGCGGACTGGTGCACAGCTACGGCTTGGCCGCGAGCCAACTCCAGCGTGTCACTGAGGCTGGAGTGCCCTTGACGATTGCCGTCGATAAAGTAGCCGCCAGTGGCGGCTATATGATGGCCTGTGTGGCGGACAAAATAGTAGCAGCTCCATTTGCAGTGATTGGCTCGATCGGCGTGTTGGCGCAAATCCCCAACTTTCACCGATTACTAAAGAAAAACGAGATCGACTTTGAACTGCTGACTGCGGGTAAATATAAGCGCACCCTCACCATGTTCGGTGAAAATACCGATGAGGGGCGGCGTAAATTTGTTGAAGATCTTGAGGATACCTTTGAGCTATTCAAAGAGTTTATTCACGAGCGGCGTCCTCAGGTGCCAATTGATGCTGTAGCCACAGGCGAAGTCTGGTACGGGAAAAGGGCGCTAGAAAAGCAACTGGTCGATGAGATTATCACCTCAGACACCTATATCCAGTCCACCTTAGAGGAACGGGACGTCGTAGAAGTGCGCTTTGTGCCACGGAAGAGCTGGCAAGAGAAGCTGGGGGTATCAGCTGAGCGGGTAATTGAGCGACTTGGCCTGCGTGCTTACCAGCGCGCTGTTGAGCGACCACTGCCCTGATGCACGGGCCTAGGGCGCCGGTTCTGAGATATTGCAATCCCGCCGCTGAATCAAGGCATTGTCAACGAGCGACCCCTGATCCAGCCCCTCGTCAGCGATTACAGCGGCAGTAAGATCCTGAGTGGTAGTGCAAGGGTCCTCGTAATGATCTCGCGTTAACCAATAGGCGCTTAATACCGTTACCGTGATTGTAATAGCGGCGCTGATCAGGTGCGCTCGTTTCATGAGCTGAACTCCAAATCTTGCAGAGCGCTGTAGGCCTCAAACTGGGTATCAAATATCTGACCGGTCAAATGGGTTAAGAAGTCACTGCGTTTGAGAGTAGTCATCACGGGGGTTTTTATTTCACTCAGGTGGAGCGAGATGGAGAGCTCCTCCAGGCCGACGTTGATGGTTTCTAACGCTTCAAGTGCACTGAGGTCAATGTCATTAACCGCCGAACACATCAGAACAACGTGCCTCACATCTTGATCTTGCGCTACCTGTGCAAAAACGATCTCTTCCAGATAGGTCGCGTTGGCAAAATAAAGGCTTTCATCCACACGTATTGAGATGATCATCGGGTGAGTGCTGACATTATGGCCGTTGACGTTGCGAAACTTCTCCGTTCCCGCCACTGAGCCCACCACCGCGAAATGAGGACGGCTGGTTTTGTACAGATGTAGCCCCAAGCTGACAGCCACTCCCGAGATGACGCCGACCTCAACACCCAGCAATAACGTTAGGAGAATAGTAGCAGTGACCGCCAGAAAATCCGCCCATGAAAAGCGCCAGGCACGGGCCAGCATTTTCCAGTCAATAAGGGCGGTGACCGCAACGATGATCGTCGCCGCCAGAGTCGCCTTGGGCAGAAAATAGAGTAGTGGGGTTAACAGCAAGGCAGCAAGACCGATGCCAATCGCGGCCATAATCGACGCGGCCTGTGTTTCAGCCCCGGCATCAAAGTTCACCACAGAGCGTGAAAACCCACCAGTGACAGGAAATCCCCCAGAGAAAGCCGATGCAACATTAGCGGCCCCGAGTCCGATCAACTCACGATCAGGCGTAATCCGTTGACGGCGCTTTGCTCCCAGGGTTCGACCCACGGAGACGGACTCCACGAATCCTATGAGCGATATCAGTAGGGCAGGGAGGGCAAGGGCCTCCACCAGCACCCAATCAATGTGGGGTGCAGACAAGGCTGGGAGCCCCCGCGGCACTTGCCCCACGAGGGCCACACCCATGGCCTCAAAGTCGAGGCTCATGGCAGTGAGGATAGTCGCGAGAATGGCAAGCACCGGGGCCGCTTTTGTCACCAATTCTGCACTGGAACGGCTGAGTCCAAGCATCATCATCCATGATGTCATGAAGCCTCGACATAGCCAGAGGAAAATCAGAACACACGTTCCAACCAAAAAGGTCGGCAGGTGAAAATCGCTCAAGCTGGCCCCCAAACTGCCGACCAACTCGGGCAGGGTCGCACCATTAGCGTCCGTGCCAAATATGTGTCTCATCTGACTGAGCGCAATAAGGATTCCTGACGCGGTGATAAAGCCAGAGACCACTGGGTGTGAGAGAAAATTGGTCACAAATCCAAACCGCAGTAGGCCAAGCCCAATTAGTATGATCCCGCTCATGAGCGCCAGTAGGATCGCGGCAGACGCGTAGTCGACCGTGCCCTGGCGTGCAACATCACCCACCGCCGTCGCAGTCATCAAGGCAATGACCGCAACAGGGCCTACAGAGAGTGTTCTACTGCTACCAATCAATCCATAGGCGACCAGCGGTAGAATACTGGCGTAAAGCCCCATCTCGGCGGGGAGCCCCGCGAGGAGAGCATATGCCAGAGACTGGGGGATCAGCATGATAGTAACAACCGTTGCGGCGGTCATATCACGTCCAAAGGTGGTCCCGCTGTAACCCTTGAGCCAGCTCAGGTTCGGCATTAATAAAGAAAACACGGTGTGCGCCCGATCACGTTAGCCCGTCACTGTGGCTCAGGGCTTACCATCCATTCCCGACCTTTCAGCATGGCCTCCCAGTAGACCGCTGGTAGCACATTGGCCTTCAGTAGCCAGGCAAGAGAGGAGGGCTCCTGACCATCGATCAGCCATTTCGGAAAGCTGGGTAAGAGGGCGCCACCGTATCCAAACTCGGCCAGAACGATCTTGCCCCGTTCCACGGTCAGAGGACACGACCCGTAACCGTTGTAGTGGCTGATACCGTCCGCTTTCCCCGCGTGCTGTAATAGGTTATGCGCCACCACCGGTGCTTGGGCCCTGGCGGCGGCGGCTGTTTTGGCGTTGGGCGCATTCATCACGTCACCAAGAGACCAAATATTATCGAAGCGTTTGCTTTTGAGGGTGTGTTGATCCACGTCAACCCAGCCGCCTTCGTCCGCGAGCGCAGATTCTCGAATAAAATCCGGGGCGCGCTGAGGGGGGCAGACATGGATCATGTCAAAACCGACCTCGTGGTGGTTGCCACTTTCATCACGGAAAGTCGCAATTTTGGTGTCTCCATCAACCTTGGTAAGCGTGTGCTGAAAATGAAGCGCTGCTCGATATTTCTCAACATACTTCATAAGGGCGGGAACATAGGCAGCAACCCCAAATAGTCCCGGGGTTGAGGTGTAAAAGCTGACGTCAATATCTTTCAAAAGGCCCTGGCGTAGCCAGTAATTGCTCGACAAATACATTGCCTTTTGGGGCGCGCCGGCACATTTTATTGGCATCGGTGGCTGAGTGAATAACGCCCGGCCTGACCTTAGAGACTGTACAAGCTCCCAGGTATAAGATGCTGTTTTATATGAATAGTTTGACGTAACGCCATTCCGTCCCAGGGTTTCTGCCAAGCCCTCAACGCCCGACCAGTTAAGGGTTAAGCCTGGACAGACCACCATTCGGTCATAAGACAGAGTCTGGCCTGAGGATAGGCAGATTCTATTTTGATCTGGCTCAAAGGCCTCGACGGATTCTTTTTTCCACGTGACCGCCCTTGGCATCACAGAAGCCATTGGCCTGCCGGTTTGGGGTAGGTTGAAAATACCGCCGCCAACCATGGTCCAACCCGGTTGGTAGTAGTGCATCTCCGCCGGATCTATGATCGTAATATCCAGCGAGGGCTCCCGCTTTAGCAGGCTGCTCGCGGTGGCAATTCCTGCCGCACCACCCCCTACAATCGCGACTTCAGTGTGGTTTTTACTCTTATTCACTTGTTTTCGCCCCCGAGAATTTTTTTAGTTCATGGTAGTAGCGTGGATATATTAGCGCCGCCAAAGGCGTTAATCGGCACTTTGAGAAACAGCCGATCATTTTGATCCGCGGGCGGCATGTACCCAGCCCTCATGTTCACCTGTAGCGAGGGTAATATTAGGGTCGGCATCCCCAGGGTTTTATCCCGCGCCTCTCGCATCGCGATAAATTCGTCCTCCCGGATGCCTCCACCTACGTGGACATTATGCTCTCGCTGATGGGCGATCGTGGTTTCGCAGTGCTCCTGCTTCCCCTCATCGGGATAATCGTGACAGACGAAGACGCGGGTTTCAGGGGGAAGGGCGAGTAGTTTCTGTATCGAGCGGTATAAGGTTCTTGCATCTCCACCTGGAAAATCGCAGCGGGCAGTTCCTGCATTGGGCATGAACAAGGTGTCACCGACAAAAAGAGCATCGCCTATTAGGTACGCCATGCAAGCGGGCGTGTGTCCAGGCACGTGGAAAGCGGACGCCTCAAGCTTGCCGATGCTGAAGGAATGACCATCAGCGAACAGCAGATCAAACTGACTGCCATCGGGAACAAAGTCCCGACCTTCGTTAAATATCTCCAAAAAGATCTGCTGCACACCGGTAATCTGATCGCCGATCGCAATTTCTCCGCCGAGCTCAGACTTCAGGTAGGGAGCCGCGCTTAAATGATCTGCATGGACGTGGGTCTCCAATATATGTGAGACCTGATATTGGCGCTCTGTGACAAACGTTCTGATTTTGTCGGCCGATTCAACAGAGATCGTGCCCGAGGCGTAATCAAGATCAAGCACCGGGTCGATAACAGCGCAGTGTTTGGTTTCAGGACAGCACACGACATAAGTAAACGTGCCCGTCGCTCGATCATAAAAGGCCGTCACCTTGGGTTGCTGAACGGATGCTGTCACTGTAAATCCCCTTTATTTCGCTACGAGGCTGGCTGTTTTGGCCAGTATTTAGTGAGACGGATGTATTCTAATGGAATAAGGTTATTCTTTAAAGCTTTAAGCTAAGTTATTGCGTTTTGTCTTGGGCGTTGTGGTGGCATACCAAATATTGAGGTAATTCGTATAATGTATATTATGTTAAATTGTGCGGGCCCGGAAATTCCGAGATCAAAGCACTCGCTGATCATGCTCACGCGCTCTCTCCTCGCACCAACGAACTCGCCGTGTCAGCGTCGGTCACTTATTTGTGGCCCTTAGCCATGTGACCCATCAAACAAAACGATGAAGCCTGTTGACTTACCAGACCCAAGCAGTGGCGGCCATATCAAGCCGCTTTCACCCGTGACCTACCAGTGCGATAATCCGGCGCCCGCTGAGTGGGCAGCTATGCAGATACGCCGCGTAATTCGGCTAACAGCGGAGTTTGTGCAGCAAACAACCTACTAACATGACCGTAAACCAGCGAATAAGGAGCGATTGATGGATCTTCAGGGAAAAGTGGCCATTGTTACAGGAGGCGCATCGGGGCTTGGAGAAGCCACTGTTGATGCCTATGTTGCCAAGGGAATGACCGTCGCCATCTTCGATCTCAACGAGGAACGCGCCCAAGCCGTGATCGATCGTCACGGTGCCGACAAGACTGCTTTTTACGCCGTCAATGTTGCGGATGAAAACTCGGTAAAAGACGCCATTTCCAGCGTTGTAACTGCACACGGAGCCCTTCACGTTGTGAATAACTACGCGGGCTTTGGCAACGCCAATCGTACCTTTGGTCGAAACGGCGTGTTTCCCTTAGACAATTACATGCAAATTGTCATGGTTAATCAGGTCGGCACGTTCAACGTGTGCCGTCTGGCTGCAGAAGCGATGTCAACTAACGAGCCAGTAACTGCGGATGGCGGACGTGGAGTGATTATCAACACGGCCTCTATCGCCGCCTATGAGGGCCAAATAGGACAGGTTGCTTACTCTGCAACAAAGGGTGCTGTTGTCGGCATGACTTTGCCCATGGCTAGGGATCTGGTTCCCTATGGAATTCGCGTCAATACCATCGTGCCGGGCCTGATACACACTCCCCTCTTTGACATGCTACCCGAGGAAAACTACCAATCCCTAGAGCGTTCAGTGCTTTACCCGAAGAGATTGGGCAAGCCTCAGGAGATTGCCCACCTCTCGGTGTTTATTGCAGAAAATGACTACCTGAACGGCGAGTGCGTCCGGCTGGATGGTGGCATCCGTATGCAGCCGAAGTGATGCTCGAGATGGGTTTATGGTGGCTTGTTGGCGTTGAGAAGGCACCTTGGGTTTTGGTAAACCGTCATTTGGACGCGTGTCCCTACCACAGCACTTAATGGTCCCGTCGGCCAATTGTGTTGTGAAAGAGTGAGGTATCTGGCTTGTTAGATCGATTACGTGCACTAGGCTGTCTGATGGTGTCTATAGCCTTGTGTGGCTCCGAGTTTGCTTACGGTACTGAGGAATCGAGCAGTGCTGCAGCCCAGGTAGGCGGCAAGAAGGAGAGCCCATGGTTGTTGACCCCCCTCCTCAGCGTCGACCCCAAGCTAGGCCGAAATGTGGGTGCATTGGCCGCCTATACGCTCCGGTTTGATGATGACTCTCCAGTATCAATGCTCGGAACAGCGATAACTTACTCCAGTACCGATAGCTACGTGGGCGGAGTATTTGCCGACCTATACTGGCAGCAGGACCGCAATCGACTGAGCCTAGGTGCCGGTTTTGGCAAGATCAGAAACGACTACGACGATTTCTTGGGGTCGGGCGTTAACGTTAAAACCGTTGATAATTTTGACGCGCTGTTTCTTCGTTATGTCAGACGAATCGGTGATAGCCCCTGGTTCATAGGAGGCTTGGTGTTGAATAGCAATTACCAAATTGACTTCCCCCCACAGAATAGCGCGATCGCCGACCAAATCGGTTACTTGGGGTTTGATGCGACAGGCGCCGGCCTCGTATTCAATTTTGATAGCCGGGACGATGTCAGGAATCCGACGAGGGGCACTTTTGCCAGCGTTTACAACGTCGCGTATCGAGGTAGTGACGATGAAAACATTGCGGAGCCAATTTTTCCTGGCCTCCAAGAGCCGATTCTTTCACCTGACAAGGGGGATGCTGATTTTGATGTCTATCATGTTGAGGCAAGAACGTATTTGCACCTCAACCTTGGTTTTGCGGTAGGCGGCAGCACCCTCGCGCTGGAAGTAAAAAATCGCCTAACCGATGATGCCCCGCTTTCGGGTTATTCATCGATCAGCCTACCCGGATACACCAAGGGTAATTATTTGGGGCAAAATTACAGCCATCTTCAGTTCGATCTCAGGCTCCCTCTGGGGCAACGCTGGGGTGCCGTAGTCTTCGGCGGCGTTGGCTGCCTATACGGTGACGGTATTGGTGGTGACGGCATTTCCTGCGGTGAAAACAGCTACCCTGCATTGGGCGCTGGTGTCAGCTATTTGATCAAAGCAGACTCCGGTATTGTTGTCAGAGCCGAGGTTGCAAAGGGATCAGGGGACAATTCGGCACTTTATCTGCGGTTCGGGCATCCTTTTTGAGGAAAAAGGATGAAATGTTCACAATATCGACACGCCCTCGTGTTTGAGCCCAAAAAAAGTGTCTAATGCCACGGTGAACATCCGTTTTGGAGCCCTGATGCCTACCCTACCCCCCTGCCCTGGCCGTAGTTTGATCCGCGTCATTGCACTTTGCGCGCTTTGGGCAACCCATAGCTGGGCTCTGACGCCCAGCAGCATCCAAGGTGAAACGCTCGTCAAATTAATCGATACGCTGGAAGAGCGGCACTACGAGAAGCGGTCATACGACGATGTATTGTCGGCTCTCCATCTGAACGCCTACATCGAATCACTGGACCCTCAGAAAATGTTCTTCACCGCAGCCGATATCGAAGATTTTGGGCGTTATCGGTCAACCCTGGATGACCTTGGCCGCGAAGGCGAACTTGCGCCGGCATTCATGATGTTCAATCGCTATCAAACTGCCTTGAAGGCCAGACTGGAAAGTATTCTGGATACCATGCAGGAACAAGTCGATGGATTTGACTTCACGGTGGACGAATACCTTCCCCTGGACTCAGAGGATTTGGCTTGGGCTGAATCGGCGGCTGTCCTTGACGACCGATGGCGAAAGCGCCTCAAAAGTCAGGTATTGAGCTTGCGGCTAGCTGACAAGGCGCCGGAAGACATCGTCCCTACTCTGGAGCGACGGTACAAAAACCAGCTTAATCGGCTTGATCAATATAATGAGCGAGACGTCTTTGCGGTGTACGCAAATTCACTGACAGAGCTATACGACCCCCACACGTCTTACTTCTCGCCACGCCGGGCGGAGAACTTTGATATCAACATGAGTCTCTCGTTCGATGGGATAGGTGCCGTTCTTCAGGTGGATGATGAGTTCACCAAAGTTGTTCGGCTAGTACCTGCAGGACCCGCCGATAAACAAGGCGTACTGCGTCCCTCCGACCTAATCATTGGGGTTGGGCAGGGTGATGATGGTGCTATCGAGGATGTCATTGGTTGGCGACTGGACGAGGTGGTTGATCTCATTCGAGGTCCCAGAGAAACCACGGTCCGTCTCGAAGTTATTCCCGATAAGGGAAAGATGGACCAGCGGCATGTCATTGCCATCGAGCGCAATCAAGTAAAACTGGAAGAGCAGGCCGCTAAGAGCCAGATTCTAGATATGGAGGATGCCGACGGGACAAACCGTAAGATCGGTGTGATTGAGATCCCAGCCTTCTATATCGATTTTGCAGCGCTGCGGCGAGGCGACAAAGATTACAAGTCCACCACGCGAGATGTGAGTCGCCTGATTGATGAGCTCAAAGAAAAAGATATTGAAGGTCTCGTCATCGATTTAAGAAATAACGGCGGCGGCTCTCTTCAAGAGGCTAACGATTTGACTGGTCTGTTCATCGAATATGGGCCGACAGTGCAAATACGAAGCGCCGAGCGACGCGTGTGGCGAGATGGCAAGCGGCAACGCTCCGCCTACTACACGGGGCCCGTCGCTGTCCTGATCAATCGACTCAGCGCCTCCGCCTCTGAGATATTTGCCGGTGCTCTGCAGGACTATGGTCGAGGTATCGTGATTGGCGATCGCTCCTTCGGCAAGGGAACCGTACAGACCTTGCTGGATCTCCCAGAGGGCCAGTTGAAAGTTACCGAGAGCAAGTTTTATCGAATCTCGGGTGACTCAACCCAGCATAGGGGGGTGGTACCCGACATCCCCTTCCCCTCTCTTTTTGATGAGCAAGAAATCGGTGAGAGCGCACTGGATTATGCGCTCAGCTGGGATCAAATTTCGCCGGTCAGACATCGGGATTACGGGTTGTTTGACGGGCTGGTGCCAACGCTGAAGAAACTCCATCTAGATCGTTCCAGTGCGGACCCCGACTTTGTCTACTTGCTTGATCAGGTCACCATGTCGGCTGAAACCCGTGGCATGACGTCCCTCCCTCTCAACGAAGAAGCGCGCCTTGAGCTCAGGGAGTCGCAGGAAGCAAAAGCCCTCGGTATCGAAAACAAGCGACGGGCGTCAAAAGGCGAAGAGCCGCTGGCGTCGCTTCGAGACGGGGATGGTGAGGATATGCTTGCTGAGGCGCAGGAAAACATCGAGTCACTGTCGTCCCCTGATGAAAACGGCAACGACACAGATCTTGACCTGAGCGGGACAGCAGAACAGGAAAGTGAAGAACCTGATGTACTGTTGTTAGAGGCTGGCCGAATCATTGCAGATGTATTGGCGCTGCTGCCTGCTCCCCCCGAACAGACGCTAACGGCAAAACGCTAGGCGGGTTCGAACCACCGAAGCGAGCTGTGTAGAGTGACGACGCTTCCTATGATCAGCAGTGTAGGTGCCGCGGGGCTGTCTTCCTCCGCTCGCTTTACGATGGTTGAAAGCGTCCCTGCAATGACTCGCTGATCTCCGCGGGTGGCTTTTTCAACAATAGCTATTGGGGTGTTAGGATCGCGGCCAGCGCTAACCAGCTCTTTTGCGATGATGCCGAGTCCCGCCAGGCCCATATAAAAGACGAGAGTTTCATGCTCGTTCAGAAATTGATTCCACGGCAAGTCAAGGCGATGATTCTTGGTATGGCCTGTGATAAAGCGTACGCTTTGTGCGTGATCTCGATGGGTGAGTGGTATCCCCGCGTAGCAGGCGGCGCCGGAGGCGGCGGTTACTCCTGGAACAACCTCAAAATCAATCCCTGCGGCCAGGAGTCCTTCGATTTCCTCGCCGCCTCGCCCAAAGATAAAAGGATCCCCGCCCTTTAATCTGGCAACTCGTTTGCCGCTCTTTGCCAGTGCTGCCAGATTTTCATTGATCTCTGACTGAGGCATAGAATGCTGTGAGCGCTCTTTCCCCACATAGATTTTGTCGGCATCACGCCTGGCCATTTCGAGAATGCCATCTCCAATGAGCCGGTCATAAAGAACAACGTCCGCCTGTTGCAAAAGCCTGAGCGCTTTAAAGGTCATCAACTCAGGATCGCCCGGACCAGCGCCTATCAGATAGACAGCGCCACGGGAGTAGCCATCACCGGAAAGACA
Organism: uncultured Halieaceae bacterium; assembly: GCA_913056165.1. Taxonomy (GTDB): domain Bacteria; phylum Pseudomonadota; class Gammaproteobacteria; order Pseudomonadales; family Halieaceae; genus Luminiphilus. The sequence continues at coordinate 14,736 of CAJXMD010000050.1, forward strand.
TGCCTGAAAGACGTCGTTGGCTGCGGCTATGTTGCTGTGTAGCACGTGATTGATAAATTCGCTCTCACCTAGAAGGGTCTCCCAAAAATAGCGGCGCTCATTCTCGCTACCCAGCGATGCTGACACTTCGTCTCGGCGCGAACCGAGGTATCTGGCAAGCTCCCCATAGCCCTCCGGATAGCGGGTTTCAATGTCCGACCGGATCCGGCGCGCAAGTACAGGACTGCACCCACTGGAAGAAACAGAAATAATGAGAGGATTGCGATCAATAATGGCCGGAATGATAAATGTGCAGAGCGAGGGATCGTCGACCACATTGACCGGTGTCATTGATGCCTTTGCCCCTCTGGAGATTGCTGCGTTAACCTCCTGATCGGGGGTTGCCGCGACAACGGCCGCGTATTCACCGAGAGGCCTGTCATCCCAGGGGCTCAATTGGATATGGTCGGGGTCCAAGACCAGACCCCGGATCTCGTCTGACACCTGAGGTGCCAAAACGTGAAGGTCGGCGCCAGCGCGCGCTAATAGCCGGGCCTTGCGGGTAGCGACGATACCACCGCCCACCAGCAATACAGGCTGGTTGGAGAGTTTTAAGCCAACGGGAAGATAGTCCACCTCAGGCGATCGCCGTCACGCCCCCCATATAGGGTCGCAACACGTCGGGTATGACCACTGAACCATCGGCCTGTTGATAATTTTCGAGCACCGCAACGAGCGTACGACCGACGGCAAGGCCCGATCCATTCAGCGTATGTAAAAGCTCGGGCTTACCGGTATCTGGATTCCGCCATCGTGCCTTGAGACGTCTCGCCTGATAATCCATAAAGTTTGAGCAACTGGATATTTCGCGATAGGCATCCTGACCTGGTAACCAAACCTCCAGATCGTAGGTCATGGCCGACGAGAAGCCCATATCACCGCCACAGAGAATCATTTTCCGGTACGGTAGGTCCAGAGACTGAAGAATAGTCTCTGCATGCCCCGTCAAGGACTCCAGTGCAGCTTCGGACCGGGCCGGCGGCACGAACTGCACCAGCTCGACTTTTTCAAACTGGTGCTGGCGAATCAAACCTCTTGTATCACGACCATAACTCCCCGCCTCACTGCGGAAACATGGCGTGTGGGCAACGAAGCGAACACCCTCTGCGCCCATCTCAGCGGGTTCAAAGATGCGGTCCCGGGCGATATTGGTCACGGGCACCTCTGCGGTCGGAATGAGGTAATACCCCTGATCTCCAGCGATCTTGAATAAATCTTCCTCAAACTTGGGCAACTGACCTGTTCCAGTCAAAGACTCCCGATTGACCAAATAAGGAACGTAGACCTCCGTATACCCGTGTTGCTGGGTGTGCACATCCAGCATGTACTGAGTCAGTGCCCGCTGGAGGCGCGCGACCTCGGCATACATTACAGCGAACCGGGATCCGGTGATTTTGCCCGCTGTTTCGCTGTCAAGACCCCCCTGACGCTCTGCCAGATCAACGTGGTCACGGGGTTTAAAATCAAAGACGCGCGGGTTACCCCAGCGCAGAATCTCGACGTTATCCTCCTCTGACAGCCCCTCCGGGACTGCGGCCAGCGGCAAATTAGGGGTCTCCAACAGCATGCCATCAAGCTCCACCTGAATGGCCCTCGCCTGTTCGGTGGCAGTGTCAATTTCCGTTGCGATCCGCTCAAGGATCTCGTTAACCTGCGCTTTGGCCTCATCTACTGACACCCCCTGCCCCACCAGTTCACCAATTTTCTTTGAAGCTGACTTGCGCTCAGCAAGCAGAGACTGGGACCTGACGTCAGCGTCCTTACGCTGCGCGTCAAGCGAGGTAAAGCGGTCTAGTGGAAACTCATGTCCACGTTTTTGCAGGCCTGAGACAATAGCAGTGGGATCCTGCCTAATAGCCTTGATGTCGAGCATGCCCCCTCCGGGCTTCTAGCAACTGGCGGCGCGCATGATACCTTGTCTGCGTTTATTTTTCGCCGGAATTATCCCGTCAGACGCACGGGCGCTATTCGTACCGCACCCCCGATTGTGACGCTAACAAAGGATCCCATAACGACTCTTTTATGATTTTTTCCCTGTGGCCAATACCCTTTCTCGTAGCATCGCCAGCTTCTCGGCTATTTTGCTTTCAAGTCCGCGATTAACGGGCTCATAGAGGGGCGACGGGCGCAATTCTTCAGGAAAATAGGTCTGGCCCGCCGAGAATCCATCGGGCTCCTCGTGGTCATATCGATAGCCATCACCATACCCCTCCGCCTCCATCAAT
>CAJXMD010000051.1 GCA_913056165.1 uncultured Halieaceae bacterium
GAGTAAGGCGCCTGTGTTGGTAGGAACTGCATCGGTGGAAACTTCCGAAGAGCTGTCTGAGCGCTTCAAAAAATCAGGTATCGAGCACAAGGTGCTCAATGCCAAATATCATGCTCAGGAGGCGGAGATCATCGCGCAAGCGGGGCGCCCGGGGGTAGTGACCATAGCCACCAACATGGCGGGTCGGGGTACCGACATTGTGCTGGGGGGTAACCTTGAGGCGGAGCTTACTGCTGCGGGCGAGATCGATGAGGAGACCCGCGCACAAATTCGCTCGGAGTGGGAGGCTCGTCACAACGGCGTTCTGGAGTCAGGCGGTCTGCATATTCTGGGTACCGAGCGCCATGAATCCCGACGTATAGACAACCAGCTTCGCGGTCGAGCGGGTCGACAGGGAGATCCGGGTGTTTCCCGCTTCTATCTGTCTCTCGAGGACAACCTGATGCGTATCTTTGCCTCTGACCGCGTTAAAGGCTTCATGCAGGCGCTCGGTATGGAGAAAGGTGAAGCCATCGAGCACAAGATGGTCACCAACGCCATTGAAAAGGCCCAGCGAAAGGTTGAGGGCCGCAACTTTGACATTCGTAAACAACTGCTGGAATACGACGACGTAGCCAACGACCAGCGGCGCATTATTTACCGACAGCGGGATCAGTTGCTAGGCGAGGAAGAAGTTGCCGAAATGATCACGCAGATTCGCTCTGATGTGGTCAACGGGGCGGTAGATGCCTTTATCCCGCCCATGAGCGTTGAAGAGCAGTGGGATGTGCCGGGGCTGGAAAAGCAGTTGGAGGCGGAATTTGCCGTCACCCTCCCACTTCGGGCATGGCTTGAAGAGGACAACACGCTCCACGAGGAATCACTGCGGGAGCGCATCGTTGAAGAGGTGCAGGCGGCGTACGACGCCAAGGTGAACATGGTGGGTGACAACATCCGCCAGCTGGAGAAGCAAATCATGCTTCAGGTGTTGGACACCCTGTGGAAGGAGCATCTGGCGACCATGGACCAGCTGCGACAGGGCATCCACCTACGTGCCTACGCCAACAAGAATCCGAAGCAAGAGTACAAGCGCGAGTCCTTTGCCTTGTTCGAGACCCTTCTGGACCGACTGAAATATGAAGTGATTCGCTTTTTGAGTCATGTTCAGGTTCAGCGACAGGACGAGGCGCAAGAGATCGAGCGTCGCCGTCGAGAAGCCGCTGCTAAACAGCAAATGGCATTCGAGCACGCGCAGACCTCGGGTGTACCCCAGGGGGCCGAGGCGGAGGAGCAGGCGACTTCGCCCCCTGACAAGCCGCAGACGATTGTTCGCAATACGCCAAAGGTTGGCCGCAACGATTCCTGCCCCTGCGGCAGCGGTAAGAAATATAAGCAGTGTCACGGGGCATTGGCGTAATGCCGATCCATGTCCCGGGTGTGCGTCTTGGTGTCGCTCAGGCGGGCATCAAAAACCCTGGAAAGGACGATCTCGTTCTCATCGAGCTGGCACCCCAGTCGGCGGTTGCCGGCGTGTTTACGCAAAATGCTTTTTGCGCTGCACCTGTTCAGGTTGCGCGCACCCATTTACAACAGACCGGTGGCGCCATCAGGTACTGGCTTATCAATACTGGCAACGCCAACGCGGGTACCGGTGATCAGGGCGTCCAGGCTGCGCAGCGCAGCTGCGTGGATCTCGCTCGATGTGTCGACACTTCTGAGCAAGCCGTTATGCCTTTCTCCACTGGGGTTATTGGTGAGCCGCTGCCCATCGACATGCTTAGCGGGTCACTGCCAGAAGCAGTGGAGGACCTGAATGAGTATGGATGGGAGCGTGCGGCGAGCGCCATTCTGACGACGGATACACTCCCCAAGCTGGCCTCCCGGCAGGTGGAGATTGGTGGTCGGGTGGTGACTCTTTCCGGCATGACAAAAGGTGCGGGCATGATTTGTCCCAACATGGCTACCATGCTGGGGTATGTAGCCACGGATGCGGTAATTGCTGCGCCACTTCTGCAAGCGCTAATTCAATCGGCGGTGGACGCAAGTTTCAACCGTATTACGATTGATGGTGATACCTCTACCAATGATGCCGTCGTTATTGGAGCCACAGGGGTATCGGGCGTGGTTATCACCGAGGAAGAGCCCGATCAATTCCTCGTTTTTGATACCGCGTTGAAGGACTTGTGTCTTGAGTTGGCCCAGGCAATTGTTCGCGATGGGGAAGGTGCCACCAAATTTGTTGAGATTCAGGTTTCAGGAGGTGGCACCTGTGCTGAGTGCGATCAGGTTGCTTACACCATTGCACATTCGCCGCTGGTCAAGACGGCTTTATTTGCCAGTGACCCGAACTGGGGGCGGATACTTGCCGCGATTGGTCGCGCTGATTTAGATGGTCTCGACGTTAATGGTGTGACTGTCAGTATTAACGGTGTGCTCATCGCCGACCGAGGCTCACGAGCGGCTTCTTACACCGAGGAGCAAGGGGTCGCTGCCATGGCGCCGGCAGATTTAATGCTGCAGATTGATCTGGGCCGGGGTGAAGCCTCTTCGGTTGTATGGACGACCGATTTTTCATACGACTATGTGAAGATCAACGCAGAGTACCGCACCTGAATGAGTATGGTTGTCCACGTGGCTGTGGGAGTGTTGGTCGATACGGAAGGTCGTGTATTGATTGCTCGCCGTGCCCCTACGAGTCATCAGGGCGGGCTGTGGGAGTTTCCTGGTGGTAAGGTAGAGGCCCACGAGACGGTAATCGATGCTCTAAGGCGTGAGCTGACTGAAGAGCTGGGCGTTAGCGTACAGAGTGCCTCCCCGTTGATGCAGGTGGATCACGAGTATCGGGATAAAGCTGTACTGTTGGATGTACATCGCGTCACCGAGTGGGCTGATGAACCTCGAAGTTGTGAGGGGCAGCCTCTCGCTTGGGTCCTGCCGTCCAAACTCGATGAATTTCAATTTCCTGAAGCGAACGAGGCCATTGTGTCACGGCTGCAAAGTGGAAGCCTTGACGAGTAGCTGCTTGTGAAGTGCGTCAACGTGCTGATGTAGTTCCTCAAGATTTCCATCGTTATCGATAATTAGATCAGCAGCGCGCAGCCGTTCCTCCCGACTGAGCTGCGCGGCCATAATCTGACGAACGAGATCGGCGCTGTTGTCGTCACGTTTCATCGTGCGTTCCAGTTGAGTGGACTCGGACACGTCAACGACGACCACCAGATCAACAAAGCTATTTTGTGATGCCTCGATGAGAAGCGGGGAACTCAAGACCACATAGGGCGAGTCTGCGGACTGCAGTTGGCGGATGATTTCTTCCCGTATTGCCGGATGGGTAATGCTCTCAAGCCACCGGCGTTCATCGGGGTGTTCAAAGACAATTTCTCGCAGTGCTGCTCGATCGAGGCTGCCGTCCTCTTTTATGACGCCTGACCCAAAGTGATCGGCGATGGCTTGCAACGCTGGTTGGCCCGGCTCTACGACGACCCGCGCCGCTACATCGGCATCCACGATGGTGATGCCTAAATTCGCCAAACGGTCCGTGACCGCAGACTTGCCACTACCTATGCCTCCCGTAACTCCGACAACCAAGGCCACCAGATACTCCTTACAGGCCAAGCATGTTGTAGTAGGTAGCAGTCAGCGAGTCGCCATAGAACAAGGTAAGCAAACCCGCGCCTGCCAGATAGGGCCCGAAGGGCATGGGAGTGTCGCGTTCCTGGCGGCGCAACATAATCATGCTGATCCCGACAAAGGCGCCAACAAACGAGGAGAGGATGATGATAAGCGGTAAGGCCTGCCAGCCAAACCACGCCCCTAAAGCGGCGAGAAGCTTGAAGTCTCCATACCCCATGCCCTCCTTGCCGGTGGTCAGTTTAAACAGCCAGTAAATGCTCCAGAGCGATAGGTAGCCGGCCACGGCGCCCATCACGGCGCTATCGAGTGAGCAAAACAGACCACCGAGGTTCACGAGAAGGCCAACCCATAACAAGGGCAGGGTCAGGCTGTCGGGGAGCAGGCAGGTATCGAGATCGATGCCGGTGAGCACAATCAAAGAGCCAAGCAGTAGTAACGCAGCGATCATGGTGGTGGTGGGACCGAATGCCAGTGCCGCTCCCAGAAAAAGCAAGCCTGTGCAAAGCTCTGTTAGCGGATACCGCCAGCTAATCTTTGTCTTGCAGCTATTACACCGCCCCCCCAGCAAGAGAAAGCTGATGATCGGGATGTTTTGCCAAGGTCGGATAGGTGCGTTACAGGCTGGGCAGTGAGAGGGTGGGCAGGCAAGTGAAAGTCGAGCCTCCTCCGGGACGCTTTCCTCCAGAAGCTCGCAACACTCGGCGCGCCATGCCTGTTCCATCATTTTCGGTAGGCGGATAATCACTACATTGAAGAAACTCCCTACCACCAATCCAAAAGCGAAAGCGCTGGTATTCAGAAACCAGGGTGTTTCAAAAGCGGCGAGAATATCCAAGGGCAGGGGCCTTTAAATGACCGAGCCAAGCATGAAGATAGGCAGGTACATCGCGATCATAAGTCCGCCGATTAGTACGCCTAGAATGGACATGACTAGTGGCTCCATCAGGGAGCTAAGGTTATCCACGGCATCGTCAACCAAGGTTTCGTACTGGTCGGCCACCTTCCCCAGCATTTCATCCAGAGCTCCAGACTGTTCGCCGATTGATGTCATTTGTAGCAGCATGGTGGGGAATAGTCCTGTGGATCTGATCGACTGATACAGAGACGTCCCCGCTGTCACGTCATCACGAATTTGATAAACCGCCGCAGAGTAAACCGAATTACCGGCAGCCCCGGCGGTCGACTCCAACGCTTCTACGAGTGGCACCCCAGCGGCGAACGTCGTCGAGAGGGTGCGAGAGAACCGAGCCACCACTGAGTCGTGAATGATTCCGCCAACGACAGGTAATTTAAGTGAGAGGGCGTCCACGCGATCCCTGATCTGCTTTGAGCGGAGCATGGCTTGGGAGTAGGACCAGCTGGCTACGATCACGGCGAACAGCAAGATAAACCACCAGGCTTGCACAAATTCAGAGATGCGCAGGACCAATAAGGTAAAGTCCGGCAGATCAGCACCGAAGCCCTCGAAGGTCTCAGCGAAGGTTGGCACCACCTTCACTAGAAGAATACCGGTGACCACGATCGCCACCACCATCACGGCAATCGGATAGGTCATGGCTTTTTTGATCTTTGCGCGCAGTGACTCGGTCTTTTCCTTGTAGGTCGCCACGCGATCGAGCATGACATCTAGCGTTCCCGAGTTTTCTCCCGAGCTTACCAGTGAACAAAATAGATCATCAAAGTACTTGGGGTGTCTGGCTAGTGAAGCGGCCAAACCGCCCCCTGCAGCGACGTCGGTCTTGATGTCCGTCACTAGGTTCCGCATTAGCTGATTCTCAAGTCCGTCTGCGACGATATCAAAACTCTGGATCAGTGGGACTCCCGCCTTCATCATAGTTGCCATCTGACGTGTGAAAAGTGCGATATCCGAGGACTTGATTTTTTTGCTGCCAAAGGAAACTAGGGGCCGTACTTTTCGCCTCACTGTCTTAGCACTAATGCCCTGCATGCGGAGTTGTGCTTTGGCGAGTGCCTGTGAGGCGGCGAGGACTTCTCCCTGATTCTTGCGACCGCTTTTGTCGAGGCCAGTCCATACAAATGTGTTTAGTGTCGCCATCCCTTCCGTGGTCTCCGACTATCAGTCTGTGGTCACGCGGTTTATCTCTTCTAGACTAACAAGGCCTGCCGCCGCTTTATACAGCGCGGAGGTTCTTAAGTCATTGAAACCGTCCAAGCGCGCCTGAAGACTTAACTCCGACGAGTTTCCGCCATTCATAATCAAATTTGCAAGCTCCTTGGTAATCTTCACGACCTCATAAATGCCCACACGTCCCATGAAACCGTCTTTACAGGCAGAGCAACCAACTGCCCGCTTGATGGTCGCGGTCTCGAGCATTTTTTCCGTAAAGCCAAGCCCCAGCAACGCCTCAGTCGACACCTCAGTTTCAGGCACGCTGCATCGTTTACACAGGCGTCTTGCAAGACGCTGGGCGATAATGAGCGACACAGAAGACGCAATATTGAAGGCAGGAACCCCCATATTCATCAGGCGGGTAAGTGTTTCCGCTGCGCTATTGGTATGAAGAGTGGATAGCACAAGGTGTCCCGTTTGCGCTGCTTTTATACCAATCTCGGCAGTTTCGAGATCTCGGATCTCACCGACCATGATGACGTCTGGATCTTGACGTAGAAATGAGCGCAATGCTTCTGCAAAGTTGAGGCCTACCTTGTTGTTTACTGGCACCTGGTTGATGCCGTGCATGTTAATTTCCACGGGGTCTTCCGCTGTAGATATATTACGTTCGGGGGTATTGAGAGTGTTGAGGCCAGCGTAAAGAGAAACGGTTTTTCCCGAGCCAGTGGGCCCAGTCACTAAAATCATGCCTTGGGGCTTTGAGAGGGCATCTATGTAAAGCGCTTTTTGATCTTTCTCGTACCCCAGAGCGTCAATACCCATTTGTGCCGCAGTGGGATCGAGGATACGCAGCACGATTTTTTCCCCGAACATCGTGGGAAGCGTATTTACCCGAAAATCGATGGCGCGATTTTTTGATAGTTTTATTTGAATCCGGCCGTCCTGAGGAATCCGTCGCTCGGAGATATCCATTTGTGACATGATCTTTAGGCGGGAAGATAACCGTGGCGTCAGGTTGCGTGGCGGATTAACGACTTCTCGTAAGATGCCGTCTATTCGGAACCGGATACGGTATTCTTTTTCGTAGGGTTCGAAGTGAATGTCCGAGGCCTTTTGTCTTACGGCGTCTAGCAGCACTTTATTAATGAAGCGGACAATAGGCGTGTCACCCGCGGCGCTGGGGACGTCATGATCGGCTTGGTGGCGATCTCCTTTGTTCACGGTGAGGTCGTATTCGTCGTCCTCGCCAAGATCCACAATGCTTGCGTCAAGGGAGTCCTGTTCTTCCAATAACTCACCCAGTAGTTGAGACAGTGCTTTTTCATTCACCAAAACAGCGTCGGTGCTTATTCCCGTCGCAAATTTGAATTCATCAAGAGCAGCAAGGTTGGTGGGGTCGGAGATGGCCACGAACAGTCGGTTCCCTCGACGATAGAGGGGTATCGCATGATGTTTTGCCATTAGTTCAGGCGCGACGATATTCTTCGGGAGGGATGCCTTATCAAATGCGGTCGTGTCAAAAATAGGCACCCCGAACTCCCGGGAGGCCAGTTCCGCGAGCTCATGGCTATCCACGTCAAGGGATTCAACCAGGTAGCGCACCAGAGATATCTCAAGCTTGCTGGCCTCGCGGGTCGCCTCGGTTGCTTGCTCTTCGCTGAGCACACCGTCAGAGACTAGCCCTCCTGCTAGGCCGGTTAACTTGTTTTCTATGTGATTGGATGCGCTGATATCCACTGAGTGCGCGAAGCCTCCTGCCTCCAATAACTCCAGCCTACTTTATGTCCGGAAACACTGCGCTTTGCCTCACTGAGGCAGCAAATTGATCTCAAAGATAAGTCCTGACAGTCAGGAGAGCATCAGAAATATGGTGGTTTAATCTCGATGGCTGACTGTGACTGTAAAACCCTATACTCTTGTGGGCTGCTACTCTCAGCGGCGTTGCACCCCACAAATCTACATCGGCCGCTACCTCTTCAAATCGACCAAAGTCCATGAGCAACTTGTGTTAACAAATGCCCTTGTCAACGCAGGAACCCTCAGTTTCGGTGTCGCTCCACTCGTCAATAACGCCATTGTTGTCACGGTCCAGAGCGGTCAGGATGTAGGTATAGGACGTGCTGCCGTTACCAAAAGAGGCCGCGGACGTCACTGTAATTGCTGGAGATGTCCAGTCGACAGTGTCAACTTCAGCACCGGCCGCTGCATCCGCAAGAACTGCAGCCGGAACTCTGCAGGTAGCCAGCGTACCCCTGCCCGTTTGCATACATATGTCGATCGCCTGCCTGGCGGGTGCCGCCGCAGCAACTACCTCTGCAAAGCGAGCTTTTTCTGTGTAACTCCGATAAGCTGGAATCGCCACACCGGCCAGAATGCCTATGATCGCGATGACGATCATGAGTTCGATTAGGCTAAATCCTTTTTGTGCTGTCACGCTTTCTCTCCTTGAAATGAAAATCGCCCGATGGGCTCATGAGTGCAAACCCTCGTGGGCATCACCGATAAGACCACAGATTTTGCGTGCTGAATTTGCGAACCGCTAGTAGTAGAGGCCTACGGGAGTTGGATAATGCCGCTTTTGTTGGCCTTTTTCTTGGCACTTCGATCAATACAGAAAGTAAGTCATCAAATTTTGCGCCTCGAAAGGCTAGTAGGAAAGCTTGAGCTGACACAAACTGTCGCTGTGACTGCGTTTCTGTCTAAACCCTTGCGGCGCTACCTTCTGCCACCACCTCCATCACCGGATAGCTGGTACTTTCCTGCACCCCGGGTAATTGCATCAGGCTGCCTCCAAGGAACTCGCGGTAGTCACTCATGTCGCTAACCCGCGCCTTGATGAGGTAGTCAAAGTTCCCGGCGACCAGATGACATTCCTCCACCTCGGGGATGTCCTTAATGGCGTCGTTAAATTCCTGAAAAGAGTCGCCCGCTGTCCGCTGCAGGGTGATTTGCACAAACACCACCAGACCCCGGCCCAGCTTTGCTGGATCCAGCGATGCATGATAGCCGCGGATGTATCCCTCACGCTCCAGTCGTTTGACCCTCTCACCACAGGGGGTGGTAGTCAGCCCGACCTGCCTCGCCAGCGCTGCCAGACTCATTCGACCGTCCCGCTGCAGCAGCCTGAGAATATGCCGATCGATACGGCTCAATTGGTTGGGCTGATTAACTGCCATGAGGTGTGCTCCTTGGTGGGGTGGTGTGGCCATTGAGCTCTTGGAACCCAATGGCATATGGGTGGGTTACCGTCATTACTCGATCGACTATTTGTAGATCATAAGCCTAATTATTAGGTTTTATAAAGTCGAAAGATCTACTTTTATAAGAATTTTTTAGCAAAAAAACCTGTTTAGAGTCCATAAGATTAGCCAATTGCAAAGCGGCATCAAGCTCAAGGAGGTCCTCTCATGCTGGTCGGTGTCCCAAAAGAGATCAAGAACCACGAATATCGGATTGGAATGACCCCTGCCGGCGCGCGGGAATTGGTCAGTCACGGCCATCAGGTGTGGGTCGAAAACAATGGTGGAGCTGCTATTGGCTTTGACAACGCCGATTATGAAGCGGCAGGTGCCCACATCGTCGCGAGCCCTGAAGAGATCTTTGGTGGCGCGGATATGGTGGTGAAGGTCAAAGAGCCACAGCCCAATGAGTGTCGAATGTTAAGACCCGGGCAACTGCTATTCACCTATCTACATCTTGCGCCCGATCCTGAGCAGGCTCACCTGCTGCTTGCATCGGGCGCAACTGCAATTGCCTATGAGACTGTGACCAACGCCAAAGGTGGATTGCCTCTGTTGGCTCCAATGAGCGAGGTCGCTGGACGCATGTCTATTCAGGCGGGAGCGCATCATCTTGAGAAAGCGCAAGGCGGTAACGGCATGCTACTCGGAGGCGTGCCCGGTGTTGAACCCGCCCACGTGTTGATTTTGGGCGGTGGTGTTGTGGGCACCAACGCGGCAAGGATGGCCGTTGGTCTCGGCGCCAGAGTGACGCTGCTCGATCGTTCACTGGAACGCCTGAATCAGCTGGATGAACTCTTTCAAGGCAGGGTCGTTTGTCTTTACTCAACCCAAGATGCCGTCGAGCGTTTTGCTTTGGAGGCGGATCTTGTCGTGGGTGCCGTGCTCATACCTGGCGCCTCCGCGCCCAAGCTCATCACCCGACACCATATCGACCGCATGAAGCCCGGAGCCGTGGTCGTAGACGTCGCAATTGATCAGGGCGGCTGCTTTGAAACCTCGAGGGCAACGACTCACCAAAATCCTACCTATGTGGTCGACGATGTGGTGCATTACTGCGTCGCCAATATGCCTGGTGGGGTAGCCCGCACGGCGACCATGGCGCTGACTAACGCCACCTTGCCCTTTACTCTGGCGCTGGCTGATAAGGGGTTGCAAGCGGTTAGAGACGATGAGCATCTGCGCAATGGCCTTAATGTTCACGGAGGTCACGTGACTTATGAGGCGGTTGCTCAAGCATTGAATCTGCCATATCTCAGTCCGGAGCAGGCGCTGTCACCTCTAAAGCAAAGCGCTTAGATAAACCATCTAACCCCTCTGGGAAGGGGAGCCCTTTCAAACCCTAGGCGCGCAACGCCTGCAGGTCCTGCACCGCAGTGGCATTCTCGATAAATCGACTTGAGAGCGGTCTGCCCTATGACGGCTGACTTGCTTTAAATTCCCGCCGGCGTTGGTGCAGAAGAGGCTCGGTGTAGCCACTGGGCTGCTCGGCTCCAAGAAAGACCAGATCGCAGGCCGCTCTGAAAGCGATACTCGAGTCAAAGTGGCCGGCCATGGGTCGGTAGCTGGGGTCGGATTCATTCTGCCCATCCACGACTGCGGCCATGCGCTTCAGGGTTTCCATGACCTGCTCTCGACTGACAATATCGTGACGAATCCAGTTGGCTAAATGCTGGCTCGAGATACGGAGTGTTGCGCGGTCCTCCATGAGTCCCACGTTATTGATATCCGGCACCTTGGAGCACCCGACGCCTTGATCAATCCATCGCACTACATAGCCGAGGATGCCTTGAGCATTGTTGTCGAGTTCTCGCTGGATTTCTGACGGATCGAGGTCGCTGGCCCCCTTTAAAGGTAGCGTCAGGATGTCATCGATACTGCGACGGGCGTGGCCATTGAGGTTGGCCTGAATCCCGTGAACATCAACCGCGTGATAGTGGCTCGCGTGCAGTGTTGCTGCGGTGGGTGAGGGTACCCAGGCACAGTTGGCACCGGATTTGGGATGGCCTACTTTTTGGTCGAGCATGTCCGCCATGCGATCGGGCATCGCCCACATGCCTTTTCCGATCTGAGCTCTGCCCTGAAGACCACAGGCCAGTCCCACATCAACATTCCAATCTTCATAGGCAGTAATCCAGCGCTCGGATTTCATGGCGGTCTTGGGCGTAAAGGCACCCGCTTCCATGCTGGTGTGAATTTCGTCGCCGGTGCGGTCGAGAAAGCCCGTGTTAATGAAAACGACACGCTCTCTCGCTCTGTTAATACACTCGGCAAGATTGATCGTGGTCCGCCTCTCCTCATCCATGATGCCGACCTTGATGGTGTTTTTGGCAAGCCCAAAAGCTTGTTCAACCCGCTCGAACAGGTCGACGGTGAAGGACACCTCGTCCGGGCCATGCATTTTCGGTTTAACGATATACACGCTTCCGCATCGGGAGTTTTTGATAGGCCCCGCGCTTTTTAGATCATGGATGGCACACAGCACCGTGAACATGGCATCCATGATGCCCTCGGGCACTTCTTCGCCCTCGGCGGTGAGTATCGCGTCATTGGTCATGAGGTGGCCGACATTACGGACGAAGAGAAGGCTACGTCCGGGCAGGGTCAAGGGACTGCCATTGACACCCGTAAATTCCCGATCGGGGTTCATCCGTCGCGTAAGGGTTTTGCCCCCTTTAGAAAAGCTCTCGGAAAGGTCGCCCTTCATCAGCCCCAGCCAGTTGCGGTACACAACGACTTTGTCCTCCGCGTCCACAGCCGCGACAGAATCCTCACAGTCTTGAATAGTGGTGAGTGCAGACTCCAGACAGAGGTCCTTGACCCCAGCAGGATCAGTCGCACCGATAGCGTGGGATCGATCAATCTGGATTTCCACATGCAGACCGTGATGACAAAGTAAAATTGCGCTCGGTTCCCCGGCGGGCCCCGAGTAGCCCTTGAGCTGTGTTCCGTCAGCAAGGGTCGTCGACTCCCCCGAATTCAAGGCTACCTTGAGTGCGGCTCCATGGACGCTGTAGCCAGTCGCTTCTGAGTGGCTTCCGGTGTCGAGTGGAAAGTAGCGATTGAGGAAGTCTCGCGCCCAGGCAATGACTTTCTCACCACGGATGGGGTTGTATGAGCCCGCGCGCTCTGCGCCATTGTCTTCCGATATCGCATCAGTGCCGTAGAGCGCGTCATATAAGCTGCCCCATCGGGCATTCACGGCATTGAGCGCGAATCGGGCGTTCATCACTGGCACCACCAGTTGAGGGCCGGCAATGCACGCTATCTCCTTATCGACGTTTTCCGTGGTTACACAAACCGAATCAGGTTGGGGTAGCAGGTAACCGATCTCCTCCAGAAACTCACGATAAGCATCGGGGTTCTCGGGATCACCCGGATGTTCTTGGTGCCAGGCATCCAGTTGCGCCTGCAGGTTGTTGCGAGTTGCCAGTAGTGCCTTGTTCCGGGGCATCATTTCTGCCAGTACAGAAGCCATAGACTGCCAGAAATCATCGGCACTCACGCCCGTACCGGGGGCAATCTCCGCGACGAGTAGTTGATGGAGGGCGGCGTCGACTTGCAGCCCAGCACAGGTAATGCGTTCACTCATGGTGTTCTCCAAAGTGAGGTAAAACGGATCGTCTCCTCGCCCCAGGGGGAAGCGGCACATCTCTAAGGCCGGTATTGTGAGTGAGTGTAGGCATCAGCAAAACAAATGATCTTAATAAAGCCTATTCGCCACATTAATAAAGGTCGCTTATCCATGAAGGTTACTGTCCCACAGAGGTCACTCATTGAGGTCCCGTGCAATCTGGGTAATGAGTTGGCGAATCCAGCGGTGAGCCGGATTGTGCTGCAGCAAGGGGCTCCAAGCCATCTTGAGCTCCAGCGGGGGAACATCGAAGGGGCAATCTCTCACCACTACACCAGGATTGTCCTTTTTGAGCCAGGTGGCACGGGTCGGTAGGGTGACGATCAGGTCGTTTTGTTCCGCCAGCGTCATGGCGGCCTGGTAATGCCGCGTGAACACGCGAATGTTTCTCTTTTTTCCCAAGGCATCAAGAGCGTGGTCAACCCAGCCCAAACGCTGGACGTCATCAGGATCTACGCCCACGCCTACTCCCATGCCGGTCTTACTGACCCAGATGTGACTGGCCGCCAAATAACTGTCTAAATCAAAGCGCTTTAGGATCGGATTATCCCGATTCATGAGGCAGGTGAATGTATCAGTCCACAGGGTGATTTGATGAAAAGACTGGGGCATTTGATCAAAGCGGTTGATGACCAAATCGATCTTGCCTCTCTCCACGTCGAGGAAGCTCACGTCTGAGGGTGTCATTACGTCCAGGGTCAGGCCGGGGGCCCGCTCTCTGAGAGTCTGCATAACCGCGGGGAACAGGGTTGACTCCGCATAGTCCGAGGCCATCACCCGGATTACTTGTTTGGCATCGGTTGGATCAAACTCGGCCGTGGGCTGGATAGCACGCTCAACTCCGGAGAGAATGTCGCGAACGAGAGGTTCAAGCTCCAGAGCTCGCGCGGTCGGGGTCATCCCGTCAGAGGTCCTGACCAGCAGGGGGTCGTTGAAGAGATCCCGCAGTCGACGCAGGCCATTGCTCATGGCAGGTTGTGATAGTCCCAATTGGTTGGCTGCCTGGGTCACATTGCATTCCCTGAGTAGTACATCGAGGTAGACCAGCAGGTTAAGATCAATGCGATGTAGCGCCTTCAAAGCTATTCTCCCTGCGAATACAAAACATTCCGGTTATCATGGTGGTGAATTTTAGCGTCAATTGATAGGGTTCCGCGACGTCCGGTGAAGACCAGTGATAAAACCACCAGCAGCGGTCCGTCTTTTCAGCTCTAATTACATCCAGTTATCCGATACTAAAAAGGGACAACCATGTATTCCGCACCGACCGACGATATGCAATTTCTTATTGATGATGTGCTCACTGTCGAGCAACGACTGGGGGGATTGCCGCGCTTTTCTGACATGGGTGTCGGTGTTGATCTGACGACAGCCTTGCTCGATGAGGCAGCGAAGTTGGGCGCCGATATGGTCTCCCCCTTGCGCCGAGTGGGTGACAGTCACCCCGCGACCTGCACCGCAGGGAAGGTCAGTATCCCGCCGGGTTACGCCGAGGCGATCCAAGCACTTGGTGCAGGTGGTTGGGTGGGTATCTGTGCCGATGTTGAAGCTGGTGGTCAAGGTTTGCCGGAGATCTATGGCACGGCTGCCTGTGAAATTTGGAACAGCGCCGATATGGCCTTTGCTCTGGAGCCTTTTCTGAGCTCTGGTGCCGCACTCGCCATCAAGGCCCATGCCAGTGATTCTCTTAAGGCACGCTATCTTGAAAAAATCAACACCGGTGAATGGTCCGGCACCATGAACCTCACCGAATCCGGCGCAGGCTCTGACCTCGGTCCAATGAAAACCCGGGCCGAGCGTCACGGGGACCACTATAAAATTTTTGGCCAGAAGATCTACATCACCTGGGGCGATCACGACGCGACGGAGAACATTATCCACCTCGTCCTTGCCCGCTTGCCCGATGCGCCTGCGGGCAGTAAGGGTATCTCGCTGTTTCTGGTTCCCAAGTTTTTGGTGAACGATGATGGCTCTCTTGGAGAGCGCAATGACGCATTTCCCGTTAGCACCGAACACAAACTCGGCATTCACGGCAGTCCGACCTGCGTGATGGCTTATGGGGACAACGGCGGTGCCATCGGTTACCTGGTAGGTGAGGAAAACAATGGTTTGGCCTGTATGTTCACCATGATGAACGAGGCCCGATTAAAAGTTGGATTGCAGGGCATCGGAGCCTCCGAGGGCGCCTATCAGAAAGCCGTCGCTTACGCGCGGGAACGCGTTCAGGGTGGCGTTGCCATCATCGAACACGCCGACGTGAAGCGAATGCTGACCACGATGCGTGCTTTGATCGAAGGCATGCGCGCCTTAGCCTACACCGAGGCGGTCACCATGGATCTTGCGCACTATGGCGATGCTGATGAGCGCAGTGAGCAGCAGCGCCGCATCGATTTGATGATCCCGGTGATCAAGGGTTGGTGTACTGAGGTTGGCCTCGAGGTCACGTCACTTGGCGTGCAGGTTCATGGTGGTATGGGCTATGTGGAAGAAACCGGAGCGGCGCAATTTTTGCGGGATGTTCGCATTACCCCAATTTACGAGGGCACGAATGGCATTCAGGCTGCTGATCTTGTTAATCGAAAGGTGGCCCGAGATGGCGGTGCGACGATGGAGGCGATACAGGCTGAAATCAAGACCACAGTGAACGACCTGGCTTCAAGTGGCAACCGCGGCCTTCAGGGATTGGGCTCTGCGTTATCAAAAGCTCTGGCAGTTCATGTGCAGACTACACAGGCAGTGCTCGCGATGGCGGCTGACGACCGATTCAATGCGCTTGGTGGTGCGTTTGATTACATGATGCAGACCGGTTATCTCTTCGGCGGGTGGCATTTGGGCCGCTCCGCGCTTGTTGCCGAGTCGCTACATGCCGAGGGAGAGAGAACCGCTTTCTGCGAGCGAAAAATGGCAACAGCCGCGTTTTACGGCGCGCGCATTCTTCCTCGGTGTGATGCCCATGCGGGCGCCATCAACCAGGCAGATAGCACGCTCACCGACTTCGCCGTAGATTGGCTCTGAGAACGATATGGATTCTGGTGACTTTACAACCCCGGATTTATCGGACAGCGCAGCGGACGCGAGGGCGCTGACCTATCAGTTCCAAAGCTACGGTCGCCGCGAGCGTTTCTTTGGTCCAGTGGAGACCATTGCCTGTTTTGAGGACAACTCCAGAGTCGCTGAGGCGGTAGCTGAACCTGGTGGGGGTCGCGTTCTGGTCGTTGACGGCCAAGGCTCCCTTAACCGCTCCCTGCTTGGGGACAACTTGGCGCAGAAAGCGTCGGAC
>CAJXMD010000052.1 GCA_913056165.1 uncultured Halieaceae bacterium
CTCCCCGGGCGTCGGTAAATATCTGGTTGCTGACCCCCGGACGCAGTGCGGCAAAGGTCGTGGGTGGAATCAGCCAGCTGAATTCCTTGGTGTCCTCGCTGTAGCGCAGGCCAGCCGTGATCGACAGCCGATCGGTCAGGGCGTATTCGATGTCCGCATAAATACCGGCATTCTCGAACTCACCTTCGTT
Source organism: uncultured Halieaceae bacterium (assembly GCA_913056165.1). GTDB lineage: Bacteria > Pseudomonadota > Gammaproteobacteria > Pseudomonadales > Halieaceae > Luminiphilus. The sequence continues at coordinate 191 of CAJXMD010000052.1, forward strand.
GATGATGTACTCCCCCCACACATCACCGGCAAAGGAGGGGCCAAACAGCATGGGCTCGTTCAGGGCGCCGCTAATGAACTCGTACCAAAAATCCCCGCTCTCTGACACGTCATTGGCCGTCAGCGGGATGCCCACGGCGCTCAGGGCTCCTGCGTAGTCCTCGGGATTCCAGATGTGATCCATGTTGAACCCGAAGCCGGCGTTGAAGTCCTGGGTGACCAGGCGGGCGATGGAGTCAGCCAGTGCGTTGGCCTCGGTGCGTTGATAGGTATTTTCCAGACTGTAGGTGGCGCCAACCACTGCATTGATCCGGTCTGTGTTGTAGTTGAACTGTAACTCGCCGTAGGCGATGTCAGAGTCCTCTACGTTATTGGTATCAAAATAACGGGTGGCGTCGGCGGTACCGTCTTCATCCTGGCGGTTGGTGGTTTCAAAATCACGGTAGTTGGCAATCGCCGTCATGGACCACGCGTCGCCCAGATCCTGGAACCACTTGCCCGTGACACCCCACATGTCCCGGGTTTCTTCACCGTTGATCACGTCGTTGGCGTAGTAACCGCTGTAGGGATCCTGATTGAGGGAGTAAGGGCTGACACCGATCGCCATACTCGGGGCCTGGTTGAAGTGATCGATATCTACCGCGAGTTGCAGTGCCGTGTCTTCCGATGGCTCCCAGCGCGCAGCGACACGGCCTGCCCAGTTACTTTTCTCGCCGGCGTCAAACTTTGCTGACTCAACGTTTTCGGAGATGCCGCTGCGCTGGTTGGTCAAAAAGTTGGCGCGGACAGCAAAGGTATCGCTGAGGGGTACATTGAACATGCCCTCAACCCGTAACAGGTCGTAGTTACCTGCCCGCAGTCGCGCAAAGCCTTCCGCTTCACTACTCGGCGCATTGGGAATCAGGCTGACAACACCCGCTGCGGCGTTTCGGCCAAATAGGGTTCCCTGAGGTCCTCGCAACACTTCCACACGCGCCATGTCGTAGAGACGACCAAAGGCGATATCGCTACGCACAACCTGATCATTCCAAAAAATTGACACCACACCGCTTGCCCCAGATTCAGGGTCCGTGCTGATCCCACGCAAGGCAATGGAGTTGTTGCGGGCGTTGGGGGCAGAGAGGCTCAATCCAGCCGTTTGCTGTTCGATGTCCTTAAAGTCGAACGTGCGGAGACGATCAATCGCATCACCAGTCACCACGTTTACGGTGCCCGAGATATCCTGAATTGTGGTGGCCGGGTTGGTCGCCGTGACGAGCACTTCTTCCAATACAAGGTCTTGCGCAAGCAACGGCGACGTCACTGCCATGACCGCTGCAGCTAATAGATTTCTGGATACGACTGGGTGAACCGACTTCACGATGCTCATAACACGCCCTCAATGTGGTGTGCCTGCTATCAGAAGATACCAAGCACTGTCATTATTTTTTTATTCCATGACTGCCCTTGCCAAGTTGCTTTTCCAGAGCAGCAGCGCTTACGTCCACCAATATAGTATGGTTATATAAATTCTACAAACCCCGCAAAAACGAGCAATAAAGCTAAAAAAGGCGTGGACAGTTAGCACAAATCTAAAAAGAGGAAGACCCATGGAAAAAACCCTATTGGGACCAAAGCTATCCCGTACACACTGGGCTTTTCTAGTCGTGGCTCTCCTCTGGCACGGCCAGAGCAACGGGTTCAACCTTCCGCCGGTAAATCCCTACCTCGCAGACTCCAATTACACGATGGCTCATGCAGATCCTGCGCAACAAGATGCGCTCCCCCAGCCCGGACCCATGGACGCTTCTCGCACACTGGCCCCACAGGAAATCCAGTACACCCATACAGGCCCCGCTTTTTTCGGCATTCTCACTTCGGGACTCTATGCCGATGGCAGGCGGGTCTTTTGGGGTAACGGTCTCGATCGCATCGTCAAGCTCGACTACGACACGCAGGAAGTTATCGCCAGCTATTTCTTCCCCGAAAGCGAGGTTTATACCGAAGAGCGCGCAGAAGAATCCATCGCGGCGTTTGATGACAACAACGACGGATTCTTCGCCTTGGCCCACGCCTTTAAAGAAGCTCAGAAGCTCCGCAATTTATCCAAGCTCTATACAGTTCTCGACAAGGATCACACCTACTACATCGGCAGTAAGAGCGGCCTGATTACCGCTTACGGCGATGCGGATCCAGAAGACTCAAGATCCGCGATTGTTAAGCTTCGGGAATTCCAGCTTCCTGACATCGCGACCGGACCCATCATGGGTCTCTCGATGTCCTATGACGGCTGGCTCATCGCAGCTACAGAGCATGGCTACATTGCTGCCATCAGTCGTGATTTCTCACAATACCACCTGACTCGCCTACGTCATGCAGAAGGTGCCGAAAACAAAGCAACGAAACCGACTGGCTATGGATGGATCCGCAATGCCTACGCGATCGATGATCAAGGGGGTATTTACATCGCCTCACAGGAACACATGCACAAAGTCGTGTGGACTGGCCAAGGTCTTAGCACTGACGAGAGCGACGGCGCATGGACTGCGCCCTACCTCAACGGATGGGGGCACGGCACCGGCGCCACGCCTTCTCTTATGGGTTTTGGTGATGAGGACCAGTTTGTGGTTATTACCGACGGCCAGGATCAAATGAACGTGGTCCTGTTCTGGCGTAACGAAATACCCGCCGACTGGGCACCATTACCGGACGCGCCTGATCGTCGTATTGCAGGCCAAATGAAAGTCACCATGGGAGACCCAGATCTTACCTCTATCCAGTCAGAACAATCTGTGGTGGTGGCAGGGTACGGCGCACTCGTCGTTAATAACCGCCCGAGAAACATACCCTGGTACCTGCCAGACCGGGCGACGGGCTTGTTGAGCGGATACCTGGGAAGCAACCCCAGACACCAGCCCTATGGCGTACAAAAATTCGAGTGGGACCCCATTGCAAGAAGCCTGCGAGAAAGCTGGGTTAATACCGAGATAAGCTCACCCAGCTCTGTCCCCATCGTCAGCGTTGAATCGAACGCGGTTTACCTGATTGGCGCCCGCAACAATCTCTGGACGCTGGAGGCTCTTGACTGGCTGTCAGGAGAAAGCCACTTTCATTACGTGATAGGCGGCCAACGCTACAACGTGATGTATGCGGGAACCCTCATCGACATGAATGGACGCATTCATTACGGTACCCCCTGGGGTCGGGTACGGCTCACACCTGCAAGCCCGGGAACACCATAAAGACGTGATAAAAAAGCCAAGAAGATACCGGGCGTAGCTAACCCTCAGGCCCACACCACGAGATGCTAATAAGCCAGCGATGAAGGCAGCAAAAAATCGGGCGTGTTAAATTGCCAACTAGCCACCTGACGCCGACGCCTAATACGCCAGCCCATGGCAGTTCTTACGAATTCATCCTCGTACCAAAACCCAAGAAAAAATTGCTGCTGTTGCTCATCTTTCTCCACGGACATTGGATTGAGGCAAATCGATCGACCCGTCGCGGCATCATCCGTTATCTGCAAGCGGATATTCCCCATCATGTGCTGTGTCGCCGGAAACAGGGTGAGTGCCTCTTTTAAGAAGTGAATCGTTGATTCCAGGTCTCCTACCGCACCACCGGTTGCGGAATAGTCAACGTGAGCATCCTCGGTAAAAATGTCCCGCAAACCATCAAAGGACTTGGTGTCGATACAATCGGTGTAAGCGTGAAGAAGATCCTCGAGCTCTAGACGATCCGAAATTTCCTGAAGGCTTAGGGTCATCGCTACCCCTCCTTAATCAAGCGGGACATTACCAGGGATAAGAAGAAACTAGCCCAGAGTACCGCCATCAATCAGCACATCTTGCCCGGTAATATGAAAAGCTTCCTCGGAAGCCAGCAACGCCACCATGGATGCAACTCCCTTGGGATCCGCTGGTGGCAAAATCGATTCAGTCCGCTGAAACAAAAAGTCTATATCTGCTTCTTCCGGGAAGGTAATGTCGTTTGTCATGCCTGTTGCGATATGTCCGGGTGAGACCGTGTTGGCTCGCACACCACGCTTGGCGTATTCCATGGCGATACTGCGCGTCATTGCCAAAACACCGCCTTTACTGGCCGCATAGGCAATCCCATAGGGAATTCCCGCATGGGCGGCGGTAGAGGCAGCATTAACGATACTTCCCGAAGACGATTCCAAGTGGGGCAGCGCATGTTTGCACATAAGCATTGTGCCTGTGAGGTTTATCGCGATCACGTTGCTCCAATCCTTGACCTCGAGATCCACCGCCATATCGAAGCGAAGCGTGCCCGCCATATTGACCAACGCATCAAGACGGCCAAAATGATCGACGCACTGTTTGACTGTGTCCGCCACCTGCGCTTCGTCCCTGACATCGCAGGTCAGGGCCAACTTTTGTAAATTGCCATCACCGAGGGCCGCCATGGTGTCATTTAACGCTTCGGCGTTGTAATCAACGCAACACAACGCAGCGCCCTCACCGGCCAGTTGCACCGCACAGGCTCTGCCAATGCCACCTGCTGCTCCAGTCACCAGAGCGACCTTGCCTGCAAATCGATTCACGCTACCATCCCCCACTCATAAAATCTTACTCACGCCTTGTAAAACGTTTTTTCAACTACGCATCTCAGTCATCACTGACACACGGGCGCTGCTGGCACACTACTCCTGATCAAGAGCCAATCGACTACCAGAGCCCGGCGGCACGCAGGTGAAGGTCAACACAGCGCCTTCGGTCGCCGCGGTTCGCAATTGATTCGAGCTATACCGCGGGCCTTCGCTGGACACATAGTCTCCACTCGCGTCCATCAACGCCGAAAATCGCAAATCATTGAAAACACCCCGGACGATAAGGTCGCACTCAGGCAAGGGAGCAGTGACCTTCGCCCGGCTCTCGAGCAAACTCAACCGCTCAAGAGCTTGGCTGTCTGCATCTGACAGCGTCACCTGCTGCCCCACCACGGGCGCCATGTTGCTGTCCGCAGCCATGACGAAGTCCACAACGTGGGTGACATTCACCTCTTTTGGCTCCGGGAAGTTAAAGGCATCTGCCGCAAAGAAATCGAGAAGCGACGCGATGCTGCCATCGTGTAGATAACCAAATCCTTTTATCTGATCACCCGTGAAGCCATCCCTGTTTCGACTGCCCGAGGTACCAAACATACCTACCTTGGCATAGGCATTGCGAAAGTGCGGAACTTTGAAGTTTTCAGCCACCCCGGCCCCCTCAAAAGTCATGAGCCCGCCGGTACCGAACTGCTTATGCTCTGGAGCGAGCGTGTGGCAGTGGTTGCAGCTACCCAGACCCGTGATATTGCCGACCTGAAAATAAATATCCTGACCTGCCTGCTGATCTGTCGTAAGCGAGTTATCCAAATTCCGTATCGGATTCGGTGGCGGTGTTAAAGCCATGGCAAAATCAGTAAACGCCTGCATTTGCACGGGTACTAACTGCTCGGCGCGACCCAGCAACTCCACAAAAGCCGGATTGAACTCCTTGAAGGCGGCCGCTTCCAATGACTCTAACTCGCCATTGACCACCTCTCTGTTTTTACCCATGCGGTCACCGCGCCAGTGCTGAGGGCCACTATCAGCGATACCTCGAAAGGTTTGTGTGACCATTGGCCCCTTCATTGGATGAAAAAACGGGGTCGTTCTCGGAGAGTTCGGCACGTAGGCATTCTGGTTGTTTAGTAGGTCCCCATCTGGGTTGCCTAAATTCCAGGCCAATTGATCCATATCTCCGAAGATATGGCAGCTGGAGCATGCACTGGTGCCATTGGCTGACGTCAGACTGGCATCGTAGAGAAACCGCCTTCCCTGGATAATTTCATCTGGTTCAGGAGTGAACAATGATTTTTCAAATAACAACTGGTCCTGCTCAGTATCCCAGAGGGAAATCATATGATTAAAGCGGTCATAGACGATTAGCCGACTGCCATCGGATGACAGAACCAGACCCGAGGGTCCACCGCCGGGCGTGTCCAGATAGGTGCTGTCCTCAGGCCGGTAAGCGCCCTGATGGAGCCCATCGACGGGCACCTTTACCACTTTGTTAGAGCCCAGCGCGGCCAAATAGAGCGTTGTGCCATCAGGACTAATCGCAAGGGAAGTTGGTTGGGACACGCTGAGATCAGTCACGTCTGTCGGGTAAACGTGATGCTCAGGCACATCGAAATCCACATGAGGATTTAGATGGTTACTGATCACCGCGCCATTCTCAATCACCGAGATCTGGCTCTCTGCTAACCGACCTCTCACCGTGGTGGATGTTTCACCGGAACCCTCAAATCGAATATGGTTCAAGGCCTCAAGGTTGCTGACATAGATCTGATCAGTTACCGGATTGACCGCCATGTTGAACAGGGTTGTGCCCACTCCGGAAATAGATTGAGTGACCGTGGGAACAGCGGCCAAAGCGTCAATGACAAACACGTCCTTGTCCGGTAACTCGAGATTGACCGCAGCTGACCAATCGGCGCCATCAGCATCCTGCCACTGACCAGCCACCTGGCGCACAATCATTCCCGTGGCGGGCGCTGGCTCTCCTTCATGATTTTGCGTTGGCGCCGGCTTTGCGCCCGAGACAGTATCTGCACGCAGCACAGTACTTTTATTTCCTGACATGAAAGCCGCGGCGTAAACCTCGGACCCATCAGCGCTCACCGCAAGTGCGCGAGGAGAATCGGAAAAGAGATTTACGATACCGACCAAGGAATCGCGGGACTGCTGCGCCGCCGTTGTCGCGTCAAAGACCCAAACATCGGCGCGTCCCGCGCCCGCACGATACAGATCGTCTATGACAAAGGTGGGATGATTCTGACCTCTGAACGCTGCGCTGATAAAAGCCCTGGACTGGCTCTCGCCAGCAAACACAATGTCACGGGGCTCATCGCCCACTTGAAGGGTTGCAATGACCGTTGGCGTGGCGCTGAGACTGACGATGCTAACGGAATCGCTCAAATGATTAACGACCCAAACCTCGTTACTGCCGTTGAAAGCCACGGCCACCGGTTCAAGCCCTACCATCACTGAGGACTCAAGCTGGAGTTGTTGATCTGCAACTTGAAAAATTTCCAAACAATTGGCCGGCGTATTGGCAACAGCGAGCCTTGAGCCATCCGGCGATAAGGCTAACGGACGGACAACCCCCCCTTCAAAAAGCACGTAATTCTCCGCGGCTAGCGAAGCGCGAGCACTGGCGCCATCTGATCCACAACCAAATGCTGACTTTTCAGGCGCTAGCTCTGCGGTCCCTCTCACCAGCGAAATTTGATTCAGCAAGGACGAAAAACGCCCCGCAGCGGCATTAGCCGGCTCTGAAAAAAAACCAAACGCGCCACAGCCAAGAAAAGTGATCAGCGCTACGGCATGTCCGAATTTATGTCTTTTACACATGCTAAGTTGTATCAGTAGATACCTGTCGTTCAACATAGCATGCCGTAGGGGGGTTAGCATCCGAATCGATGGTTATTAGCGAAGAAAGTGTCCAAATGCTCTATCTGAGCCTGGCTAATGTGCCAGCGGGAAAGGCAATCACCTATGGAGACCTGTCCCGGCTTGCAGGTCATCCCAATGGCGCCCGCTGGGCTGGTCGTGTGTTGTCACAGCTGCCGGCCGACACAAATCTCCCCTGGCATCGCGTTGTTAACAGCAAAGGGGAAATCACCTGCCCAAATCGCAATCAAGCCAGAGAACGTTTACGCAACGAGGGTGTTATCGTTAATGGGTTTCGGATCGCGCTTAAAGCTTACCGAAGCATACCCAGCGCTAATCCATTGAACCAAAAAGAACCTCAGCAGGAGTCGAGCCACTGTGACTGATACCCCTTACGAGCGATTCATTGAACGGCAGAATCGAACCCGCGACGAGGCCAGGGCTGATACCGTTGCAAAGCGTCATCGCCGCGGTGGTCGGACCGCCAGAGAGAACCTATCGGCACTCACGGATGACACGCCCTTTACCGAATACGGTCAACTTGCAGTGGCTGCTCAACGTAGCCGGAGAAGTGACGACGAACTCCAGCTGGAGACATCGGGTGATGGCGTCCTGACCGTCATCGGTAGCGTGAATGGACGCTTATTCGATGCCGATCGCGCTCAGACCGCACTTATTATCAACGATTACAGTGTTCTTGCTGGAACCCAAGGCTTTTTTCATCATCGTAAGATTGATCGGATGCTGAGCTTGGCGAAGCGAGATTTACTCCCTGTGATTATGTTGACGGAGGGCGGCGGCGGACGGCCCGGTGACACGGACGTCTTAACATCTGCCGGGGGCTTGAATGTGCCCACCTTTCACGCATGGGCAGCACTTTCTGGCGTCACGCCCCGTATTACGATTAACCACGGCTTTTGTTTTGCAGGCAATGCCGCACTTTTCGGCGCGGGAGACATTCGAATTGCGACGGAAGCCAGCTTCATTGGCATGGCTGGCCCCGCCATGATAGAAGGCGGCGGGCTAGGTAGCTTTGCGCCAACACAAATAGGACCAGTAACCGAGCATGTGAAAAATGGCGGCATTGACATCCTGGCCAAGGACGAGTCCGACGCCATCAGATTCGCGCGGCAAGCTCTGTCCTATTGGCAAGGAGCTATCAGTGAATCCGAGCAAGCACCTCAAGACACCCTCAGGAAAGCGCTCCCGCAAAACCGCAGACTTGCTTACGAACCCAGAAAACTTTTAGCGACAATGTTGGATGCGGATTCAATTCTTGAACTGAAGCCAGATTTTGGTCGCGCCGTCATCACTGCCTTTGCTCGTATAAAAGGCAAACCTGTGGCAATAGTTTGTAGCGACTGCCGACACCTGGGCGGCGCAATTGACATAGATGCTGCAAAAAAAATAACTGATCTGTTTGAACTGTCGAATGGTTGGCAGCTACCCGTGGTGTCATTTATTGATACTCCTGGCTTTATGGTGGGGCCCGAATCAGAGTCACAAGGTGCTCCGCGAATTATGTCTGAGCTATTCATCGCCGGAGCCAAACTGGGCACGCCCATTATCGGTGTCTGCCTGAGGCGAGCATACGGACTGGGCGCCATGGCAATGGCAGGGGGCTCGTTCGAAGTCCCCCGTCTGATGGTTAGTTGGCCGGAAGGAGAATTTGGCCCGATGGGTTTAGAGGGCGCAGTGCAGTTGGGCTTTAGGCAGGAACTGGCTGCTGTGCCCGAGGGACCCGAAAGGGATGAGCTGTTTGAATCACTGCTCTCCGAGCTTTATGAGCGCGGCCGCGCGACTGAGGCAGCCAGCCTATTGGAATTTGATAACGTCATCGATCCTGCAGACACGCGGGATATTGTTGCCCGCGCACTGGACTACTGACCACCCCTTTTTCAACATTGGTCTATGCCTTTTCCCATGCCCGCTTTGCCCAGAAAAGCACGGCGAGAATAGCCATCTCAACACCCATGCTGTCGAGTCCTGCGGCAATGGGTCCATCAACCCAGAGGGTAAACACTCGCCCCAAAAAGGCGATTGCGACCAGTAACTGAACCGGCCACAGGAGCGCAGCATTTTTACGAAAAGCAGCTACCACACCAATCAACCCGCCGCCCAGAAAAAATCCGCCAATGTCCGCCCTAACGGTGCCGTACCCAGCGGCTTCTAGATTTGGGAGACCCATCGTCGCCGCTGCGTCGGCTGTGTTGAAAATCAGGCTAGCCCCAATGCCTAAAAAAAGGGCCCCAATCAAGGCCACCACTACCCTCGACATCACTACCATTGCTCATCTCCTATTTTCTTTCCCTCGAACAACGTTCCTGTTAACTCCCTTGCACCAATTGCTCGAGCCCGGTGATACCCTCCCCCAAATCCTCCGCAAGGGCCTCCATATTTACCGTCAACTCCCTTTCATCCCGAGCCTCAGATTCAAGCTGTCTAAACTGATTCCCCGCTCGCTGTAAACCAAACGTAAAACAGGAGCTGCCAAGAGTATGGGCCTCTCTTGAAACGACGGGTAAGTCGCCATTCATGAGCGCCGTTTGCAAGGCATCCCAGCGACCTACTGACTCAGCCAAGAATTTGCTGACCAACGCAGCGACAACATCAGCACCTACATCTCGCTGCATCCGCTCTACTATCGCAGACAGAAAGACCGGATCTTTATTAGTTGTCCCCTGGTCGCCACTTTTTAAGGACGAATCAGTATCAGCGGCCTGAAGCTCTAACCATTCGCCTAATTGACTTGGCAAACGATCACGTAAAATCGGCTTTTCCAAAAATCCCTGCATACCCGAGGCCAGTGCTCTCTGTTTCATGTCCACATCCGCATGGGCTGTCAGGGCGACAATGGGGGTCGTTTTTGAGACGGGTAGATCCCTTATCGCTCTGGCAGCCTCCAGACCGTTCATTTGAGGCATATCAAGATCCATCAGAATTAGATTAAAGGCCTCATGTTTAGCCCGCTCGATCGCAGCCTGACCCGAGGTCGCCGTCTCAACCTTGAGCCCAATTGAACTCAGCACCTGCGCGTTCAGCAACAGATTTTCCTCATCATCATCTACCAGCAGAATGTTCCCACTCATGGTGGCGACGGCTTCAGTGTCTGTGTCGCCTGTCAGCAATTGATTTTCTCTATCCGAAACCTCAGTCAGACGTAGTCTGAAGCCAAATACGGCGCCCTCTCCCTCCTTCGACGTAACAGATAGCACTCCACCCATAGATTCAACACATCGTTTCGCGATATTCAGACCCAAGCCAGTTCCCTTTGATTTCTGTGTCTGAGGCGTGACGCCGGTCGCGAAAGGCTCAAAGATTCTGCTTTGGGCATCCTCTGGAATACCGGGGCCTTGATCCGCCACACTAAACTCGATACCGCGCTTATCACTATCCTCTGAATCAACCGAGGCCACCGACAGTACAACCTCCCCGTTATCGGTAAACTTGATGGCATTGCCGATCAAATTGATGAGGACTTGCTTTAACAGTCGCGGGTGCCCAACAAATTTCTTGGGAAAGCTTTTGTCTCCCACTCGCGCCAGCCTCAGTCCTTTTTCGAGCGCTCTGGCTTGAGTAATAGCCAGACAGTCATCGATCAGGCTGTCCATACTGAAGGCCTCGCTACTCTCGTTGATGGTATCGAGCTGGGGATTCACCGTATCCAGCGAAAAGTCGATGATCTCGAGCAGACGGTTTGCACTTTGAGCGGCAAGCCCGATGAATTTCGTCGTGCGCTCATCAAACTGGCCGTCCTTGATGAGTGTCAACGCGCTTATCACTCCATTTAGCGGCGTTCTCATCTCATGACTAACGTGCCCGAAAAATCTTTGCCGCCGCTCACCTTCAGCCTCAAGCTGTTGCTGCGCGAACTGCAACTGAGCATTAAGATCCTCCAGATCAGCAACCATTGTTTGCTGTGCCGAGGCAAAAAATAGCTGATCCATCTGGATATCGAGAATGGGAAAATCGGAAAAACTCAGGCCGTGCTCGGGGTTTTTTTCCTGCATCCACCAAAGCCAAGGCACACCAATGAGGCAGAGACCATCAAGACCAAAGGTCGAATAATCATGTAGCTGCCCGCGGAGAGCGAATTCCTTTTCTTCGTTGTAACCAAGCACGAGCTCACCCAGACTCTCGGCCCCGGCCCTATAAGTACCATCGAACCCGGCAGGACGCTTGAATTCAAATAGATCACCGAGAGAGGAGCCGATGGCTCCGGATCCGAAAACCCGCTCAACTAACGGACTTATGGCGGTTACGCGACCTTCAGTGTCTATTTGGCAGACAACGGTATAAAGCTCTAATAGTCGATCCCAAAATTCAGAGCCAGAGGTGGATTCCATTGCTGTGCTTACTGCATGCTTATCAGGAAAGTAGACTTTTCACCAGCATCTACTGCTTCTGGTCTGATGTCTAAAATAGTAATCGATTCGCCGAACCACGAAGCAAGTCCATTTAGCAGACCCTCTACAAATGGCGTTAAACCAATCCGCTCGCTGGCGTACTGAATGCTCACACCACTGGCACAGTCTCTATCAACAATAAAGGAAGGGGGGCGATAGTCTAAAAAAGTGGAGCTAATGCGATCATGCAGGCTATTAAGGTTCTCCAGAAAACCTAACATATCAGCGCCAGTGGCGCGCATCAGTGCACTGTATTCTTTTGCAGCGGTGTGCTCTACCCAGTGAACACCGAAAGCTCTTAGTGCGTCATCGAGATCTATTTGCAGCTCATCAGCCGCAGCTTGCGCCAGTTTGTATGTCACATCGTCGTCATAGGCACGCATTGACAAAAAGCTATCTGCAGCGACGCCGGATTGTTTCAGTACTTTTTGCCAGCGCTCATCCCCAAATTGATTAATCATCATTTCTTTGAGCGATTTATTAACCACACCGTACATACAGCCCCCTGAATCCTTTCTATGCCTCGCCAGATTTCCATCCCTGTATTTTGCGATAAATAGTCGATGGAGCCACCTCGAGTAAGCCTGCGGCACGATTAATGTTGCCGTCACAGGCATCGAGCGCCGCTTGAATCGCCCGCTTCTCCGTCGCCCAGAGGGGCTCTACCTCGGTGGATACTAGCGCGCCAACGTCAGCCACTTTGCGCCGGCTCACAGTTGAGGCGGGGATTTGGATCTCACTGTCTGTGATTACTTTTCTTAACGCCTCATATGATATGACCGTATCACTGTTAAGTAAGATAATGCGGTGTATCGTATTAGCAAGCTGTCGAACATTTCCGGGGAATGGAAATCGCTTTATTTCTCGGCGCGCGTCATCCGAGAAGCCATCAATTTTTTTGCCTTCCTGCTCCGCAAAGGTCGACACAAAATGGTTCGCCAATATGAGCACGTCGTCTTCTCGCTCCCTGAGGGGCGGCATTCTCAGGGGAATAACATGCAATCGATAGTAGAGGTCTTCCCGCAACCGACCTTCACGCATTTCGACCAAAGGCTCTCGATTAGTAGCAGCAATGATCCTGACGTCTGCGCTTACTTCGACATCGCTGCCAACTGGTTTATACGTACCGCTCTGAATGAATCGAAGAAGCACCGCTTGCAACTCGTAGGGCATGTCGCAGACTTCATCAAGGAATAGTGTGCCCCCTTCAGCCAGACTTATTAAACCACCCCGTCGCGCAGGGTTTCCTCGCACGCCCTCGGCCTCACCAAACAGCTCCGATTCAATCAGGTCTGCCGGAATCGCTGCACAATTAACAGGCACGAATGCCGCGGGCGCTCGCGCCGAGAGGTCATGAATCGCTTTAGCGGCCAGCTCCTTACCAGTGCCGCTCTCGCCAGTGATAAAGGCGGTCGCTTTGCTTGACGCCAAAGATCGAATTTGGGTGAAGACTGCCTGCATCACTGCAGAGCTACCATACATTGGACCGAGGCTAGACTCTATCTCAGTCAGGCTACTCAACCGCTGGCTGAGCTCAAACCGGTCGGCCGCATTGCTCACAGTAACTCGGAGTCTAGCAGCGTCGAAAGGTTTGGTCAGGAAGTCATGGGCGCCATACTCAATCGCTTTTTCAGCGTAACTATCGCCATGCCCAGTCATCACTACTACCACCGGCTTTGGCGAGAGTTTATTAATCTCGGGCAGTAAATCCAGGCCACTGCCATCGGGTAGTTTTATGTCCAGCAGTATCAGCTCTGTCGGTTTCGCTTGCAAAAATTGCAAGGCATCATTCAAGGTCGTGACCGCCGCGATATCCAACCCCAAGCCATCGAGATAACACTCGTAAACAGCACTTAAAGTTTCACTGTCTTCAACGATAAGCGTTTTCAACTGAAATCTCCCATTATGGCAGGTGTGCCTGCAGAATTACTCTTCAAACAGACACAGATTTTATCCTTATGCTTCAGGACACCCACTCTTCTTACTGCCTGATATATATCGGCCCTGCACTACCGTGTCCAGCCCCCGCTATACCCTTAACAATTCTGAGGTTTTGGTCTCACAGCTTCACCTCCGCGAGAACACCGAATGGTGACCTCCCCCCAGTAAAAAGGCAACCAAACCAAGTGATAGTGTTCCCACTCTTGGCACCCTTTATCGGTGGTCTTGAAAGGAAGAACGAGCCATGTGACGGTCACTTCATTAATAGGTAGCCAAGCGCAAATCAGCTATCTGGTTGCCAATGTTATGTCTATCGTCCGCGACAGCAGTTACCGACACCCTTCCTCACCTCTTTTGCTTTCTTCTAAAAGCTTTACCTTGGCGACATAAACGCGCCTACACTGGAAGAACGCTGTCTGATAGCATAAAGCCATACGCTTGAAGAGACGGGTCAGCCATGTGTGATATTGCAGGAATCATCATTTCTCTAGCCTTGCGGCACCAGTCTGATCATTGATGAAGGAAGCATTACAGCTAAAGTGCTTACTCCAATAAGCCCGAATTGTTCCAGCAGCGCTGTAGACGGCGGGTAGAACAACTGAAGCTTCGGGCCGAAGTGGTTGGCTATAGCAAGGCCGTTAATAACTCCTTTTTCAATACCCTCGAAATCATCTAAGAAGATTACAAATTCCTTAGCGCACAACTGAGAAAAGAGGCTGACGTCCGTGCTGGATAGGCGTCCATCAATCATAAAAGCGTCCACTAAAACACCTTTATCGACCAGATCTTTAAACATCTCAGTTGAGCTCTGTTTTAAATACTGGTTGAGTTCGCAAAATTCCTCGAAGCCCATCAGGTTGATTTTGTTTGAAGAGTCACATGTGTGTATCTGAAGACGCGTGGAGGACACCTTCCACTTAGCTTTAGCTATAGCAAATGTGGATCGACCAATAAAGGTCCCCACCTCCGCTACGGTCGATGGATTGAAGTAAGCGGTCAAGGCAGACAACAAGACGCTGGTGGCTAGGGAAATTGAGCCAGTATTAAAATCTGCCTGTTCTCTATATTTTTCGATAGAAAAGTGGTGCTCACGCAACAATTTTTCAAAATTTGATTAATGTAGTTAGTTATTAGGGTTACAATGTTATGCGCAAAAGGTTGAACCACTGCGCATAACTTTTCACTCTCCTTCTCCTACGTTATAATAAACTTAAAAAAAATAATCATGTTGTCTATATAAATAGTCATATTGATCTTACTGAAGATGCGCTTCTTTTGTTAAGTCCTGATTTAATTTTTTTTCCTCATTGGAGCTACAAAGTTCCTCAGAAAATAATAAATCATTATAAATGTATTTGTTTTCATGAAACAGATTTGCCTTATGGTAGAGGTGGTACTCCAATTCAAAATCTTATAATACGAGGGAAAAAAAAAACAAAAATTACAGCATTTATTATGAATAATGAAATAGATGCTGGTG
>CAJXMD010000053.1 GCA_913056165.1 uncultured Halieaceae bacterium
TTGACCTTGCGATGAGTCACCTCACCGCAGACATCATCTGTCGAACCACCTTTTCTACACCGCTTGAGTCTCGCGTCGCCAGCGAGGTATTCGACGACTTCACCGAGTTTGAGCGCTCTGTTGCTCAGGTCGATATTTTCCGATTGATTTTTCAGAAGGCCTGGGCTGAGGTAGAACAGCCGGATACAGTGATGACGGCCTGTCGACGTATCAGGGCGCATTTGGGGGATCTGATTGATCCTCATCTTGCTACGCCGGCGAGTTTTAATGATATAGCGAGTGATGTCATTGCGGCGCGAGATGTAAACACCGGGAAGCCCTTCTCGCGGGAGGAATTGATCGACCAGCTCGGCGTCTTTTTTCTCGCCGGCCACGAAACCTCGGCGAGCGCGTTGACCTGGGTGTTCTATCTCTTGGCAGTCCAGCCAGACTGGGTAGCGAGGCTGCGGGAGGAGGTCCGGATGATCGTTGGAGACGGGGCCGTGGAGTTTGAGCATGTGAAACAGCTGCCCTGGGTAAAAGCCTTCTTTCGGGAAACCCTTCGGCTGTATCCACCGATCACGTTTATACCGCGAGTCGCCATGGCGGATTGCAAGGTCGGGCCTCGCCAAGTGAAGCGGGGTACTCTGGTGATGATCGCTCCGTGGACGCTGCACCGGCACAGAGATTACTGGGAGAAGCCCAGCGCTTTTATGCCTCAGCGCTTTGTTGCAGGAGAAGGGGCGGATTATCGGGAGGAGGCCTACATCCCCTTTGGTGCGGGGCCTCATACCTGTATCGGTGCTGGCTTCGCTCAGGCCGAGGCGGTATTGATCATCGCCGAATTCGTGCGCCGGTACGATTTTATCTTGAGCGACAACGCGTCGGTCCGGCCGGCGGCGAGATTGACCACGCGCCCGGCAAAACAGCTCATGCTTCATTGCCGCTTTGCTCCAGCCTAGCGCTACTTGGCGTCTCCCAAAGGGGAGCGATGTCTCGTTGGCAGGCCTCTCCCAACGACATTCCTTTGAATAAGGCGCTCTTTAGAATGGGCCAGGACAGCGGCGTCATCAACAGGAAGGGAAGGGGGTCCCGCCAGCTCCACACGACGTCGCGACTGGAGGCGAGCCATTTAAAAATGCGTAGCGCTTCGCGCCAATTGCCTCTGAACAGTGCCGCATAGGCCTCTGTCAGGGTGCTGTACCCCCATTGCCATCGATCGACAGTGTTGCTGTACACGGCTCGTAATGGGAAGTTTCCCGCAACCGCGTCTCCAAGGGAGGCTTCGTCAAAAAAGTGAATGCCGCTGGTTAATCGCGGATTGCACTCTATGGGCCATGCCAGGCCGTTTTTATCAACGATAAAGTCAAAGGCGATAAAACCTTCGTAGTCTAAAGAGTCAATAAGGGTTTCAACCCACTGCCGGACTGATGTTTCACCAGGAGAGCCCGGTGAGCATCGTTCAAAGCCAACGGCGACCGTGCCGGCAAAAACACGGCCCTCGTAAATGCTCGTACCGACGACCGAGCCCTGGCGCACCAAGCTTAGGGTGCTCACGGGTTGCCCGACAATTTGCTCCTGAATCACATAACCGCTATCAAGGGGGTCGTGGGGTGTGCCCTGATCGCAAAGGCTGACCTCCATGCCCGAACAGCCTCGCACCGGTTTTTTAACGTGGTCCGCCTCCCGAGCGAGAGTCGTAGCCCTCGGATCATCGATAGCAAAGGTTGCAGGGACACGTAGTCCCAATGCGCCGGCTTTTTCGATGAAATGCAGTTTGTGTGAGAGCTCCTGATACAGCTGGTGTGCAGGGCCAATAAGTTCAACATTTTCTGGAAGCTGTGACGCTAAGGGTAATACGTGGTGAGCTTCTTCAGATACCGGTACCAGAAGGTCGACCGATTCATGTTGGATGAGTGCAAGAATGGTATCTCGGTAGAGTTTTGGGTTGGTGTTTGGAGGCGGTAGGTAATAAGAGGCATCAACACTGCTGGACGCCCGGGCCACGTGCCACTTAAAGGGTTCGGCCACAACAACGCGGTAGCCACGGCTCTTGAGTGCTCGGGCCAGGGTAAGCGCTTTCGGAAGCCGGCCTAGGGTTAGGAGTGCGGTTGGCACGGGCTTGCCTCTACCGTCCTTGACGGTCGAATCGAATATAGGGGACCCGCACCTGCACAATCTTCGGGTGGTGTCACTACTTGTTTGGTGCAGGCAAGAATTGGCAAACGCTGTCCTTGTTGTCGCGGCCTTGCGCCTAACATGACACATAACAATGTCAAAAAAAAGTGACAATAGATGGCTATCGCACTAATTTGCCCGCTTCAGCGAGAGCTCTGGAACCAGCAAGGGGGCCGCGCGAGCCGCTATGTGATTAGCGGCCTCAACATCGTCGTAGTCTCAGGCGGAGGGGGCGACGAAGGCATATCCGTTATCGCGCATGATGAGCCGAATGTCCCCGGCGCTAAAACCTTCCAGATCTTCGACAAATGCCAGGGGCTGCGCCAGTCCCTCGGCATGGGGGAAATCCGAGCCAAATAGAATGCGATCAGCGCCAATTAGGCTTTTCAATTCTGTGATGTCATCCTCGTAGTAGGGGGAGACCCAGACATGCTCCCGGAAAGATTTCACTGGATCCGTATTGAACAACATCGGCATTTGGCCATAGGCCTTTTTCATTTTTTGAATCAGCCCGGGCACCCAACTGCTGCCGCTCTCGATGGTCGCAACGCGAAGTGTCGGGAATCGATCGAACAGGCCGTCGCACACGAGTGCAGCGCACAGGTCTTGAATGGGTGTGGCCGACATGCACAAATTTTTGGGATTAAAATCGAAGGCGCGAAATTCCTCATCTGATCCCCATTGCGACAGATAGGGAAGGTAGCCGCTGTCGCCCGAGTGGTAGGCCACCGAAATTCCCGCGCGACTGACTTCTTCCCAAAAGGGGTCGAAGCGAGAGTCAGCGGGAGAGCGGGTCCCGTTCACTTCAATCACGGGAGCGGCGCGCATAACGATCACCTTTGCCCCTTTAGATAGCACCCAATCCAGCTCCTGTAGCGCCCAGTCCAGATCAGACAGGACAAAATAGGGTGCACTGAACAGGCGATTTTGATGGGCGAACCCCCAATCCTCCTCAAGCCAGCGATTGAAGGCTTTAAACGCAGCCAGCATCGCTGGGATGTCATCCTTCAGCGACTCCTCCATGCCAACACCGAGGGTGGGAAACATCATGCAGGCCTCGATGCCTTGAGCATCCAGTTGAGCTAGTCGTGCCGTACGATCTCGGTATTCGGTCGGCAGTGGTTCGAGGTCGCCAAAAATTTCACGGATTGATTTGTTGTCAGGATTACGACCTCGAAAGTAATCATCGAGGCAGCCTGGTTTAGCCACGGGGTCAAACGTAGGATTGGGGATGAAGCGATTTACTTTACCGCCGACAAGCAGGCGCTTCTTTCCGTTGACTTCAGCCCACTGCATTGCCCGGTGTTTATAAGCGGGGTCGATGTAGCGTGTAAACGCATCCTCGGCTTCATAGTAGTGGTGGTCTGCATCGAAAGCGAGGTAGTCAAGTCTAGTCATGATCTATGTCCGAAGTGGCCCAGTACGATGGGGGTAAGGATGTAAAGATGTCACCTTGATCCGTTTTGGTCTACTCGCGCCAGCTTACCGAGAATAATCGGTTTAGTAGGCGCTTTCCTGTGGCAGGTCCTGGCGCGTCTTTATACCAAGGGACGGATGAATATCTTCTAGCAGTAAATAAAGGGTCGGAATCAAGATCAAGGTAACGCTAGTAGCGAAAATCACGCCAAAGCCCAAGGAGACGGCAAGAGGTACAAACGGGGCTGTGTCCAGATCGGCGTTAAGCATCAATGGGATAAGGCCCACGAAGGTGGTAACCGAGGTAAGAAAGATCGGTCTAAACCGCTCTGTGCCCGCAAGCACTACCGCGTCAAAGACAGACATGTTTGGGGTTCGTTTGTTTCGGTTGATGAAGTCGACGAGAACCAGACTTGAGTTAATGACGACACCTGAGAGCGCAACCATCCCCAGCAGAGAGAAAAACACAAGGTCATATCCCATGAGGTAGTGACCGACTACAGCGCCAATAAATCCAAAGGGTATGCTCGCCATGACAACGAGAGGTTGCGTGTAGGACTTGAGTGGCACGGCCAGCAAGCTGTAGATCACGATGAGCGCGAGTACGCTCGTTCTCGCCAAGCCATCAAGTGCGCTGGCTCGCTCTTCTGCCTCCCCCGCTAATACCAGCGACACGTTGGGGTAACGGTTTTGAAAATCGGCGAGGTGCTCACGCTCCATCTGGGCGAGGATGGATTCTGGCGCCACGATGGAGCGATTGGCATAGGCTGTAACGGCAATCGTTCGTTGGCCGTCCGTTCGTTGTATTGTTGCGTTGCCCTCAGACATTGCTACTGAGGCAACCGCCAGTAGCGGTACTTCAGTGTCATCGGGTAATCGTACGAACATGTTTTCAAAGGCGTTAAGCGATGTGCGCTCAGCTGTGGGGTATCGGACCATGACGCGAACATCATCCCGGCCGCGTTGGACCCGCTGAGCTTCCGACCCATAAAAAGCGTGGCGGACCTGGTTTCCAAGGTCGGCTTGTGTGAGACCTAGGGACTCAGCCTCCGGCCGGATTTTAATCGTGTACTCCTGCTTACCCGCGCGGTAACTATCGGTGATGTCAAAGATGCCATCGAAGCTCCCCAGAATTTCGCTTATCTCGTGCGCGGCCTGACCTAACACCTCGATGTCCCGTCCCCTGAGCTCAAGATTGATGTCCGGGCCCAAGGACACAGCGGATGCCGTAAAGCTCTGCTCGACCACATCGGGCAATGCCGGTGTCAGGGCCCTCCAGCGCGCGGCGGCCTCTGTCGGGGTCATCCCCTGACGCTCACGGTGTGGTTTGAGATTGAGCCCGATTTCGGCAATGTGGCTGCCGGTTTGGCCGGTATTGCCCAGCGAGCCTACTGACAAGGGAATGCCAACCGAGACGAGTACAGAAACGATTGCTGACTCACCCTTGGGAGAGGCCTCGGTCATCTCCCGGTCCAGCGTCGTCGCGGCAGCCTGGATCTCAGCAACAAGGGTTTTTGTTTCCTCAATCGGATAGCCCTCGGGCAAGACTAATCGTGCTATGAGTAAATCCCCGGCGACCGAGGGGAAGAACTGAAACAGGACTCTGCCGCTTGCTAACATGCCCCCCATGACGACCATGATCGCCAGCGCGATGGACAGCGTGATGTAGCGATACTGCAGGCCAAGAATAAGCCACCGCTTGTACCGGCCGGTGGCAAAGTTCTCGAGCGACTTCACCACGCGGTCCTGAAAGGCCTCCCAGCGCGCGCCAATAGCGGTTTTCCCGCGGGAGCGACGTCGGTGAGCCAAGTGCGCGGGCAAGATAAGCTGGGACTCTATCAGGCTGAACAGCAAGCAGAGGATAACCGTCCAGCCGATCGCCCCAAAAAACTGTCCGAGCATGCTATCGACGGACACGACGGGAATAAAAGCGGCCATTGTTGTGAGGACCCCAAAAAATACCGGGACTGCTACTTCGCTTGTTCCCATGACGGCGGCGCTTCTGGGGTTGTTCGTGAGCTGTTCTCGAGTGTAGATCCGCTCACCAATGACAATGGCGTCATCAACCAAAACCCCGAGGGACAGTAAAAATCCCATGAGTGATAGCGTGCTAATCCCTAAGTCAAAGGAGGGGAATAGGGCGATCGAGCCCAGTATCGATACCGGAATACCCGCGGTGACCCAGAGGGCGAGCCGGACCCGAAGAAAAAGCGAGAGGGTGATGATGACGAGAATAAGGCCGCCTAAGGCGTTATCAATCATGGTGCCAAGTCTGCCAATCAAGTCGTCGGCTTCATTGCGCCACACCGTCAGCGAAATTCCCGTGGGAAGCGAGTGGACTTTGGTGTCAATATAGGCCAGTACGTCCCGAGAGATTTCCAAGGTGTTGTCTGCACCAATTCGCCAAATTTGGAGCATTTGAGCGCGCTCACCGTTAATGCTGGCGTATTCATCTCGCTCTTCAAAACCATCAACGATTGTCGCTATGTCGCCGAGAACAACGCGAGTGCCATTTGCGTTCGCTATAACGACAACATCTTCAAGTGCCGTACCCGTATATCGCTGGCCGGTGCTCCGCAGTCTGATGTCGCCGCTGCTCGATTTTATCAGCCCACCGGGGATATCGACGCTACTTCGTTGGATCGCGGTCGATACGTCCGCCATAGTCAACCGATGACGCTTCAGCATTGCTTCATCAAGTTCAATCGAAATTTCGTCAGGTCGGACGTAGACCGTATCAACAAGGCTTACAGAGGGGATTTCAAGGAGGTCTTCCCGTATTTCCTCAGCAAGTCGTTTCAGTGATCGCTCGTCAGTATCACCGTGAATGGCCAGTTGCATTACCATGGAGCGTACAGTTACCTGCGCAACGATAGGTCGTTCCGTGCTGGCGGGGAAAGACGTGATCGCATTGACCTGCGCTTTGATGTCATCGAGAGCCTTCGTGGGGTCGGCTTGGATGATCAGCTCGACAGCGACGGTGCATTGTCCTTCCGCGGCGGTAGTCTTGACCTTGTCGATACCCTCAATACCCTGTATCGCTTCTTCAATACGGGTACATACCCCCGACTCCACTTCAGCTGGCGCGGCGCCGAGGTAGGGCACAGTCACGACAACGGCGGGGACTTCAATGTTCGGGAATTCCTCTTTGCGAACTTCCACGAGTCCTAGGAGGCCAGACACAATCAGCATGAACATCAGGAGATTGGCAGCGACCGGGTTGTCTACAAACCAGGCAATGAGTTTTTGCATGTTTCGACGCCTACTCGACGACCGACACCGGCATCCCCTCCACGACATATTGCAGCGGAGATACGCAAACGGTTTCACCCGGGCGCAAGCCTGCGGTGATTACGGCTAGATCCTCTTCAAAACGGAGTATTTCAACGTCCCTGAAGTGGAGTGTTTGATCGTCATCGACAACCAACACTTGGCTATCATTTCTAATGGCAGATCTTGGGAGTAGCACGGCATCATTGAGGGTGTTTCCCTCGATCAGGGCATTCAAAAAAAGACCAGCGGGTAACGCGACGCCATTTTTATTTACAGTTTCCTCAACGCTTACAATGACGTTCAGCATGCGGGATTTCGCTTGGATTTCGCCATCAGTTCGCACCAAGCGTCCCTGCCATTCCTGTCGAGTGCCCCCAAAACTCGCCCACAGGGTCACGGCGGAGGTTTCATCATTGATGAAGAACCCGGCCTGCATTATCTCGCTATTTAAATAGGCTAGCTGGCTGTCTGGTAAGGGTATTCGAACCTCCATGCCGTCGCTGTTGTAAATGTCCGCGACCACCTTGCCAGGCTGTAAAAACTGTCCTACGTCAATGTACTCGTTTTTCACCCTGCCATTGAATGGCGCTACCATGGTCGCTCGTTCCAGGTTCCTGTCCGCTTGATCGAGATCAGCTTCGGCGTTTAGCGTGGCAGCGCTCGCTACTGCTTGTGCGCGTTCTGCTTGAGCGAGCGCCGAGTCACTTACCATCTCTTTAGCCATCAATGCTTTGAGTCTGTTTAGTTCCGAGGTTGCGTACGTAAGCTCTGCCCGCGCGCGCACCACACTCGCCTGCGCCTTTTGATGTTGAATGCCCAGATCTCTCGTATCGACTCTAAGCAGTGTTTCACCCTGATTGAAATGTCCGCCCGAGCGAAGACTGGGTGAAACCCAAATTACTTCACCGGGCACCTGGGCGATCAAGGATGTCTCGGTGATTGCCCGTGCAGAACCCTCTGCTTTAACACGCAGTGTATGTGGTTGCGTAATTACCGTTGTGGCGCGGATGGTTGTAGGTTGGCGCTCGGATGTGGAATGCGTCAGTTCGGGCTGGGTGCCAACGAGCAGTCCGTATATCAGCAGGGCGCCCCCGAGGATGAGTGCTGGCAAGATAATGCGAGAACGTGGCGTGTTTAGCGGTGTATTGCTCATGCTAGTTTCGCCGTATTCACTGTTGGTAAATGGGGTTTCATGTCTATGGTCATATCAAAAGCGACCCTGACTGCACGGCGGTAGTGAGCGTAGCCCATAGTTAGATAGAGTCCGCCGTGATCCGTCGTAGGGTGTGGCGACCGGATTCAAACTCTCCCATGTATACGCCATAGTTGCCGAGCTCATGGTCTCGGTAGAATAAATGAATTCCCTCGACAACATCTGGGTAAGCGTAGTTACCAAAGTCGACCTCATCGTAACTCAGCAATGCGACCTCCGAGGCTTCCTCCGTGGGTTTGATTGAGCAGTCAGCAAGCGACCCTCGATATACAAGATAGATTTGATTCATTTCGGGTAGAGAGCCTATTAAAAATAGCGTGAGAGATTTTGGGTCAACCGATCCACCGGTCTCTTCATGAAGCTCTCTTGCCGCCGAGACGGGGGGCGTTTCCCCGGGCTCCAAAAAGCCCGAGGGCAAAGCCCAGCATCCTTTTTGGGGCTCTGTCGCTCGCTTTAGCCAAAGCACTTTGTTCCCGACGGTCGCTATGCAGGATGTCTGAATCGTCGGCTTCTCGAAATGGGTGGTGTTGCATGCTGAACATGTAACGTGCTGTCGGACGGATTCCCGCCTGAGGGCTGACGACAGAGCCTCGCCACATGTGGGGCAGTAGTTCACGATATCTTTGTTATGGTTGCCGCTACCTAGAACGGAAGGCCATCATCGATGGCATGATTCCGATCCGCGGGTGTTTCCACTCCGGGAACATGGTAGGTGCCGTTTAAGGGAGCTTGAATTGTCTCGACATCAGAGCGGTCAGCATAAAACTGGCCATACCACTTTCGATTATTGAGAAAAGGCCCCTCGGTCTTCATCGCCATAGGTTTTATCGCGGGAGCCTTGTGCTGCCAAATTTCGAAGTCCTTCGAAAAAGCCTCAAGGGCCCCAGCCTGAATCATTTTGGCGGTGGCTTTTTCTTCATCATTGATCTCACCGCTTGATGATTTAATGAGGCAGCCATGCCATGCCTTGATGCGACCATCAGCCACCGGCGTGTTCGCGATAAGCTCAAATTGCGTGGTGTCGCCCCAAACCTGTTTGCTCAGGAGAATCCCGGGTCCCGTGTACCACGTGGTGGTGTATAGCATGACGCCACCGTACAGCGTCATGGGGCCGCCCTGACGCTGTATCAGAACATGTTCCTTGATCTCATTCTCGAAGTACTCACAGGGTGCTCCGTGTGTCGGCCCGAGGTGACGGTTATCAGCCATGTTGTCGAGAACTTCCTGCGGGTGAATGTCCAATTCCGGCAGGTGATCAAGATCCCAATGAATCCAGCCTGACTCGTCCCATTGCGGCAGATAGGGCGGGGGATAATCGGGTGCTTCGCCTTGGTCATCAAACCACATCATGATGCAACCCATGTTATCGACGACGGGATAGGAGCGAATCGAGGCGGATTTGGGACAGGGGCCATCGTGGTAGGGGATATCATCCACGTGGCCCTCAGCGTTGTATCGCCACCCATGATAGGGGCATCGGATTGAGTCCCCTTCGATGTGTTTGCCGCCCACATCGGCAATAACGATCATGGCGCTGGTGTTTTTCGCTAAATGTGTCCCCATGTGACTGCAGTAGGCGTCAAGCATGACGGGCTTACCGCTCTCACCGCGATACAGGGCGAAGTCGCGACCAAAAAATGTGACCCCAATAGGGCCTTTGTCCAGTTCGCAACTTTCCGCCACGACAAACCACCCTCGGGGGAAGGTGTTGGGTCCCAATCCGTAATCTGCTGCCTTTGCCATTGTTTTTCTGCTCGTTTGTTTAATTTCAGCTCACTGCTGGTGATGACCTAGCATATGCCAATCGCCGTGGTAACGCGAAAACCTGCCACCCATGCTTGCCGGCATTTCTTAATGAGATGGTAGATCCTTGGGTCAAAATTGCCAGCCTTGATTTGTAGACAAAAAGGACGATGACACCCGATGCTCTTGAGGGAACGATGCGAACCTGAGGGTTGAAATCCTGCCCTCGTCCCTATGTAAGAGGTCCCCGATGACAGATCCCCAAGAGTTGCAAGCGTTTCGACAGGAGGTCGCTGGCTGGCTGGAGCAGAACTGCCCGCCTTCGCAGCGACAGCCGGTTGTCCAATCTGAGCAGATCTGGGGTGGTCGCAAACGGCAATTTCCAAGTGAAGACGCTCGCACCTGGTTTGAGGCGTGCAGGGATCGCGGCTTTACCGCGCCCGACTGGCCCGCGGCGTACGGTGGAGCTGGGCTGACTGCAGAGCAGCACAAGGTCCTCACGGGTGAGATGAGACGGTTAGGGTGCAGGCCGCCGCTCTATGACCAGGGATTGTGGATGCTCGGGCCAGCGTTGCTCGTCTACGGTTCGGAGGAGCAGAAGCGTGAACACCTGACGGCAATTTGTCGAGGTGAAGTGCGCTGGGCTCAAGGCTATTCGGAACCTGGGGCCGGATCGGATTTGGCCAGCCTAAAAACCCGAGCGGATGATGATGGCGACGCTTTTATTGTCAATGGAACAAAAATTTGGACGACGAAGGCTGATCAGGCGGATTGGATTTTTTGTCTTGTCCGAACCGATGACGATGCTCCCAAGCAGCAGGGCATCAGCTTCCTCCTCATTGATATGGAGTCAGAGGGCGTCAGTACTTCTCCTATCCCGCTGATCAGCGGTGAATCAGAGTTCTGCCAGACTTTTTTCGACAACGTGCGAGTGCCCAAAGAAAACTTAGTGGGTGAGCTGAATGGTGGCTGGTCTGTTGCGAAGGAGCTGTTAAAGCACGAGCGAAAAATGATGGCCATGGTGGGGGATATGGGAGAGAAGCCCGCCATGAGTCTGGTTGAGCTAGCCAGGCACTGCGTGGGGACTAAGGACGATGGCGTGCTAAACAACCCGGCAATGCGGGACCGTATGGCTCAACACCTCATGCGTGAGCAGGCGGTTGCGAGTCTGGCCGAGCGCATTTACCACCAGGGAAAAGCGGGACAGGTAGATCCTCGCTTACCCCTACTGATGAAATACCTTGGGACCCGGGAAATCCAGGCGAATGATGAGCTTATTCTTGAGCTGCTGGGTGCGGAGGGGTTGACCATGGACGACCCCAGCATCGTCGATGACAGTAGAAAACGGGTCAAGCAATGGGCGTTTAATAAAGCACTCACGATCGCCGGCGGTACATCAGAGATTCAGCTCAACATCATTGCGAAACGAGCGCTTGGTATGCCAAGCGTGGGTGGCAACTCATGATTTTCACAGAGGAGCAGCAATTATTTCGTGATGCCATGGCTGATTTTTTTGCCCAACATGGCTCTACTCAAGCCTTGCGACAGCTTCGGGATGAGCCAGCAAACGTCGCGTTCGACACACAGGTTTGGGCAGAGCTTGTGGAGCTTGGTTTGCCCGGTATGGTCGTGCCCGAAGAATACGATGGTTTGAGTTTTGGGTGGCTCGGTCTGGGAGCCATTGCCGAAGTGTCTGGGCGACACCTCGCGCCCTCACCGCTGCTCTCTCATGTTGTCCTTGCGCAAGAGCTGTTGCTTAACTGTGGCTCAACCGCCCAAATCGCCCATTATTTACCGCCTCTTTTGGCTGGCGAGGAGTTGTGGGCCGTAGCTATCGATGGTCATCGATTTTTTCAAGGGGGCGATGGTTCTGTCGTCGAAGTTGCTGAGCGATTGTCCGGCAAGAAAGTGCTTGTCCCCGACGGTGCCGCGGCCGATCGTATCTTGCTGCCGGTTGGACGAGCGGATGGCAGCGTAGGGGTCTTTGCTGTCCCCGCTGGCAGCGCTGGTGTGAGTGTTGAGGCAACTCGCATGATGGATGGACGGCAGTACGCAAACATCCATTTTGATGAGGTTGAGGTGTCTGCAGGTGAGTGGCTGGACGGCCCTTCCGTGGATGATGGTTGGAAACTCACCTTGGACCGTGCAATGGTGGTGTTAGCCGCCGAGATGGTGGGAAGCGCCAGGGAGCTGCTCGAGCGAACGGTGCAATTCCTCGCTGAGCGAGAGCAGTTTGGGGTGAAGCTTGCGACTTTTCAGGCGCTGCAGCATCGTTGCTCGATCGCCTACAGCGAATTGGAATTGACAGCCAGTGCGGTGTTGGCCGCGCTGTCGGCCATTGATCGCGGAGAGTCGCAGATTGCTGCCTACGCCAGTCAAGCCAAGGCGCTGGCCAATGACTGTCTGACCCTCATTAGCAGTGAAGCGGTGCAGTTACACGGCGGTATGGGCGTTACCGACGAAATGGATATTGGCCTGTTCCTGAAACGGTCCCGGGTGGCTAACCAGTTGTTAGGTACATCGGACTGGCACCGGGCGCGCTTCGCTAGCTTGGGTGGCTTTTAATCTTCGTCGTGGCGCTCTGGGCATTTACGCCACGGGGGATAGGTAGAACGCTTTAGGCAGTAGGTTCAATCAGGAACTGGCTATACCAGCGCCTGTATTTGGCAAAAGGCCCGTCACCATCACATAGCATGGGCTTTTCAAAGTATTGTTTTCTATCCCAAATGATTTGATCTTCTTCCATTTGCTGACAGATGTTAGCGATGATGGCTTTGCCCACGGTCTTGCCCAGGGAATCCTCGGTCGCCTTCGGCTGTAAAAACGCGTACATGGCTTTGGTTTTTTCGCGTGCTACCGGGGTGACGTTTGCGAGGAGTACGGTGTCATAGATGCCCGAAAAGCGAACGATGGACAGCCCGGCACCAAAACTTTTGGTCTCGATGACGCCATCGATAACGCCTCTGGGTGTGGGCTGCTTGGTGATAAACTTCCCGCTTCGTTGGTAGCCATCAAACTCCTGAAACGCAGCTTCGGGTACATCGTCGGTGCCATGAACAAAGTGGAAGTGAGCGGCGTCGACGGCGTTCTCTCCCATTTCTTGCATGTGGGTGTTGATATCCCAGGTATGAATCTCAAAAGCGCCCCAATCGGCATTGTCCGGACTTGCTTCGGGAATCGCTTCTGGCTCCCAGCTTGGCGCCTCGTTTTGCGGGTGGTACCACACTAGGATCTGCTGGTTAATTTCCCGAACCTGCCAGGCACCCAGAATCGATTCCCCTTTTTTGACACGCGGCGGTTCATTTTTTGCGTACGGAATGTGGGTGCATTGGCCCTCGCCATTCCAGCGCCAGCCGTGAAAGGGACACTCAATACTGTCGCCGACGATTTTGGGCCCCTTGCCCGTGTGCTCGCGGATACCATAGCCGAGATGGGCGCCCATGTGCGGGCAGAACGCGTCAACCACCTTTGCCTGACCATCTTCTGTCCTAAACGCCACCAGCTCCTGCCCGAAGTAATGCATAGGAATGGCGTCGCCGGGCGCGAGTTCCGCGGAGTACAAGACCTGAAACCAGCCGAAGGGCATGGGCAGGGGGCAGCGCGGTGTATCGGTCGCTATCATGGGCGTCATTTCCACTGAAAACTGAGTGAGAGACGCGACGTTAAACGAGGTTCTGATGTTTGACCATAGTCCATTTTAAGGCCGATGGAGTTGAGATCAGATCTGGTCGTCAGGCCGCCGTTGGCCCGCTAGAGGCCGTACCCACCATCGACGGGAATTAATTGGCCGGTGGTATAGCCGGCTAAATCAGAACCTAGGAAATAGGCCATCTTTGCCACCTCTTCAGGTTGCCCGAAGCGCTTGAGCGGTAGGGCGTGCTTGACACTTGATACCCAGTGCTCGTCGAAAACCCCTTCCTGCTGAAGTCGCAAAAAGATCCCCGTCTCGATGACACCGATGGCGATGCTGTTAGCGCGAATACCATTTTCGCCTTCTTCCTTGGCAACGCCCTTGATCAATTCCTCCACCGCTGCTTTCGGCGCTACGGATAAAATATCGAGGGGTGCGTATTTTTGTAAGGCCGCCGAGCTGATGTGAACGTAGCTGCCACCGCCACCATCGCGCAGGTGAGGCAGGGTCGCGTGAATGAGGTTAAACACTCCCTCCGCATCCGAACGCAGGACGCGTTGCCACAATGCGGGCGTGAGATCGCCGATTTTCACTTGGGGTATGTCGTAGCCCGTGGCAATAAAGACGGTATGCAGGCGACCTTGTTGCGCGATCTGGTCGTTGACAACGCTCTGTAGTTGCTCTGCATCCTGCAGGGTCATCTGCACAATGGATGCGTTGACACCAAGCTGTCTTGCTTGCTCCGCCACTGTTTCCGCGCGCTCGACATTGGCGTTGTAAGTGATACATAGGTTGATGCCATTGCCGGCCAGTTCCAGGGCGATGTGGCTGCCAATTCCTCCACTGCCACCGACCACAAGCGCCCAACCTTTGGGGTAGTGCGTGTTTGTTGTCATAGATAACTCGCTTTTGCTGCTACTGCTTATTCAACAACAGACAAAAAACCCGCCGAGGGCGGGTTTTGGGGTCTGCCGTCAGATGTCTAGACGGAAGTCAATCCCGTAGGTTGCCGGATCACCCCATTGGTGCACCGGCAAACCGAGATCAGCTCCTAAATTATAGCCAAAGGTCCGATAGTCCTCGTCAGTAATGTTCTTGCCCCACGCCGAGATCGCAAAATTCGTCCCATTGTCCCCCGAGTAGGAGTAGGTCAGTCGCGTGTTAACAAGCGTGCGTGACTGGTTCGAGGGCTGTTGGAAGTTCACCGGAATTTGTGGGGCCCCCTGTGCCGTGTAGAGGGACTGTGAGGCGCCAATACTGACGGTTTCATCCTGATAATTTCCG
Organism: uncultured Halieaceae bacterium; assembly: GCA_913056165.1. GTDB lineage: Bacteria > Pseudomonadota > Gammaproteobacteria > Pseudomonadales > Halieaceae > Luminiphilus. The sequence goes on from CAJXMD010000053.1 coordinate 14,718, forward strand.
GACAGCTGGAAATTGACGTTGTGCTTGCCCCGCCGGATGAGATCCCAGTCGAGGGCCGCATAGAAGGAGTTTTCCGGCGCCAGACCGTCGGTCGGCGTAATAGTGAGCCCGAGGTAGGGTGGGAACGAGTCGTAGCTACCGCCAATGTAGGAATAGTTGCCGGAGATCTGGATCCGATCGGTGATCAGCCAGGCGGCCTCCAGCTCGAAGCCCTCGCGGGTGAGTTCCGCGGCATTATCAATCTCTGTCGACAGGCCGTCGGCATCACTTTTCACCGTGCTGACTTGAACATCTTCGTACTTGTAGGAATAGACTGCCGCGTTGAGCCGAACTTTGCCATCCGCCAGCAACGACTTGAAGCCTATTTCAGCATTTGAAATGGTCTCCTCGTCGAAAGCATCCCCAAGTCCGGTGGCCTTGTTAAAGCTGCCGCCGTTGAATCCGCCGGAGCGATAGCCAGTCGTGTAGCTGGCGTAAATGTTCATGTTGTCGCTGATGTTGTATTGGGCAACCAAGCGTCCGCTAACGTTGTCGAAATCCTGCTCAGCGCTCTGCCCATAAACGCCTTCGGTTTCGGGCACGCTGTCTAATTCATCCAGTGACCAAACGTAGCCGCTGGTCAAATCCCGGGGGATGTTGATAGTCACGCCCTGAAGCGCCTGAGCCGCGGCTTCCGCGATTGCGG
>CAJXMD010000054.1 GCA_913056165.1 uncultured Halieaceae bacterium
GGCGGGCGCTTTTTTAGCGACAGCTTTTTTCTTGGCGGGCGCTTTTTTGGCGACTGCTTTTTTCTTGGGTGGTGCTTTCTTGGCTACTGCCTTTTTCTTGGCGGGCGCCTTCTTGGGTGTCGCTTTTTTCACAGGAGTTTTCTTCTTGATCACGGTTTTTTTGGCGGCGGCCTTTTTGGCTGCCGGTTTTTGCTTGCGGGCAGGCGCTTTGACAGTTTTCTTGGCCGCAGCTTTAGTCTTGGAGGCTGGTTTCTTTACCTTCGCTTTTTTGGTTGGCATGTCGATTTCCTGATCAAAGATGGCGCGCTAGCGCCCGGGTTCAGTACCGCCGTTCAAGCCTCTGAGGGAAGTTCACCCCCCGCTCGGGGCACGCAAGCTACCAGATAAGTTTAGCTAGCGCCAGCGCTGTTTTCTCACGCGGCGTCTGGGTTGCCACGAGCCTGCCTGTGGCGCTCGTTTCTCGGGGATTTTGCTTGTTACTATACCTGCAGGAGGCATTATGGATTTCACCCCGCTTCACGCCGCGACGTTAATCAAACGCTACAAACGCTTTCTCGCTGATGTGCGACTTGCTGACGGGCGCGAGGTGACGGCTCATTGTCCCAATACCGGTGCCATGACTGGTTGTGCCGAGCCCGGTATGGCCGTCTGGCTTTCTCATCATTCGGATCCCAAGCGCAAGCTGGAGTGGACGTGGGAGCTTGTTGATACCGGTGCCGGTTTGACCTGTATTCACTCCGCACTCGCTAACAGAGTGGTTGAGCAGGCAATTAAGCAAGGACTTTTTTCTGCCTTTCCGGCGATGGACATGCTGAAGAGAGAAGTCCGATATGGGGAGAGATCCCGGGCTGATATATGTCTGTTTTCGGGTGGCTCTCGATTGATGGTGGAAGTTAAGGCGGTAACTTGGGTCACAGCAAGAGGACTGGGTCTGTTCCCAGATACAGTCAGTGAACGGGCCTTGAAACATGTGAGAGAGCTGGTGCAGGTGGTCAAAGCCGGAGATAGAGCTGCCTTGGTATTCTGCTCCTTCAATGACCATATTGGTCGGATAGCTCCTGCCGCCTCAATAGATCCTCTTTATGCTGAGGCAGTCCGAGAGGGTGTCGCGCAGGGACTCGAACTCTACGGCCTTGGCGTGGATATCAGTGTTAACGGCCTGGAGCCCAAGCAAGAGATTCCTGTCAGCTTGTGGGAGGACGCGCCGGATCCATGAAGAGCAAAAGCGGGCTGTCAGCGTCAATCCTGCGGGCCATCGGTCTCGATACAGACCATCTTAGCCCTATCGACGGCGCAATAATGGCCTCCCCTGAGGCGGGTGAGGCTTTCAGGCGCCTCAAGTCTCGGGCTGATGGGGCTGGTATCGGGCTGAGAATCGCCTCGGGTCATCGGGATTATGGACGTCAGCTCGCGATTTTCAATGAAAAGGTGATGGGTGCGCGACCGGTCTTGTCTGATGACGGTGGATCTCTGTGCCGGGACGACTTCAACGACTGGGATTGGCTGCACGCCGTGTTGCGTTTCTCAGCGCTGCCAGGGTTATCGCGACATCACTGGGGTACGGATTTCGATGTCTGGGATGCGGCCGCAGTACCGGATAATTATCGCCCAGCACTCTTGTCGGCCGAGTACCTGCCCGGTGGCCCGTTTCATCGCTTTAGCCGCTGGTTCTCCGAGCGGGAAGACTGCCATGAAAGTGAAGGGTTTTTCAGGCCCTATGAGACCGACACGGGGGGGGTTGCTCCAGAGGCGTGGCATATCAGTTTTCGTGGATCCAAGGAGCAAAAGCCTGACGAGTTGCTTCAAACGCTTTCCGTATTGTGGTCTACCGGCACCCTGCCAGGAATCAACCGCTCGTTCCCGCCGCTAGCATGCGCATCGCTGGTGCTGGCAAACGCGCAGGATTTGCTGGACCGGTACGTGGTTGTTGCCGAGCCCTGACAGCCTAAAGGACAAGCTCACGTGGGCGGAATAGCCTGGCGGTGCTCAGTCGGTGCTGCGCTGGAGATCCCCGTAATGGGTTTCATAGTCTGCTCTTGCAGCCTCAATAACCCGCAGGGCTTCTTCTCGACCGTAGACGTGGTCCACCCGGATGTTGATGTCTTTACCAGGGACCATCTTGTAGGTTGAAAAGTAATGTTGCAGGCGCTCGGTCTTGATAGGCGGAAGATCTGTAATGTCGTCGACGCCTCCCCAGATGTTGTCACCCTCTAGAACAGCGATGATCTTGTCGTCTGCCTCGCCTCCATCAATCATCTGAATACCGCCAACAACTCGCGCGTTCAGGAGAATATCGGCACGGGTGATGAGTCGTTCGGAAAACACACAAATATCCAGAGGATCTCCGTCCGCAACCTCTGCATGTTCACATCGCCTCGCGACTTCTTCAGCACAGTAGGTCCTTGGAATGAACCCGTAAAGGGCTGGCGGTGTTGCGGTCGTTCGCTGAGGTCGATCAACGACCAGAAACCCCGTGTTTTTATCGAGCTCGTACTTCACCGTGTCGCTTGGCAGCATCTCAATGTATGCCTGAACAGTTCCCGTTTCAGCACCACCTTCCGGGAACGGTTCCAATCCGTGCCATGGGTGGCGTCTGTACGCTGAAAAGGGTTCGTCACGATACATCTAATCGTCTCCAGTTGGGAAAAGGGGCCTTTTTGCTCGGGCGCGGGACCAAATCTCTTCGGCCGGCGGGCGGCGATTCTAAAGGAACGGCAGATTTACGGCTAGTAGCGGTTGCCGGATTGACTACCTGACGATCTCACATCGGGGGCAAACGTTTTGGCACCAGCTGGTTTTTTAGCTTGATGTAGTTGGGGAGCCCTCGCTTGTAATCTGGGTAGGCTTCCCCTTGGATAAGTGGTTCGAAATAGCGTCGGGCTTTGTCGGTAATGCCAAATCCATCACGAGTGATAAAGCTGCGCGGCATTTTCTTCTCTTGATTGGCGACCTTGGCAAGATTGGCCTCAACGATGCGCCATTTGTAGCGGGAGCCTTCCAACCGCTGGATAGCAGGCATGACCGCATTCTTTCCAGCCAATGCCATTTTCACCGCGGCTTTGCCTACCGCATAGGCCTGATCAACATCTACCTGACTTGCTATATGACGCGCCGCTCGCTGAAGGTAATCGGAAACTGCCCAGTGATATTTATAACCGAGGGTAGAGCTGATCATGGTGGCGAGTGTTGGCGCAACTCCCCCCAGTTGCGCGTGGCCAAACGCATCTTTGGTGCCAGTGTCACTCAAGAATTTTCCATCGGCTGTTTGCGCTCCCTCGGAAGCCACGATCACACAATATCCATCCCGCTCTACGGTGCGTTTAACTTTTGCGAGAAATGCTGTTTGATCAAAAGCTACTTCGGGGAAAATGATGACCTGAGGCGCGTCGCCGCGGCTGTTGGCAGCCAGTCCCGCCGCTCCTGCTATCCAGCCAGCATGACGTCCCATGACCTCGAGGATAAAGACCTTGGTGGACGTCTCGCACATTGATGCCACGTCGAGTGCGGCCTCTCGTGTGGAAACGGCAACATATTTGGCCACAGAGCCAAAGCCCGGGCTGTTATCGGTTATCGGCAAGTCGTTATCGATGGTTTTGGGTACGTGAATAGCTGTCAAGTCGTAGCCCATCGTTTTCGACAGCTGAGATACTTTCAGACAGGTATCCGCGGAATCACCGCCGCCGTTGTAAAAAAAATAGCGAATGTTGTGGGCCCGAAAGACGTCGATGAGGCGCTCGTATTCGGCTCTATTTTCCTCAATGCTTCGCAATTTGTAGCGACAGGATCCGAAGGCGCCCGATGGAGTGCTGGCGAGGGCTCTAATGGCTCCGCTTGATTCCCTCGACGTGTCAATGAGTTCCTCACGGAGTGCGCCAATGATTCCGTTGCGGCCCGCATAAACCTTCCCAATCTCCTTTTTGTGGAGTCGGGCGGTCTCTATGACCCCGCAGGCGGAGGCGTTGATAACGGCAGTAACGCCGCCCGATTGGGCGTAAAAAGCGTTCGCTCTTGGCATAGCGTGTTCTCTTGGGGGGGTAAACACTGTGTCTGGCTGTAAGGTAGACCCGAATTACCCACGATGCAAATGCCGCCTTCCTCCGTCCTCGTGCTAAGCTCGGTGCAACAGCCAAGAGAGCAGGCTTGTGGCAAATCACATACATATCTTGGGGGTGTGCGGGACCTTTATGGGGGGGCTTGCGCTTCTCGCCAGAGAACTTGGGCACGAAGTCACTGGATCGGATGCCAATGTTTATCCGCCAATGAGTACTCAGCTCGAGGACGCGGGTATTCAGCTGATGGAGGGGTACTCTGCGGATAACCTTGCTCGGCGACCAGACCTCGTTGTGATTGGTAATGCCCTCTCTCGGGGGAATCCCGAGGTGGAGGCGGTGCTGGATCAGGGGTTGCCCTATGTGTCGGGACCCCAGTGGCTGGGAGAGCGCGTGTTGCCGGGGCGCTGGGTTCTGGCGGTATCTGGAACCCACGGGAAGACGTCGACCGCGAGCATGCTGGCCTGGCTACTCGAAGAGGCCGGCCTGGCGCCGGGGTTCCTCATTGGTGGGGTGCCGCATAATTTTGGTCTTTCGGCACGATTGGGAGGCACTGATTTTTTTGTCATCGAAGCAGACGAGTACGACACCGCTTTTTTTGATAAACGCTCCAAGTTTATTCACTATCGCCCTCGGACCTTGGTGATTGGCAATCTAGAATTTGATCATGTCGATATATTTCCGGATCTGGGGGCCATAGAAACCCAGTTCCATCACTTGGTCCGCTGTGTTCCTCAGTCTGGGCTAATTATAAGGCCCGCGTCTGACGCAATTGATCGTGTGATCGAGCGTGGTTGCTGGACACCCCAGCAACAGCTCGGGTTTACCCCGACTGACGACTGGCAGATTCTGCTGCACCGGGAGGATGGCACCGAGTTTGCGGTTCGCGACCCCCACGGAAACACGACAGAATTTCATTGGTCTCAACTTGGTAGACACAATCTTGCCAACGCGTGCGGCGCGATCGCCGCTGCACATCATGTCGGAGTTGCGGTCTCTGATTGTGTTGGCGCCATGGAGTCTTTCCAGGGCGTGAAAAGAAGGCTGGAGCTTCGGGGAATCCCCGGAGGGGTCAGCGTCTACGACGATTTTGCACATCATCCCACGGCAATAGAAAACACGTTGGCCGCAGTTCGTCAGCATCAACCCGGTAAGAAACTTGTGGCCGTTATTGAACCTCGATCGAACACAATGCGCTCGGGCGTTCACGCGGGAGAACTGATCGCTGCTACCGAGTCCGCCGATCAGATTTTCTGGTACCAGCCCCCCGAAATGAATTGGTCGCTTGCTGATCTTGTGGAGGGTAGTGCAAGACCCACGGCGGTGTACTCGGCTATTGATGAGCTGGTCGCGGCAACCGCCGACGCTGTTGGGCCGGGAGACACAGTGGTCATCATGAGCAACGGCGGCTTTAACCAATTTCATGAGCGGTTACTCGCTTTTCTCGAGGATCGGTGAGAGCCCCCTCGATGCGGAGATGAGCATGTTATCAATCTATCGGCGATTAATCGTTGACGGTGCTTTGCCGTTGCTTGGTATAGCGACTGTACTGGCGATGCTGGCTATGTTGCAGATCGGTAACACTCGACTTGATGCGTCCTCGGATGCCCTGTTGTTGCAGGGAGATCCCGATCTGGCCTACTTCCGGGAGACCAGCAGGAATTACTCATCCAGTGAGTTTTTGATTTTGACCTGGCAACCCCCCGGCGATCTGCTCTCGCCGGATTCACTGGAGCCTTTGAGCGGCATCACCGAAGAGTTGCGACGAATCCCGGGTGTATCGAGTGTCACCAGCCTACTCGACGTTCCCCTGCTTGAAAGTCCACCCCTGTCTCTGTCGGACCTTGCGAAAACAGAAGCATTGCCAACGCTTTCCAATCTCGACGTTGACCGGGGTCTGGCCTACCGTGAGCTGACGACGAGCCCCGTATACCGCAACCTACTTGTGGGTGAGTCAGGCGACGTGACGGCGATTCAGGTCACTCTGGTATCTAACCCCCTGTTGCAGCAGCTGCTTGATGAACGGGAGGAGCTACGAACTCTCGATCGACTCGGCGATCTGGGTGACGCCGAACAGCGACTCAAAGAAGTTGAAGCCCAATATGATGCGCTGTTGGCTGCAGAAACTGACGAGCGCGCTGCGCTTGTCGCGTCGGTCAGGGCGGTGGCTGTTCGTTATCAACCCTATGCCAAGATTTTCGTCGGTGGGGTGCCGATGATTGCCGCTGACATGATTGCTTTCGTTAAAGCGGATCTGGTGACTTTCGGGATTGCGATTCTGGGCATCATGCTTGTTGTATTGGCAGTCATTTTCAGGGATTGGCGCTGGGTAATGGCACCCTTGGTGAATTGCTCGTTAACAGCGATCCTTATGCTGGGCTTTCTGGCCTGGACCGATTGGCGCATGACAGTGATCAGTTCAAATTTTGTGGCGGTGCTACTGATCGTGGTGCTCTCGCTGTCGTTACATCTGATTGTCCGTTACCGTGAGTTGGAGGCATCCTCTCCAGCCCTATCCCGCGGAGAGCTGGCCGTGGAGGCGGCGCGGCTAATGGCCGTTCCCTGCCTCTATACCGCGCTGACGACTTTGGTCGCTTTTGCCTCATTACTGGTTGCGGGTATTCAGCCGGTGATTGATTTTGGCTTAATGATGAGTCTCGGTATTGTGGTGGGCTTTTTTTGTACTTTCTTGGTGATCCCGGCCTTGATGGTGGTATTGCCGCGTTTAGGCGAGGGCAGTCGTAATCAGTCATCCCGCCCAATGACGCTTGTTTTTTCCGAATGGGTAAAGCGTTACGGAAGTGGGGTCCTCGGCATCACGGCAATCCTGACCGTTATGACGCTAGTGGGTATCTCGCGTCTTGAGGTTGAAAATCGATTCATAGATTACTTCAAGGAAAGCACTGAAATTTATCAGGGCATGGAACTGCTGGATTCAAAGCTTGGAGGAACCATACCGCTGGACATTATTCTGTACCCACCAGAGCGAGAGCAGCTGTCTGGGTTGGCTTCTTCACAGTCAGTTCCAGGGGTCGACCCCGAAACTGATTTTGCCGATCCAATAACGGATGCCTTGTTGGATGATCCCTTCGAGGACGACTTCTTGGCGGACGATCCATTTGCTGGCGAAGATATTTTTGCGAGCGACAGCAGTACTAAACCGGCATACTGGTTCACACCAGAAGGTCGCCTGTTATTGGACAGGGCCCATCTTCTCGTTGATCAGCGCGAGGAGACGGGGAAGGTCCTTTCCTTGTCGACTGCCTTCGAGGTCATGGATGGCTTATATGGCGCGCCGTTGGGAGCAATAGAGCTTGCGCTTGTTGAGAACAGCATGCCTGAGGATGTAAACAACACGCTGGTATCGCCATATTTCAACAGGGAGATGGATCAGGCGAGAATATCGGTCCGTGCGATGGAAACCAGCCAGTCGCTGCGGCGAGACAAATTTTTGCGCGAACTTCGGGAAACGTTGATTGCTGAGCTCGAGATCGATGCAGAGCGGATCCAGTTCACTTCATTACTGGTGCTTTATAACAACGTCTTGCAGAGCTTATTTAAGTCACAGATCCTCACCTTGAGCGTTGTTTTTGTCGCTATTGGCCTTATGTTTTGGTTGCTATTTCGCTCACTGTCACTGGCGCTGTTGGCCCTCGCCCCCAATATGCTCGCTGCAGGATTAGTGCTTGGCATCATGGGTTTGGCAGGTATCCCCCTGGATATCATGACCATCACTATTGCTGCGATCGTTGTTGGGATTGGTGTGGATGATTGCATCCATTACATCTACCGCTTTCGCGAAGAGTTCGCACTGGACCAGAATTACCACGCGGCAATGCACCGAAGCCATGGGAGTATTGGCCGAGCTATGTACTACACAACGCTGACCGTCATCGTCGGTTTCTCGTTGCTAACCTTGTCCAATTTCAACCCGAGTTTGTACTTTGGCGTTCTCACGGATGTGGCGATGGTTGCGGCCGTCGCGGGGGCGTTACTCTTGCTTCCCAAGCTAATCTTGGTGTTTAAGCCCTTTGGCCCGGGGAGCGTTTCCGGGTGACGATGGCCTGTCGCTCTGGATGTGGAGCCTGTTGTATTGCCCCAAGTGTCAGCGAGCCCTTTTTCGGTATGCCCGAGGGGAAGCCCGCGGGTATGCCCTGTACTCATCTAAGCGAGGATTTCGCCTGCAAACTATTTGGTGATCCTCGCAGGCCCGCGATGTGCTCCCAATTCATGGCGGAGGAGAGCGTCTGTGGTTTTGATCGCAGGGATGCCTTGGCTAGACTAGCCCTACTCGAAATTGAGAGCCAACCAGTCAGGAGCTGATACGCCGTAATGACCGAGATCCCATTGTTCCCCTTGTCCTCAGCCCTGGTGCCTTATGGCTTAATGCCCCTGCAAATTTTTGAGCAGCGCTATTTGGATTTGGTTGCGGATTCAATGCGAGCAGGCAGTGGCTTCGGTGTGGTGTGGTTGCGTCAGGGCTCGGAAGTGAGTGGAGGCAGCGTCGATACACCTCATTTCGGCGATTACGGTACCTATGCGCGGATTATAGATTTTGATCAACTGCCCAATGGCTTGCTGGGTATTACTATTGCAGGACAGGAGCGCTTCGACGTGATCGACGTATGGAGGGAGCCTTCAGGATTGGTCAAGGCAAACGTCGAGATGGCGCAGCCACTGCCACAGGTTGCCATGCGGGATGAGTGGCAATCGTTGGAAATCGTGTTGCGAGGTTTGGAAAATCACCCCCACGTTCAGCGAATGAATTTGTCTATCGATTACGCCAACGCTTGGGAGGTTGCTTTTCACCTTGTACAACTGCTGCCATTCGAAGAATCGATCAAGTATGAGCTTCTCGGCATTGAAGATATTGACTCGCTGGTCGCCGAGCTAGATGTTTTGCTTAACCAAATATCGGGTGAGCATTGATTCCAATGCCTTATCGTTCTACGGTGGATGACAAGCCATTACAGATACCGAAAGCGCAATATAGAGGGCAGCCATATGTATGATCTAGTCATAAGGGGAGGCACCATTGTTGACGGTCGTGGCGGTGATCCCTTTCTCGCTGACGTCGCCGTTGTGGCCGATAAAATAGTTGCAATTGGCCCAAATCTTGGTGATGCCCGCGAGGTCATTGACGCTACCGGCTGTCACGTGACACCCGGCTTTGTTGATATTCATACTCACTATGACGGTCAGGCGACATGGGACCAGGAGATGGCGCCATCCTCATGGCATGGGGTAACAACGGTTGTGATGGGTAATTGCGGCGTAGGTTTCGCGCCGGCGGCGCCAGATCGCCATGACTGGTTAATAGGTCTGATGGAGGGTGTCGAAGATATACCCGGCTCGGCACTTTCGGAGGGGATGCCTTGGAACTGGGAAACCTTTCCTGAATATCTCGACGCCTTGGAACAGCTGCCTCGAGCGGTGGATGTGGCCACCCAAGTACCCCATGGTGCGGTGAGGGCGTACGTGATGGGTGATCGTGGAGCGGCAAATGAGCCACCCACTGAGACCGACATCGCACGTATGTCAGCGATTGTTGAAGAGGGCTTGAGAGCTGGAGCACTGGGTTTTTCAACCTCTCGTACCGTGTTGCATAAATCGATCGACGGCGAATTGGTTCCCGGTACGACCGCAACGGAGGAGGAACTGATTGGCATTGGGCGTGCCATGGGAAGAGCAGGCCACGGGGTATTTGAGTTGGCGAGTGACCTGCTTCCTGAATGGAATGAGTTTGGCTGGATGGGAGAGTTGAGCAGGGAGACCGGCTTGCCGGTAAGTTTCACTGCGTTACAGTCGCCTTTAAAGGCGCTTTCCTTTGAGCAGCAGATAGAAACCATGCGCAGGGAAAATGAGGCCGGTGCAAATATCAAAGCCCAGGTCTCTCTTCGTGGCACCGGTTTGGTTTTGGGTTGGCGAGCAACTTTCCATCCGTTCTCATTCAAACCGAGCTGGCAGCAAATAGCGGAGCTACCCTGGGAGCAGCAGCTTCAGCATTTGAAAGATCCGGTATTTAAAGAGCGATTGATTGCCGAGTCCAGCGAACTCCCCGACAGCGACCTCAGACTGCTGGGAGAGCTCATGACGGTAGCCTGGCAAATGCAGTATCCGATGAACGATGGATTCAACTATGAACCTACTCCGGCGGAGTCAGTGGCGGCCCTCGCGGCTTCGAATGAGCAGGATCCGGCTGAATTCGCTTATGAATGCTTGATGGCAAATGAGGGCCAGGGTTTTATCTACTTCCCGCTGCTCAATTATGCTGACGGCAATCTCGATTTTCTCGAACCGATTCTGCAGTCGCAGGATTGCGTTAATTCTTTGTCTGATGGCGGAGCACACTGCGGAACAATTTGCGATGCCGCCGCGCCAACCTTTTTGCTGCAGCATTGGGTGCGGGACCGATCGGGATATCGATTACCCCTCGCAGCTGCTGTAAAAAGGCAGTGTGCTGATACCGCAGTTATGTACGGGATGCTGGATCGTGGCGTGATCGAGGAGGGCTATCTCGCTGATTTGAATGTCATCGACATGGGCTCACTCACGTTGAAGCTTCCCTGGGTAGCTCACGATTTACCGGCGGGCGGCAAGCGCCTTCTTCAAGAGGCAACGGGATATCGGTTTACGGTCAAATCAGGTCAGGTCACCTTTATAGACGGGCGTTACCAAGGCAAGACCCCGGGCAGTCTTATTCGTGGCCCTCAGCCGAGTCCGTCCACTGCCAGCCACCAAGTTGCTGCCACCGATTGACAATCAGGCAGAACAGCTCAGCTGTTTTGAATGCGTCATAGGCAGCCGAATGTGCTTCGCTGTTGTTGAAGTCTAGGCCAGCTCGCTTGCAGGCCTGCGCCAGTACGGTATGACCAAAAGCGATGCCTGCCGCAGTCGCAGTATCAAAGTGAGAAAAGGGGTGAAAGGGATTACGCTTTATCTCGCAGCGATCATTTGCGGCGTTGAGAAAGCCAGCATCAAAGTGGGCGTTGTGCCCCACGAGAATCGCCCGATTACACCCTGTGCTTTTCACTTCTTTGCGCACCTGCGCATAAAGCTCCCCCAGCGCAATCTCTTCTGGCACCGCATTGCGGAGTGGATTTTCAGGGTCGATGCCGGTGAACTCCAGTGCTGAGGGCTCGAGGTTGGCGCCCTCAAAGGGCTCGACGTTGAACGTGATAGTTTCGCCAGGAGACAGCAGTCCCTGATCGTCAACCCGCACAAAAGTGGCTGCGATCTCCAGCAGAGCGTCGGTCGCTGCCCGGAAGCCACCTGTTTCCAGATCAACGATAACTGGCAGAAAACCGCGGAAGCGATCTTTTATCTCGGGCTTATCGCTATCGGTCACTGACGGATGCGCCAGTTGAGTAGCTCGCCAGCACGAAGCGGAATCAGGGTCTCGTCGCCCATGGTAAATGTATCGGAGACGGTCCGACTTTCCTTTACCAGCGTTATGGTCTCGGTATTTCTGGGTAAATCATAGAAGTCAGCACCGAAGTGACTGGCAAATCCCTCGAGGAGGGGGAGTGCGCCTTCGGCTTCAAATACCTCCGCATACAGTTCGATGGCGGCATGGGCGGTGTAGCAGCCAGCACAGCCGCAGGCACTCTCTTTCGCTGCCTTTGCGTGCGGTGCCGAGTCGGTGCCTAGAAAAAAACGGGGGTTGCCCGAGATGACCGCCTTGCGAAGTGATTCCTGGTGGCTATTTCGCTTCAAGATGGGCAGACAGAAGTAGTGTGGTCGGACCCCGCCTACCAACAAATCATTTCTGTTGTACAGCAGATGATGTGCCGTCACGGTAGCAGCGACGCCGTCTCGGGCCTCCGCTACGAATTCGACTGCATCGGTGGTGGTGATGTGTTCAAAGACCACTCGGAGTCCGGGGAAGTCTGTTACGAGTTTACTCAGGAATCGATCGATAAATATTTTTTCTCGGTCGAAGATATCAATATCGCTATCGGTGACCTCGCCATGTATCAACAAGGGTAGGTTGTGCTTCTCCATAGCCTCAAAGACCGGGTAAAGGTACGTCAAATCGTTGACGCCCGCCTCTGAGTTTGTCGTGGCTCCCGCGGGATACAGTTTTATGCCGTGAATGTGAGGTGACGTTGCCGCCTCGGTAACGTCCTCAATGGTTGTCTTGTCGGATAAATAGAGGATCATCAGCGGCTCGAAGTGTTGGTGCTGAGGCTGTCGTGCCGCCAGAATCCGCTGTCGATAGGCCATCGCTGCTGCGGCATTAAGGACTGGTGGAACCAGATTAGGCATGACAATCGCTCGTTGCGCCCAGCCCGCCACGTCATTCACTGTTCGGGGCAGTGCGTTGCCGTCCCGGAGATGAATGTGCCAGTCATCTGGTTTTGCAATGGTCAGGGTTTTCATAGAGCCTTCCAAAGAGAAGTAGCCATTCTAGCAGGGTTAACTGGGCATTCTGTTCCTGCCGGCGTAAAATAGCGAACTCTGGTCCTTACCCACTCAGTTTGGAATTCAATATGTCCTCTGTTAACAAAGTAGTGCTGGCCTATTCTGGAGGCCTGGATACCTCCGTGATTGCCCGCTGGTTGCAAGAAACCTACCAATGCGAGGTCGTCACCTTTACCGCCGACATTGGACAGGGTGAGGAGGTAGAACCGGCCCGGGCGAAGGCGGAGGCCCTGGGCATTAAGGAAATTTTTATTGAAGACCTGCGCGAAGAGTTCGTCCGGGATTTTGTTTTCCCTATGTTTCGCGCCAATACCATTTATGAGGGTGAGTATTTGTTGGGAACATCGATCGCTCGACCCCTCATTGCCAAGCGCTTGGTGGAGATTGCTAACGAAACGGGTGCTGATGCCATTTCCCATGGGGCCACTGGCAAAGGCAACGACCAGATTCGATTCGAGTTGGGGGCTTATGCGCTCAAGCCTGGAATTCAGGTGATAGCGCCCTGGCGCGAGTGGAGTCTCGGGTCAAGGGAGTCATTGATGGCGTATTGTGCGGAGCATGACATTCCCGTTGATTTCTCAAACGCCAAGAAAAAGTCGCCCTATTCAATGGATGCGAATCTGCTCCATATTTCTTACGAGGGAGACATCCTTGAAAACCCCTGGATTGAGGCCGAGGAAGATATGTGGCGATGGACCGTGTCACCAGAGGCGGCTCCAGATAAAGCTGAGGAGCTCACGCTCACCTTCCGAGGAGGTGACCCAGTCGCTATAGATGGGGAGGCGATGTCGCCAGCGCAGATACTGGAAACCTTAAATCAGCGCGGCGGCGCACACGGGATTGGTCGTGCGGATATTGTTGAGAACCGCTACGTGGGCATGAAGTCCCGCGGGTGTTATGAAACTCCGGGTGGCACTATTTTATTGCGTGCCCATCGGGCGATCGAGTCCATTACCCTTGATAGGGAAGCTGCGCATCTAAAAGATGAGTTGATGCCGCGCTACGCCAAGCTTATTTACAACGGGTATTGGTGGTCCCCAGAACGCGAAATGATGCAGGCTGCGATTGATGCCACCCAGACCTGGGTGAACGGCGACGTGCGACTCAAGCTGTATAAAGGAAACGTGATTGTCACGGGGCGACGCTCAGAGGATTCACTGTTTGATGCCTCTGTGGCGACCTTTGAGGACGATGAGGGCGCCTATGATCAAAAAGACGCCGGCGGTTTTATCAAGCTCAATGCACTCCGACTTCGTATCGCATCGGGCAAGGGCAGGAGTCAGGGCTAGGTAATCGCCTGCATTGGCTCAGGGGAGAAGGACATGGGTGTAGCGGAAAATCCAAAGGGCGATGGCCTTTGCAGCGATGAGTTTGACGTCATCATTATCGGTGCCGGCTTGTCGGGTATCGGCGCCGCCGTGAGGCTCCAGCGAGACTGCCCCGGTACGAATTTTGCGATTATTGAGCGTCGAGATGCAATTGGTGGCACGTGGGATCTTTTTAGGTATCCCGGTATTCGCTCCGATAGTGATATGTATACCTTGGGTTATGACTTCAAACCCTGGTCCTCTGACAAGGCGATTGCCGATGGTCCAGCTATTCGGGAATACGTGAATGAAACAGCCGATGAGTATGATGTGCGCTCCCATATTCGATTTGGGCAGAAGTTGACGGCCGCCGACTGGCAGAGTGAGACCAACCAGTGGGTATTAAGCGTTGAGACGTCGGCCGGCAACAAAGTCTATCGCACCGGCTTTCTTTTTATGTGCTCCGGATATTACAGCTACGATCAGGGTCACCAGCCGCACTTTCCAGGACGAGAAAACTACACCGGCGAGTGGATTCATCCGCAGTTTTGGCCCAAGGATCTCGACTACACCGACAAGCAGGTGGTGGTCATTGGTTCAGGTGCCACTGCAATGACCTTGGTTCCCAATATGGCAGCCAAGGCCGCGAAGGTGACTATGCTGCAGCGGTCGCCTACTTATGTGATTTCCAGACCTTCGGTGGACGAAAGGGCCAACTGGCTAAAAAAACATCTTCCGGACCAGCTCGCCTATAAGCTGATTCGCTGGCACAACACGCTCTGGCAGCAGACCATGTACAACCTGACCCGGATTATGCCCAAGGTCATCAAGCGCGGTTTGCTGAAGAAAGTGCATGAGGAAATCGGTGACATTGTCGACGTCGAGAAGCACTTTACGCCTCGATACAACCCTTGGGACCAACGTTTGTGCCTGGTACCCGACGACGATTTATTCGAGGTCATAAAATCGGGCAAAGCTACGGTGGTAACCGAGCACATTGAGTGCATCACAGAAACAGGGATTATGCTCAAGACCGGCGAGCATCTGCCTGCTGACATCATTGTGTCTGCTACGGGTATTGAATTACTGATTCTTGGAGGGGCTACCTTCACTGTAGATGGTGAGGCTATCGATTTTTCGGAGGAGTGGACCTATAAAGGAATGATGTGTTCCAACATACCGAACATGGTGCAGACCTTTGGCTATATTAACGCCTCATGGACTTTGCGTGCCGACTTGATCGCTCATTGGGTCTGTCGCGTGTTGAACCACATGAAAGAAAAAGGCTACGCCAGAGTCACGCCGCGGATGCCAGATTCCTTGGCGGGAAGCATGCCAAAGCGCCTGTGGATTGATGATTTTTCGGCAGGCTATATGCAGCGCGTACTGCCCAAGTTTCCCAAGCAGGGTGACCAGCATCCCTGGGTGAATCCACAAAACTACCGGAAAGACAGGAAAATGTTTCGAGACGACGTACTAGAGGATGGTGCGCTGGTATTCGAAGCCGGTGCAACGGCTGCA
>CAJXMD010000055.1 GCA_913056165.1 uncultured Halieaceae bacterium
GAGGTGTGAAGGTGCGTATCACCAAAGTAGGCCCGCGTTGGATGGCTGTCGGCGAAGGCCATGCTGAGTGGTAGGACGAATGAGATCGTTAGAATGAGTTTTTTCATAACTGGGCTCTCGATGTTCCAATTTGAAGATCCACGGGCAGTACACATCCGCATCTCCCGCCAATGAGGGCACCCCACCCCGAAACGCCGCATGGTGTGACGTTATTTGAACATCTCATCATGGGTTTGGTGCGGTGGTTTTACGGGTGCAGATAACGAATTCCCAGCAAACTCCTGATCCCGCAAGGTACGCCGCATAATCTTTCCTGTAGTCGTGAGAGGCAGGGAGGTCACAAACTCAATCAGTCGCGGTACCTCATGTTTTGCCAGATTATCTCTGACCAATTGTTTTAAGTCGTTTGCGAGTGTATCGCTGGGTTCGACGTACTCCGCCAGGACCACAAATGCCTTGATAATTTCTGTGCGTTCTTCATCGGGTACCCCAATAACGGCGGCAAGCTGCACGGCCTCACTTTTGAGCAAGCAATCCTCGATTTCCGTCGGTCCGATCCGATAACCCGAGCTTGTGATGACATCGTCAGTCCGGCCATGAAACCAAAGGTAGCCGTCTTCGTCCTGCTCACCCAAATCTCCCGTGATCATCCAGTCACCAACAAATTTTTCAGCGGTCGCTTCGGGATTATCGAGGTAGCCGCTGAACATGGCTGGGTGAGGGCGCTTGATCGCGATATTGCCTGTGGTGCCTGTTGCGACTTCGATCCCTTGATCGTCAACAATTGCGCATGTCGAGCCCGGCATTGCTTTGCCAAGAGAGCCGTGTCGGGCTGTCATCAATCGAGGGTTTGTTCCAATCATGCCATTGCACTCGGTTTGCCCGAAGCCCTCGCTGATCGTGAGACCAAAGCGTTCATCAGCCCACAATGCTAGTTCTCGTCCCACTGCCTCACCACCACTGAGGACAACTCGAAGCTGAATATCGTAGATTTCCTCAGCATCAACTTGCCGCATGAGTTTGAGTACGGTTGGAGTGAGTAGTGACACCGTAATCTGATGTCGTTCTAAAATTCGATAAGCTAACTTTGCATCAAAGCCCTGCATCTCGGTCGAGACGACTCGACACCCTGAGTACCAGCCGATGAGTAGAATATTGATCAGTCCTGCAATCCACGCCCAGTCCGCGGGTGACCACAGGACGTCGTCGGATCGAGGTCCGTAATCGTAGTAGTACTCAAACAGCGGCTTGTTGCCCAGTAAAACCCGGTGTGGCATGAGAACACCCTTGGGGTTGCCCGTGGTACCCGAGGTGTAACTTATCCACGCGGTATCCTCAGCACGGGTTTTGACATTCTCATAGTCGGTGGACTGCGCAGACAACGACGACCAAAAAGGCAGCACACCGTTAACGTCCGCCTCGAACTCGTCTTCGGCAACAACCAGAACATGCTGGAGAGTAGGGCACTCATCTCTGATTTCCAGCACCTTCGCGAGATTGTCGGCGTCAGTAACGCAAACCCTGGCTCCGCTGCTTTGCAGTCGATGCCTGACGCCATCTGGACCGAAGAGCACCGATGCCAAGCAGGACACAATCCCCGCTTTGAAGCAGCCTATGTGTGATACAGCGCACGCGGGTGATTGGGTTAGCATGACCAAGACTCGATCCCCCTTGGCCAATCCAAGCCTGCCTAGAAGGTTAGCCAGCTGATTCGAATGAGACCTGATCGCTGCAAAGGTAAAATTCTTTGTGGTGCCATCCAGAGATTGATGGGTTATTGCGATACGGTTTTCGTCGTTCGCCCACCTGTCGCAAACCGCATCTGCAATATTGAAAAACTCGGGGATCTGCCACTCAAACTTGTCACAGATTTCTTCGTAACTGCCGCCTTTTGGAAGATCCATAGCTGCTCCAGAGGGTGCTCTTTCGAATAGAGAGATGCGCGCTAGCCGTATAAGTCCCGCCGACGCTTGAAGGCCGCTTTCACGCCATCTTTTTTGAGCGTGCTGAAAAAATCCTTGAAACTATCAAATTGATGATAGATGGCATCAAGGTCTGCACCGCGTCTTACAGACGACTCCATGCTCATATTCTCAAACCACGTATTGGAAACCTCCTTGAGTATCGACAGGTTTTCCGCTGGAGATCTGGCGATATGATTTGCGACCGAAGTTACCCTGCTATCGAGCTCTTCGTGGGGCACGACTTCGTTGACCAGGCCAATTTTTTCAGCTTCATGCGCGCTGATCAGTTTCCCTGTGTAGAGTAGTTCTTTGGTTTTGCGATAACCGATCAGCATGGGCCAGAACATGATAGAGGGAGGTATCCCCAGATCTCTACCCGCCGGATGGCCGAAGCGTGCTCGCTCGCTCACGATTGCCAAATCACACACACCCAGTAGCTCTCCTGCGCCAGACAGGCAGTCTCCCTGCACCTTGGCAATGATCGGTTTTGGGTAGCGCCACATTCTCATCCAGTAGTCGACAATGATGTGCACGTCGTCTCTGTCGCGAGACAGGTCAATTCGGTCCGGGAAGTTGGCCGGATACTGACTGGTGATCCAGTGCTCCTCTCGAAGATCGTAACCCGTGGAAAATGCCTTGCCTGCCGCCTCAATAACAATGACGCCCACACTCTCATCATGCCTGTAGGTCTCAAGGGTGTCGTCGATTTCACCCAAAACCTGCCAAGAGAGTGGGTTAAGATCCTCCGGCCGGTTAAGCGTGATTGTACATACTCGATCATTAATCGAGATTAACGTCATCAGCGGATTACTCATTAGTGCAGTTCCCCACAGTTGTCTCTATCGCATGTCAACAAAGCATCATCGTCCTCAGGTAATAGCCGGCAGACCCTTGTGGCGCGCTCGCTATTGCTTTGGGGGTACAACGAAATCTATCCAGCCAGTAAAGATCATTTTTTCATGGGTCTCTGACACGACACCGTGATGCATATGGGTCATATCGCTTGGCCAGATAATCAATTTGCCCTTCTCACAGGGTGTCACCATATCTTGATGAGGGAAAGCGGTGCCCCCGCCTGGTGTGTCGGTAAGGTAGAGCATCCACACCAACGCACGTTGGCAGTACTCAATGCGATCTCGTTCGCAGTGAATGGCCGGATAGCCGCCACCTTTGGGATACCACTGAATGTTGGCATGTTGCGAAAACCACAGCGCGCCGAGGCCATCAGCGCCCGTGCTGTAGTAATAGGTTTGAAGATAGCTTTTGACGTATTCGATAAGGCGATCAAAAAAATTCTCAAAATGACCGTACAGCTTGATCGGTATCGTAATATCGAGACTGTTCTTCATTGCCTTGTCAATTCGGTTGTCTTCACCGAGCCTGCCCGGTTGGGCCTGGTGCCGGTGACGTTCGAAGAATTCAATGATCTGATCGCATACTGATGTGTCGATATCGTAGGTTTCAATAAATGTATTTACAGCCATAAGTCGGGTACCAAAAAGCGCTTGAGTCGGCCACTATTTACTCTATGCTCTCGTGAAGTATACGACTAAACAAGCGCTCTCCCAGAGTCGCTATTGTTATATCTGGAGGGTGTCTTCCCAATGACCAATACCTACGCTCACGTAAATCCCCTGCTGGCACCTGCCGATGCTGATCATATGCTGGCGATTGCAGAAAATTTGGGTCATTTCGAGACGTATGCGGATGAGGGGACAAGCGAGGGCCTCGGCGAGTCGCTGCCCCAGAGGTTTGATGTTGGGCTTAACTATGTGCACCGTGGGTTAGATGGGAAAGGCTGCTCCGATGAGCCGGCCGTCGCCTTGGGTCGCACAAACTACTTCAGAGAAACATACGTTTATGGAGACGAACAGCGAGTGGATGGGATTGAGTCATTTGCAGCTCACCCGCTGATTCTCCAGTCTGCGAAATCTCTTTCGGGGGCTGCAATCATTGTTCCAGCCATTGTATATGCCAACATTCTTGTGCCGGGGCAGGAGCTTGCGATTCATACCGATGTGCCAGAGTTCCGCGGTCTTAATAGGAAAAATACGCCCCAATGGTTGCTTGTTTGCATGCTCCATTCGAAGTTATTTGAAGGCTGGCGGGTGCCTATCATGACCTGTGTCGCCTGGTTCGGTGGTAATGCGGGGGGAGCGTTCACGTTTTACCCCGGAGGAGGAGCGGGGGAGCGCGAGTCCATTTCAGCGGATCACAACACAGCGATAGTGCTGGACACCGACAGGTTTTTCCATGGCGTCGAGCGAGTGAAAACCCCATCTCTTAAGGAGACCGCTAACGAGGGGATAGCGCAGGTTGGCAGTGGGGCAACTCTTGAGTACGCGGGACAGGATCAATGGCGTTTGCATACCAGCGAGGGGAGGCGTTTCGATTATCAGTGGGCCGACCTGCGCTACTCGATCTCCTGGAAAGGGTACTGTTTTGTCGATGCTGATAGCCATCACAAGTGGCGCCAGAGCGAGGACTGCCTGAATCTCTCCAACGTGCAAGAGATCTTCGAGAGGGACTTACGTCAGCGAGGAGTGCACGGGGTAGCGGCCCTTTCGCCAGATGACTACGCCCGGCTGCTGGTGGCTACTTATGTCAGTTTTCCCGACGAATCTGACCAGACCTAACTAATTCTTCACGCCGTTAGTCTCTGGATTAGGTCGCTTTGCCGAGCGCGTGCCGTTCAAACCACTACAAAATCTGGACGCCGACTGTTTATTGGCTCCCAACCCGTAACCATGCGCATGTTTCGGGGGAAGCGAGGCGAGGGGGCATGAAAGCCAATCTCGGGAAAGTAGAGCAGGGTATTCGACTCTGTTTAGGCGCCATTGGTGTGGCTGCGGTTTTAGGATCTGATGAGTTCGGGATGGTGGAAGGTATTGCCCTTCTCCTGTCCGTGTTCTTGCTGTTAAACGGGCTTACCGCCCGATGCTATCTCTGGGCGTGGCTGGGTCTCAATAGCAAGAAAAGCGGCTGTAATTTGGATCACTCGGGTGGACGGCGTCTTCAGTGATCTGGTGACAACAGTAAGGGCACTAGCGAGGGGCCGCCTGACCATACCTGCGACCTCTCTATCGCTGCCAGTCCAAGCGTAATGATGTTTTTTTGACTGGCTCAGGGGTTACGGCCCCTTTTTTTGTCGCCTGGTGGGGTTCACTCACCGCTGCTTACGCGAACGCGAGAGTGGTAGCGGTATGCAACACCCCAAGCATCATTCTGCTATGCTTGGCGCCGTTTTATAGTCTTGGTTTCTGAGATGTCAGACTCAATACAATCCCTTACCCATCTTGACGAGCAGGGCAACGCTCGTATGGTAGATATTGGATCTAAAACTGACAGTGAGCGCGTTGCAACAGCGACCTCTGCGGTCCTCATGCGCATGGAGACGCTGACGACAATACTCAGCGGCGATATGCCAAAGGGTGATGTATTTGGCGTTGCGCGGATAGCCGGAATTCAGGCGGCCAAACAGTGTTCAAATCTTTTGCCTCTGTGTCATCCGCTGGCCTTGTCTGGCATCGAGGTCACGCTCGCGCCGGACCACGCTTTGCCGGGTGTTTTGATATCCGCAACCTGCAAGGTAGTGGGAAAGACTGGCGTTGAGATGGAGGCACTTACGGCGGCCTCTGTATCTGCACTGACGATCTACGATATGTGCAAAGGAATTGACCGCTCAATGACTATTCAGAATACCCGTTTGGAATCAAAGCTGGGCGGCAAGTCAGGTGACTGGCATCGCGAGGCTGCGTGCTGACGGTCCGTTTTTTCTCGCTACTCCGTGAGGCCCTAGACGTAGATACCATGACTCTCGACTGGGATACTCGTTACGGCTGTGTTGAGGAGCTGAAGCAGTCGCTAATTGCCTCAGGCGGAGTTCAGTGGGAGGAGCAACTGACGCACCCAAATCTCATCCATGCCGTGAATCAGGTCGTAGTAGAGCCTACACACCTACTTCAGGATGGTGACGAAATCGCTTTTTTTCCGCCCATGACGGGCGGTTGATGTGAAAGTCACCGTGCAGCGCGAGCCTTTTGATGGGGCGAAGGAGTATGAAATCCTGACGTCCTCGGGTCATGCGGCTGCGGCGGTATTTTCTGGCTTTGTTCGTGATTTCGGCCATTCGGGGGATGTCTCGGTTCTTGAGTTAGAACATTATCCTGAGATGACAGAGCGGGTTCTGTCTGAGATTGGAGCCACCGCCGCGGATCGTTTTGATCTACTGAACTGGAGGATCATCCATCGGTTTGGTGCGTTGAATGCAGGAGAACCCATCGTCTGGGTGGGTGTCACCGCACAGCACCGATCGAATGCTTTTGCGGCATGCGAGTTCATGATGGACTACCTGAAAACCAAAGCGCCCTTTTGGAAGAAAGAAATCAGTGCAGAAGGGCATTCATCGTGGGTGAATGCGCTTGAGCAAGACACAGAGCGTCAGCAACGTTGGGAAGAGACAAATTGATGGATGGCAAGGCATTTCGGCAGGCACTAGGTCGTTTTTCGACCGGCGTGTGTTTAATTACAGTAAATGATGAGGTATCAGGCTCGCTTGCCTTGACCGCAAATTCGTTCTCTTCGGTTTCCCTTGATCCTCCTCTCGTCCTGTGGAGCATTCAAAATAACTCCGAGTGTTTTCGGGAGTACACTGAAAATGAGCATTTCGCTTTCAGCGTACTCGCCAGCGACCATGCCTCGTTGTCTGGCAAGTATGCTCGACGTGGGGAGCACGCCATCGACCCTGAGGAGTTCCAGGATAATGCTCAAGGGGTTCCTGTGCTCAGGGGTGCCATTGCACACTTCAATTGCCGTCTCTTTGCCTTACACGAGGCAGGGGACCACCACATTGTTGTAGGCGAAGTTCTCGATTTCGACGTGTCAGAGGGCGCGCCCCTGTTATTTAGCAATGGGCAATACGACGAGTTGGCCTCCTCAAAAACATGATTCTCCCGGTCAACTATTGCTCCAGCTGCGGGTCCAAAACAGCGCGCAGTATCCCAGAGGGGGAGGATCGTGAGCGAGATGTCTGCCTACAATGTGGCGCAATTCACTACCTCAACCCGAAAGTGATCGTTGGCTGTTTGGCGGAACATGAGGGGCGGATATTGCTCTGCAAGCGGGCCATCGAGCCCCGTTATGGGCTTTGGACCCTGCCCGCGGGTTTTATGGAAAATGGTGAAACCACTGCGGAAGGTGCGGCCCGGGAAACTCGAGAGGAGGCAGCTGCAGTGGCACAGAATCTCTGCCTCTATCACTTGTTCGACGTGCCACAGATCAATCAGGTTTATGTTTTTTATCGGTGTGGCATCGAAAATGGGGAGTACGGCGTTGGGCCCGAGAGCCTCGATAGTAAGCTTTACAGCCCTGATGAAATCCCATGGGACCAGCTTGCATTCCCCGTTGTCAAAGAACTGTTGGAGGAATTTTTGAGCGACGCTAGGGTGGGTAATTACCCTATCCGGCAGAGTGTCATCAGGCGTCCCAGAGGGCGGTGATCCGTCCGATTCATGTTCAGGCTTAAAAGGAGATTCGAAAATGGCATTTCCGAAGGTTGGTAATGTTGCCCCCCAGTTTTCATTGCAGGATCAAGATGGCGAGACGGTCTCACTAAAGCAATTTAAAGGGACTCATACCGTTGTTCTTTATTTTTATCCGAAAGCAATGACGCCTGGGTGCACGGTGCAGGCTTGTGGCTTGCGCGACGCTGCACCGCAGTTAAACAAGCGTGACGTGGTCGCACTGGGAGTAAGTCCTGACCCCGTTAACAGATTAGCGAAATTCAGGGACCGTGATGGGCTGAACTTCACGCTTTTGTCCGATGAAGACCATGCAATTGCCGACAAGTATGGTGCCTGGGGCCCAAAAAAGTTCATGGGTCGAGAATTTGATGGCATTCTCAGAACCACATTTATCATCGGTAAAGATGGCCGCCTGAAGGCTGTTATGGATAAGGTGAAGACAAAATCTCATCATGACGATGTTTTGGCGATCATCGACGGGCTGGATTAAGGTACGGAGATCTATCCTCCACGCCGTTCTCGCTGCGTGGGGAATCGCCACAGTTGCCGAGGCTCAGGAGCTGGAGCCTCGCAGCTATATGAACATCCCTATTGATCAGCAGTTTCTGATCGTTGGTGTCGGCCACAACACGGGTGAAGTTTCCCCCAGTCCGACTGCACCTGTCGACGACGTTAAATTAGATATTAATCTGCTGGCACTGGCTTATGCACGAAGCTTCGATCTGATGGGTAAGTCAGCCAAATTCGACGTTCAGACCTTCAGAACCTGCTACGAGGGCTCGGGCCTTGTTCTTGGCAACCGAGAGCGCGTAGATCGCTGCGAGTGGGGGGATGCGCGACTCAGACTCTCCTGGAACCTGGTGGGCGCGCCCGCGCTGTCCCTTGAAGACTTTCGCCGTCTGTACAAGCCGGGGTTTACTTTGGGAGCGTCTTTGCAGGTAGAGGCACCCATTGGCGATTACAAGTCTGAGCGCCTTATTAACGCGGGGACAAACCGCTGGATGCTGCGGCCGGGGCTGGGTATGTCTTACCAATGGGGGGCGTGGTACGCAGATGTATCGCTTGACGTAAAGCTGTTTCAGGACAATGGCAATTATCTTGGTGATCGTATCAAGCAGGATCCCATCTACCAGGCCCAGTTCCATGTAGTGCGATATTTTTCGAAAGGAATTTGGTTGGCGTTCAACAGCAACTTTTATCGAGGGGGAGAATCTTTTAAACAAGGCGAACCCTTGCTTGATGAGCTCGAGAATTCACGTTTGGGGTTGGCGGCGTCTTTTCCGCTTGGTAAGCACCATTCACTCAAGTTCAATGTTAGTCGCGGGGTTGTCACTCGGATCGGTTCTGACTTCGACGCTGTATCCTTATCCTATCAATATCGTTTCTGAGTCAGCGAGTCATTGAATGAATCGAAATCTTCCGCGTGTTCTGATCACCGGTGCGGCCAGCGGTATTGGTAAGGCCTGCGCGCTGTTCTTATCTCCCCGCTATCGATTGGTTCTTACGGATATTAATGCCGCGGGGCTGGAGGAAACTGCCTGTGAAATACGTGAACACGGTGGCGCAGTAGAAACCTATTCCGTCGATTTTTCCTGCGAAGGGCAGATCAGAGAGCTGACTGCATCGGTTAGCAAGGCGGAACCGCTAGACGGGTTGATACACGCCGCTGGTGTTGGGCCCAATCAGGCTACCGGTGATGACATCATCCGTATTAACTTGATGGGAACAGCTCACTTGTTGAATGGGTTGGAGAAGCAACTGGCGCCAGGTGCCTCATTGGTTCTGATTTCCTCTCAGGCATCCTACTTCGCGCTTAAGTGGCTGACGGCGCGCGCGATCGAACTTTTAGCGGATCCACTGGCTGAAGATTTTGGCGATTTGATTCAGGCTGAATGCGGCGGGCGACAGTTGTCATCTGGAGAGGATGCCTACGGTGTTGCGAAGATGGGCGTGAGGTGCCTCGCCGAGCAAGCAGCCGTTCGTCTTGGGAGCCGCAATATTCGGTGCAATACCATTTCTCCGGGTATTATCGATACACCAATGGCAAGACATGAGGCGCAACATCTCGATGCCATGCAAATCATGACTGACATCACCTCGCTGGGGCGCTGGGGTCAACCGGAAGAGATAGCGCAGGTGGCCGCGTTTTTACTGTCGGGTGCGGCGTCCTATGTGACCAGTGCTGATTTTCTGGTGGACGGTGGATCCACCAAGCCGATGATGGCTTTGCAGGCTGCCCAGACTAAAGAGGTTGGTGAGTAGTCCCCTGGTTGCAGGAATCAGTGGATAGCCCCGAAGAGGTCGGTCGTGAAGTGACCGTGGAAACCGAAAGGCACATGATGATTGAGTACGGCCGCGCCAACCTCGATGGCAGGATTTTCGGCATCCCTAATTTGAATCTCCGACCGATGATGCAACGCGTTGTATACCACGGCGAGTAGGTAGCCTGAGTGCGGGTCTGATGCCCCGCGCCTTGGGGCAAATAGCGCCTCTGATGTGTGACAATGTTCTCCCACGTTGCCAGATTTTATATTGCCGGTTTCCGTATCAAGGCAGACCACCGTATTGAAGAAGCCCTTGTTATCAGGCTGACTGTGAGCCACGAAGTAGCAGCGATCGGTTCGCTTCCCGGTTTGGCGAGGGTTCCATGCGGGAAATTCTCCAATCAGACCGTTGTGGTGAGGAGACAACAAGGCGCGTCCTGTCTTCGTATTGAGACGCAAGCGCACCAAGCCAGCGCCGGTCACCTGCTCAACGTTGAACACATCACATAGCCAATCAAAGCCTTCACTATTATCTGACTGGAAGAAGTCGACAATAAACTCCTGGTCACGCTCAAAGGCGTTACCAAAGTGAACAACGAGTGCGGGTGGTAATTCAAATTCTTTGGCGAGACTCATGGTCCTTAGATCGATGAGAAGTCCTCTGACGGGCTTGTTGCCATCGAAGCTCATGGATTCACTCAGGGTGCGAAGACCCATCAATGGGCCGCTCAAGCCAAAGCGTATGGAGCTCACCAGAAAAAGCCCATAGTTTTCGCTTAGTGCGAAGTCGTGGATGAAGGGAAAGTAGGGGAGGGGGACACGACAGCTCCTCACCGGGCCACCGCGAGAAGGGAGGTCATGAACATCCAGCGCGCAACGAATGCCCGAGAGGCCTATCCCCGCAAGATTGACACCAAAATTTATTTGGCGCCCCGTCCTGCTGTGAATCTTTCCGTGGGCGCTGAGAGTCTTTCGACTGTTCAATAGGCCGTCGTAGAGTTCGGGGCCTAAAGTTTCTAGGGTGCTTGGGCATAGGCGAAATGGTTGCCCCCCCTCATAGAATGCGCAGAGTTTTCCTCCGTGCCATGAAACCCCGGTATTCGCCGGATTAGAGATGGGTCGAAATAAGTTTCGCAGCGGCCCACCCTTGATTTGCGTGCCAAAACCCCGCTGGGTGATGTGCCCTTGACGCTGGTCGGACACAAATTTTGGTGTACGCACATAGCGATTCCTAAAATGGACTTTCCCAGATTGGAAGGTAATGGCACTTACCATGCCCGGCCCATCAAACCAGTGTCCGTAAGCCTCCGATCCAGCGTTCATCGACCCGGGGCCATTCCTGAACAGAGTGCCTTCAAGATCGAGCGGAATCACCCCGCGAAACTGTTTAACCTCGTAGGCGTGCTCCTCCTGAAGGGCTAGAAACCCGCGGTGAAAGTCTTCGCGGCCTTGAGCGACTGAGAGCAGCTTGGCCTCAGCGTTCACTGCTGTGCTCCCTTTCCCCGGCAGGAGCTTCTGGCAACAGGATGTCGATACTTGCCTCCAGAAGTGAGTCCACAAGCGGGTCTATATCGACTTTAAATTGACTCAGCATCCCGCGGCTGTACAGATCTAACAAGCCGTGGGTATGGGTGAGCAGGGCGATAACACGCACCCACACCGCATCAGAACCAAAACCCAGATCGTGGATAGCATCTATCTGGGGCGGCTCTTCCGGGCTTTCCCCAGGGCTTATGTCAACTCCGCTGTGTGCTAGCAGGTCGGTAAAAACCCGCATCATGCGCTTTACCGTCTCGCTGGGTAGCTCATCAGTGAAATCCAGTAGGCCTCTCTCTTGAATAGCTGCGTTGTTTCTGGGTGGGTGAACGATTAGCTCCCAATAACCGGGCCAATGTCGTGCAAACTGTAGGGCTCCTCGCAGGATGCGTTTTATTTGGTCTCGCGGCGATTCGTCGGTGTTTGCGGGTATGGTGGTAAACCCATCCAGAAGCTGGAAGCCTCGACGCTTTGTCGCCAGAAAAAGCTCTTCCTTACTCCCAAAATAGTTGTATAGGTTGGCGGCTGTCATGCCTGTATGTCTTGCAATGGCGCGCATCGATAGGCGCGCTGCCCCTGTTGTTGCAAGTACCGCAGCTGTTTGATCCATGATCTGCTCCTGCATCATCTGGATCTCTGCCATTGTTAAGGCTGATTTCGGCATGCTCTTGTCCACGTAGTACTTGACGTCCATCATACCTGAACAAACGTTAAGTTAACAGTCGTTAAGCATTTGATTAACAAAAAAGGGTTCGCTAAACGGATTTTGAACAGGGATCGGTGAATGTTTAGTTATTTCAGCAGCTTAGCAAAGAATCTAGTTAGGTTTTCTAATAGAAGGAGTCTTAGTGGAACCAGCGCAAGGTAACTCCAACTGTTCGGGGTGGAGCCACCATACCCGCGTAGCCACCGATGGTCGGGATGTCGATGCCAAACAGAAAATAGTCTTCATCCAGGAGATTTTCGCTCCATAGCATAGCCTCCCAGTCCTTGGACTGATTGCTCAGGGTCAATCGAACATTAACAAGGTGGGTTATTGGGTTGACCAGGTTAGGATCTAAATCTTCTTCAAGGAAATAACGATCGCTGAAGTTGTACTCACCACGAGCACGAATCAAGAGGTTGTCCCCCACTGACCATTCTCGAGTGACGTAGGTAGAAAAATTCCACTCAGGCGCGTTGGCAAGTGCCTGTCCCGCAAGATCCTGATAGCACTGACTGTTGGCTGCTGGCGATCCGGTTTGGGCGCCCAGTTCAAAATAGTAGCGCTCCACGCTCTGTGTAACCGTGCACTGCGCGCCCGGGAAGTCCTTGTAGGTGGCTTTGGTATAACCAACAGACGCACCCAGTTGCAGGCCGTTGGGAAATGCGTAGCGTAGATCAACCTCGGCACCGTAGCTCTCCAGGTTGCCCGCGTTGGTTACACGAACCGTTGATCCGTCAAAGGTCTGGGACTGAAAGTCATCGTAGTTCACCAAAAAAAGGGTACCGTTAAACAGTAACCGATCATCCGCCAGTAACGTCTTCCATCCCAGCTCGACATTGAGTGCAGACTCCTCGTCGAACTCTCCGTTTGATCCACTTATTTCACGGCGCTGATTAAAGCCTCCTGACTTAAAGCCACGGCTGATCGAGGTATACGCCATAAGATCATCAGTGAACTGATAGCGCAGGGTTAGCATGGGCGAGAATGCGGTATCGCTACGATCACTGTCGTAGTAAATGTCTGGGCCCGCTACCGGGGGTATGTCGATAAAGAACGTGGGAGCCGTCACCTGACTGCCCTCGCGGGTTTTGTTCTCGCGGGTAAGGCGCAGTCCAAGGATGGCATCGAGAGAGCTGGTGATCTCCCAGGTGCTCTGTCCAAAGGCCGCGTAACTTTCGGTGCGATATCGGTTGTCATCAACGTTCAGAGACCCCTCAGGGAAGAACAGTCCAAGAGTGAGCCCGCCTCCGATGGCAATGTTGTTTACCAGGGCTTCGTGCTGGGTGAATGTGCCCAGAGAATCGAAATCAGAGACATAGGCATAGAGCCCGACTTGATAACTCAAGTGATTACTAATACTCGAGAGTACTCGCAGTTCGGAACTGAATTGCTCAAGCTCAACCGAAGTATCTGTACTCACGGCCCTGTAGGCAGTGAAGTCACCATCAAATTCGCTATCGGAGCGATATTTTCGCCAGCCGCTTATCCACGTCATTTGGGTTCGGCTACCCAAATCTTTTAGCCACTCGAGCGAAGCACCCTTGATATTGACCCTGTTACGGAGATCACCATCAAACCAATATTTGTCGCTAAAAGGCTGTGCCAGTGGGGGGGAGAAGCCTTCGGTATCTTCGAGGGCGTTGAACGCAAGAATTGGTTTGCCCATGCTATTTAGCCCCAAGGCCTGTTGCAGTTGCTCGGTGGGATTTCTGGTCGATGGCGTGTTGAGCGGCGATAATCCAGCATAATCAATGACTGCAAAGGCACAGCAGTCAGTGTCCTCATCCAGGTAGTCTGCCGCGATATTGAATTCGCCGAGTCCGCTCTCGGTGAGGTCTAGCCGGAGCTTGCCTCGAAGGCCCCATTTGTTGGCATCGTTCACGCCTTGGTTTTGGTAAGTGTTGTGATGCAGGTGATCTCGGTAGGTGCCAAAACCACTCAACCGTACGGCGTGAGGGCTGTCGCCAATGGGTATATTAAGCCAGCCTCGTAGTTGAGAGCGTTTGGTGCTGTCGTAGCTCGCCTCGATCATGGAGGCGAAATCATCTGTGGGATTGTTGGTGTAAATATTGATCGCCCCTGCTGACGTATTTTTGCCATAGAGGGTGCCCTGAGGCCCTCTTAACACTTCAACGCGGGCAACATCGACTAAGTCGTTGATGCTCATGCCGGCGCGACCTTGATACACGCCATCAATGAAAATTCCTACGCTTGGGTCGATACCCGAATTACTCCCCATAGAGCCAATTCCCCGAATACGGATCGCGGTGGAGCGCGAGTCGGTTCCTTCAGATATCAAAAGATTCGGGGTGAATTCATCGAGAGAGGAGAGCTGCCTGACCCCGCTCTCATAAAAGAAGGCCTCGGAGAATGCGGAGACGGACATTGCGACGTCCTGAAGATTCTCAACTCGTCGCGTTGCGGTGATCAGCACCTCCTCAAGGGGAGGTAGCTCGTCGGAGATATCAGCCGACAACGCCGTAGGCGTTACCGCAGCAAGACCTATAAAAAACGTCAAGATTCTATGTAGGAACATATGTTGCATATAGGGCTACACGTCGAGTTTATTGTTGTTCTTCCTGCGCTTCCACCCGAGCATGGGTTGTTAGCCTGGCACCCGGGCTCTCTAGGTTACCTCAAAGCCATTTGTTTGTGGGGGGGGGATGATCAGCCTGTCGAGACCGGCGACTTGAGGAGGCGCACTAGATCACGAGCAGGTGGTGGTCAACGATCGCCCCCTGTATCCTGCAACGATGGCAATGTCCGTATGCATTTCTCATGAGAGGCTGCTCTTGTGGCGCTAATAGTCTCTGCCCTCGGCTGGCTAGTCGTCTGGGGCTTTTGTCTCTTTGCCGCAT
>CAJXMD010000056.1 GCA_913056165.1 uncultured Halieaceae bacterium
ACTGACTAAAGTCGACCTCGGGAATGCCCGGGACGCCTGCACCAAGATCGGCCGACCCGACACCTGTCTTCAGCGCCTGTTGTACGTAGTGATGCAGGTCTTCTTTCACGATACGGCCGCGAGGTCCAGAGCCTGTCACCTTTAACAAATCAACGCCAAATTCTCTGGCAAGTTTGCGCACTGCAGGGCCCGCGTAGACAGTTGCACCATCGTCAAGCGCAGAGGCGTCAGCCACTTCCTGCATGGGTGTCTGTGTGGGTGTCTGTGTGGGTATCGATGACCCGGCGTTTTCAGGCGCCGATGCTGAGACTGATCCGCTAGTTGGTTGCGCTTCGATCTGGGGTGCTGCACTCGGAGTACCTGCGTCGCCAGCAGCCGCGCTTGCTTGCGGGCTTGAACCCGCTGCGCTCTGGCCATCGGCAAAAATCGCCATGGTCATCAGCGGGGTGCCCTGTCGAACTGACCCCCCGGCAGAAACCAGTACATCGGTGATCTTGCCTGCAGCAGGCGCAGGGACTTCCATCGACGCCTTGTCGGACTCCAGAAGCACTAGGGAGTCACCCTCGGCGACCTCCTGACCAGTCGTGACAAGCAATTCAACCAAATCAACATCGCCATCGGTGCCGATATCGGGAACCTCGACCGTCATCACCGCCAACTCAGCAGCCGGCGCAGATAATGTCTGCGCGGGGTCAGAGGTACCGCCGTCCATTGGTGAACCATCAGTTGCCTGCGCCTCATCGGCGCTTGCGGGATTGGCACTGGGAGTCGTGCCTTGCGGAGCGGGAGTGGCGGAAGCCACCTCGTCACTAGTTTCTATCTCGGCGATGGCATCGCCTTCAGACAGGGCATCCCCCAGTGCGACTTTGAGCGCCAGAATTTTACCTTCGGCAGTTGCCGGTATCTCCATCGACGCCTTGTCGGATTCGAGCACGATAAGACTTTGTTCCAACGTTATCGTGTCACCAACAGCGACGAGTACCTCTACAACTTCAGCGCCTTCGGCACCCCCTATGTCGGGCACGGTCAGAGTAAGTGTTGCCATAAGCGTAGTCTCCGTCCCTGTCAGGCCAATCTAGGATTAGGCTTGTCAGCATCAATGCCCAACTCTTTCATCGCATCCACTACCTGCTGGGGTTTTATTTTCCCCTCGTCCGCCAGGGATTTGAGGGCAGCAAGCACAATAAACGTCCGATTTACTTCGAAGTGCTCACGTAGCTTCGCCCGGGTATCGCTGCGTCCAAATCCGTCTGTGCCCAGTACGGTGAAACGCCCGGGTACAAATTCCCGAAGCTGGTCCGTGTGGGCCTTCATGTAGTCGGTCGCCGCAATAAACGGGCCGTCAGCACCGCTGAGTTGCTCGGTGACATAGGGGACCCGCGGGGACTCTGTGGGGTGCAACATATTCCAGCGATGACAATCCTGAGCTTCCCGCGCCAGCTCGTTGACGCTGGTCACGCTCCAAATATCTGCCGCCACGCCGAAGTTACTTTCCAGTATCTCAGCAGCCGCCTCGACCTCACGCAGAATGGCACCCGCCCCCATTAACTGTACGCGTTGTGAGTGCTTACTTTTGCTTAGGGTCATTCTATACAGGCCTTTAATAATACCCTCGGCCACGCCGTCGGGCATGTCAGGCTGATGATAATTCTCGTTCATCGTCGTAATGTAATAAAAACAGTTCTCCCCCTCCTCATACATGCGCCGAATGCCGTCCTGGATGATGACCGCCAATTCATAGGCATAGGTGGGGTCGTAGCTGACGCAATTGGGCACCGTGGCGGCGAGTAGATGACTGTGTCCGTCCTGATGTTGAAGCCCTTCGCCGTTGAGGGTGGTTCGGCCCGAGGTACCTCCGATCAGAAAGCCCCGGGCCTGACTGTCCCCCGCAGCCCAGGCCAAATCGCCGATACGCTGGAACCCGAACATGGAGTAGAAAATGAAGAACGGGATCATCGGATAATCGGACACGCTGTATGAGGTCGCCGCTGCCATCCATGCGGAGAATGCTCCGGCCTCGTTGATGCCCTCTTCGAGAATCTGGCCCTGCACATCTTCTTTGTAGAACAAGATGCCCCCCGCATCGTGGGGCGTGTAGTGCTGGCCAGCTGCCGAATAGATCCCAAGTTGCCGGAACATGCCTTCCATACCAAAGGTGCGGGCTTCATCCGGCACGATCGGCACCACCCTCTGTCCGATTTCTTTATCTTTTATAAGAGATGACAGGATACGGACGAAGGCCATGGTGGTTGAGATTTCTCGCTTGCCGCTGGACTTCATCTGCGAGGCAAAAGTTGCTCGGGAAGGTGCCGGTAAGTGATAGGAGACCGCGCGGCGGCTTGGAATATGCCCCCCAAGCTGCGCGCGC
This sequence comes from uncultured Halieaceae bacterium, assembly GCA_913056165.1. Taxonomy (GTDB): domain Bacteria; phylum Pseudomonadota; class Gammaproteobacteria; order Pseudomonadales; family Halieaceae; genus Luminiphilus. The sequence goes on from CAJXMD010000056.1 coordinate 2,369, forward strand.
CGCTCTCGCATGTACGCCATTTCCGGGCTGTCTGCTGGAGGCCTGTAAAACGGCACCTCTTTGAGGGCACTGTCGCTAATGGGCACACCGAAACGATCTCGGAACGCTTTTAAACTCTTTAAATCAAGCTTTTTCAGGGAGTGGGTCTCATTACTGGCTTCTCCCGCTTCGCTGGTGCCATAGCCTTTTACGGTCATCGCAAGGATTGCCGTGGGCCGCTCGGTTTCTTCACAGGCGGCGGCGTACGCAGCATAGACTTTGTAGGGATCGTGACCGCCGCGGTTGAGATACATGATGTCCTCGTCGCTAAGGTCTCTTACCAGCTCCAGTGTTTCCGGGTATTTGCCGAAGAAGTGCTCCCGTGTGTACGCACCGCCGTTGTATTTGAAATTCTGCAATTCACCGTCGCAGACTTCATCCATACGCTTCTGGAGCAAACCGCTTTTATCGCGCTCCAATAGAGGGTCCCACTTACGTCCCCAGATCACCTTGATAACGTTCCAGCCAGCCCCCCGGAATACCCCCTCAAGCTCCTGAATAATCTTGCCGTTACCCCTCACAGGACCATCGAGCCGCTGTAGATTACAGTTGATGACAAAATGCAGGTTGCCCAGTTTTTCACGTCCGGCAAGAGCGATAGCGCCCAATGACTCAGGCTCATCGCACTCGCCGTCGCCCATGAAACACCAGATTTTTCGATCTCGGTGATCCACGAGACCCCTATTTTGCTGGTATCTCATGACATGGGCCTGATAAATCGCCTGTATTGGGCCCAGCCCCATAGATACCGTCGGAAACTGCCAGTAATTGGGCATCAACCAGGGATGGGGATAGGAGCTCAACCCATTGCCGTCGACTTCTCGCCTAAAGTTGGTGAGCTGCTCCTCGGTAATGTGCCCCTCCAGAAAAGAGCGGGCATACATACCGGGTGCGCTGTGCCCTTGATAAAAAACAAGATCCCCGGGATGTCCGTTCTCAGTCCCCCGGAAAAAGTGGTTCATACCGACGTCATAAAGGGTCGCGCTGGATGAAAAGCTTGAAATGTGCCCTCCAAGGCCATCCTCATTGTCATTTGCCCGCATGACCATCGCCATGGCGTTCCAGCGGACCAGCGACCGAATCCGGCGTTCCATGAACAAATCCCCCGGCATGGGGCGCTGCTGCTCAGGGGATATGGTGTTCTTGAACGGGGTCGTGATGGCTTGAGGAAGCGGCACCCCGGAATTCTGGGCATGCTGTGCCAATGAGTTGACGATTTGCCCGCCAGCCTCGATGCCGCCGTGGCGTACCACCGCGTCCAACGAGTCAAGCCATTCCTGACGCTCCTGTGCGTCCACCAGCGTTTCGGTCATCAGATTACTTCCCCCAGTCATGGTGCCGTGGTTGTGAAGCCCCGCTCATCGACACCTGTGACGACACCCACTGCTGTGGGAACGTTGTTAAATTTTCGTTTTGAGACGCATTAAGTTCTACTTAGGAACCATCAAACTACGCGTTCAGGCTTTTAATTTAGCGAATTCGCGCCCTTAACGCTATTAAATTCCTTTTTAGAACTATAATAAATGCAAAAAAATGCCCCTTCTTACGCTGAAAAGGGGCATCGGTCAGATCAACGGCAACGCATGCTCGGTGTCCAACGCCTCACCAAGGGATGTGCCATCAAGCTCCCCTGGACAGAAATTTAGCTGGCGGGAATTACCGATCTTGAGCAGGCATCTGCTGGTGAAACGCGTCCACATCTTCGACTACGATTCCATCGGGAAGCGCTGCAAAGGGAGCGTCAGCAAACTTGGTTCCTTTGAGCTGGATCAAAATGCGCCCGCTATCCTCAGCAAGCATCGTGTCACGATAGTAAGCCCGCGCCTCACTCAAACTGACCGCCTGAACCGCTTTTATAAGACGCGCGCGGGTATCGAAACTGTACCGTTCCCGCGTCCAGTCGCTCACGAATGGCGACGCCTCTTCCGAGAGGTTTTTAGGCGGTTCTGTCAGCGTGGTCAGCACCCCAGCCTTGATTCGCTCGAAATCCTCCTCGGTGAGAGAATCAAAATCCTCGGCAAATTCAGTGCGGTAGGCATCGAAGCGCGCAAGCATATCCACCGGCGCTTTTACGGGAGTCTGAATGTACAGACCCAACATCGGATAATCACCCAGCTCGGTGGCAAAGCCACCGGCAGCATAGCCAAGCTGCTCTTCGGTTCGCAGCTGATTAAAGGCGCGACTCGATAAGTGCGCACTCACCAGCTCGCCCCGCGCCAAATTTTCGATTGATGGTTCAGGTGCGGCAAATAAATACAGCATGCCCAAATCTTCGATGGGAAGCTCTTCCTGATAAACGATCCGGTCCCCTTTCTGAGGGGCGTAGACCTTTGGCCTCACATACCCCGCGTTATCCCCTGCGGACAGCGTTGATGTCAGCAATTCGCTTAATTCCGTCGCATAGCTCGCGCTGTAATTGCCAAAGAGATAGATCCGTACATAGGATTTAGAGAGTTCTTGCTCAATAAACTCCTGCAACGCCTCCGGAGTAACCTCGCTCGCCGCCTCTATCAGGCTGTCTCGGCTGTATTGACCCGATTGTGTAAGCCGCTGCACCGCCGGGAAAAGCTGCCGCACCGCAAAACCATATCTGGCATTCTCAAGCCCCCGCAGATAGCGGTCCACCGCCTGTTCTAACTCAAGTGATGTTGGTTGAATTCTGAGTGCCTCGGCGGCTCGTTTTAAGAGTTCAGGTTGCTTGTTGGTAAACCCCGACACGGTGAAGCGAAGCCCGAAGCCCGAGGATGCGCCCACGTTCATGCCGGCAATCGATGCTTCCGTGAACAGTGTCATCTGGCTGAGATTGTAGAGATCCGTCCAGAGGGCATACATCACCTCTGACGCAGCATCTGCCTCGCGGGTATCCGTATTCAGGTAAACCTGCGTAAACCCCTTCGGCTGTTCGGGGAAGGTCTCACTCCCCTGAAGCCAGACTTCCATCCCATCGGTCGATATCAGCTTCTCCGGCGTTGCCGGCCCGTGAGCCACCTCAAACGACTCGGGTAACAGCGTATTCAATGCTGGCTGACTTAATCCATATTCGCTGACCAGGGCCAATTGCTCGTCGGTGGACGCGATTTGAAGTGGCTCCACCGCGTAACGCCCCGCATAAAAATGCATCGTCTCCGTAACGGGTTCGTCTTTCGAGACGTACCACACATTCATCCGCTCGGGCACAAGCTGCGCCAACACGCTGTTTACCGCATCGGCATCAAAGCCGTCGAACACAAACGGCGCATTGATGACATTTTCAATCGGGTAGTTCTGTAAAGAGGCGGCAAGCGAGGATACGTAGGAGAAGTCGTTTATCTTCTCCAGAAAGCGAAACTGATTATCGAGGGAGGTTCGTAACTCCTCTGCATAGCGATCGTCCACTCCCTCTGCACGCAGCATCTCTAAATAGCCGAGGATCACATGAGTGATTTCTTCACGGTGGGCCATGCCAGCCTCAGTGAGGTCGACCTGAATACTAAAAGTGCCGTAATTACCAAATTCATTTGGCGACGCCGTTGCCATCAGACTGCTCGCCCAGCCCAATTCTTTGAGCTTACTGGCAGGCGTGTCAGGCATTTCTGACCCCAAAATATACGAGAGATAGCGATTGGGCTTTACACGAAACTGATCGTTGTTTGCATCGATGAAAAAATCCAGCTGCAGCATGCGCTGATCTTCGAGGGGCACATAGCGCACCAACTTACCCGCCGCCTCATCAAAATTAAGCGGCGTGGTCACTGCAGGCTTTTCGATATTCTTAACGGGGATGTCGCCAAAATAGCGCTCAGCCAGAGCCTCCATCTGATCCAAACCCTGATCACTGACCAGAGCCACTTTCATGATGTCGGCACCGTAGTAACGCTGATAAAAATCTACCGTGGCGCTGTGCAGCGTTGATCCCTCTTTATCGGCCAGGCTCTCGAGGTTACCTATGAGGAACCGGTTGGCTGGGTGATCGCCCATGAAACCGCGGCCGAGTTTGAACATACCGAAGTAATCCATTTCCCGACGCATGGACCACTCCGCATTGACCGCACTCTTTTCTTTTTCAATGTATTCCGGGTCCAACAGCGGGGTCTTGAAAAAGTGTGAGAACCGATCCAAGGCCCCCTCGTAAGCGCTATTCTTGATCTCAAACATGTAGTTGGTGATATCGAGCCAAGTGTAGGCGTTTCTGGAACCACCATTTTCGTTGATATAGGTCATGTAACCGTCGATATCCGGATAGGCCTCAGTTCCCATAAAAAGCATATGCTCAAGGAAATGTGCCATTCCTTGATAGGCCATCGGATCAAACATTAGTCCAACACCAACGCTGAGCGCAGCCGCCGATTTTTCTACCGCCGGGTCTGAAACCAGCAACACCTCAATCCCGTTTTCAAGTGTCACTGCTCGATAGGCTCTGGTGTCGTTTGGGCTTTGAATGACGCGCTGCTTTGCTGCAGCTGCGTCGCTTTCACTGTCAGTAACCGCTTTTTGATCGCACCCCGAGATGAGCACTAGCAACAGCGCGCCAGCAACAAACAGCAGCTTTCCATATCGCGAGGCGGGCCGAGAGCTTGCGTCCATGATGTTCTCCAAACTTTTAAGTTGACGTGAGTGAGACAGCTATCTAGGTCTGATGTTCCCTGTGGGCTGTAGGCCATGCGGTCACAACCGCGCTAATGAGCGTCGCCAGGGGGATTGCAAAAAAGACCCCCCAAACGCCCCATATACCGCCAAAAAATAGCACCGCAACGATGATCGCGATGGGATGCAAGTTGACTGCCTCGCTAAACAACAGCGGAACCAGCACGTTACCGTCAAGGGCCTGAATCATGCCGTAAGAGAAAAACACCCAGTAGAAATCTTCCGTCAGGCCCCACTGGAAAAAAGCCACCATCAAAACAGGGATCGTTACCAATGCAGCACCGATGTAAGGGATGATCACCGACAATCCAACCAGTAAACCCAGCAGAGCCGCGTAGTCCAATCCAAGAATTTTAAAGGTGACGTAACTCACCACTCCAACAATGACAATTTCAATGACCTTACCCCGGGCGTAGTTGGAGAATTGCCGGTTCATCTGTGCCCAGATGTCATTGAGAAGGGGTCGGTGTGCCGGTAGAAATCCCGCTCCCCAAGCCATTATTTTTTCTCGATCCTTCAGCAGAAAAAATACCAGCAGGGGAATGAGCACCATGTAAACCAGTAGTGCGAGGAGCCCCGGAATGCTGCTAAATCCTTTTGCCACCACAATCTGACCAAACTGCGCCATCTCACTCTGAATGGCATTCATCACCTGGTTGATCTGTTGCTGGCTGATCAGGGATGGATAATTTTCAGGCAACACCGAGAGCGCCTGTCGGCCACGCTCAACCATTGCCGGCGCTTCCTTGGCGAGACTGATCAACTGCCGCCAGACGAGTGGCAACAAACCCAAGATCACTCCAAAGAAAGAACTGATGAACAACGCCATAGCGACAGCAACACCCACCCGCGGGGATAAACCCGAACGCTGCAACCGGTTGGCGATGCCCTGCATCAAATAAGCCAAGATGACCGCAACGAACACCGGGGTGAGAATATCGCCCACTGTGACCAAAATAATTAAACCCGCGCACAACAGCAGGAGCAGAAGCACCGACTCCTCTTCGCTAAAATATTGGTGGTACCATTTTTTGAGGACGTCCAGCATAGTCAGGCCTTGGTAATGGTGTGACGATAAATGCCAGTTTCAGAGACTTCCGTTTCAACCTTGTGACCCCCAAGCCGCTGCAAAGATTGCAGGTCCCGCGCAGAACCGGGATCGGTGGCCAGTAATTCCAACACCATCCCCGGTTCCAGCTCACGCAGGCCGCGCTTGGCCATTAATAAGGGCATCGGGCACTGTTGTCCACGGGCATCAATCTGCTTGTCGGGTTGGGTTGAGGTCATTGAGTTATCACCAAAATCCATTTTCGGCGCAGCCCAGTATACCGGCTTGATCAACCAAACAGGACAGATCCTGAATATTTACTAAAGCTGGCCTCATTGATGTCATCACTATGAGCCCAGTTGCGATAAAGTGCGCTTATGCCGATACGTCTGCAAGTATTGAAGCGACCATTAGCCTCCTGGAGTGGCATCCTGCTATGCCTCGGTCTTTTCTTTCCGACGGTTGGCAAACCGGTCACCGAGGATCTGAAAATACCTAATCTTGGGGAATCCAGTACCAGTCTGTTTTCCTCGGAATTCGAGTACAACTTGGGTCGGGACTGGTTAAAGGCCTTCCGCCGTCAAGCCCCCACCGTCAATGACCCTCTTCTCTACAGTTATTTGGAGTCAATGGTTTTTGATCTGGTCACTCACAGCGACTTACAGGATCGGCGTCTGGAGCTAATCATCGTCGATAACCCAAATATCAACGCGTTTGCCGTTCCCGGGGGTATCATCGGGGTGCACACCGGGCTGTTCCAATATGCCCAGACCGAAGATGAGTTCGCAACGGTTATCGCTCATGAAATTGCCCACCTATCCCAGCGTCACTTTTCCCGTGGTGTGGAGATGGCCCAAAGCCAGTCCCCACTCAATATTGCTGGCCTGCTTGCAGGTATTTTATTAGCGGCGACAGCCGGGACTGACGCTGGTCTCGCTGCCATGACAGCGACCCAGGCCGCGCTGCAGGATCAGCAGCTCCGCTACAGCCGCGCTAATGAAGCTGAAGCAGACCGGATTGGACTCAGGCTGCTCTATGACGCGGGTATGGATCCCTACGCCGCACCCGCCATGTTTGAGCGGATGTTGGCCACCACCCGCTACAGCAGCGCCAATCGGCTACCCGAATTTCTTCGCACCCACCCGCTGTCTGAAAAACGAATTGCAGACACACGCACCCGCGCCATGCAGTACCCGAAACGCATCAGACCGGTTAGCCTCCAATATCAACTCATGCGCGCCCGGGTCGCCGTGTCTCTCGCCGATACGCCTGAGGAAGCGGTGACTATTTTTAAAAATCAGATAGAGGGTAATCCGCGATCAAGAGAGGCCGCTAGTTACGGCCTCACACTGGCCCTAACACAGGCGGGAAGACCCGACGAGGCTGCTCTCGTGCTGGACGGAATTTGGGCGGAGAACGAACAGCGTATCGAGTATGTACTTGCCGATGCTGATATAGCTCTGGCAAAAGGCAAAGCCGACGCCGCAGCAAAAAAAATTGAGGCGCGTTTGCGGGTATCGCCGGGCAATCATCCGCTAACCATGGCCTATGCCCATGCCCTGCAACAGGGAGGACAGTCCCACCTCGCAGAGGAGGTATTGGTGGATCAATCCCGCCTGAAACCCAACGATCCCGGGCTTTGGTATCTGCTAGCCGAGGTTCAGGGTCTGAGTGGCAACATTATTGGCCTGCATCAGTCGCGAGCGGAGTATTTTATTCTGGTAGGTAATCTCGATGCTGCTCAGCGACAGCTGAGCTATGCACTGCAACTGGTGGGAAATGATTTCACTCGATCCGCGCAAATCAACGAAAGACTCAGTCAGGTCATTAACATGCGAGCGGCGCTGGACAGGGGCTAGTCCAAGCCAAGCCACAGGGTTATCGCGACGCGACAACACCGTTGTTAAGTGACGCAGCAAAGGCAAGCATCCTATCGAGAGGCTTCATGGCTGCCTGCCCCAGAGTCGGATCTACCTCTATTTCATTGTCGGGTCGTTCAAATACCGATACGAGTCGCTGCAAATCGTTCATTGCCATCCAAGGACAGTTCGCGCAACTTCGGCAGGTAGCTCCCTCCCCTGCCGTGGGCGCAATAATGAACTGCTTGTCGGGCGCCGCCTGCTGGAGCTTGAAGAAAATGCCCTGGTCGGTGGCAACGATAAATTGCGGATTCTTCATCTCCCGAGCGGCCTTGATGATCTGAGTTGTCGAGCCAACCCTGTCGGCAAGCTCGATGACTGGGGCAGGCGATTCCGGATGCACCAACACAGCAGCGTCAGGATACACCTGTTTTAAATCGGCAATGCCACGGGCCTTGAATTCTTCATGTACGATACAGGCGCCATTCCACATGAGGATGTCCGCACCGGTTTCTCGCTTAACGTAGTCACCTAAATGACGATCGGGAGCCCAAATAATTTTTTTACCTTCATCCGCAAGGTGCTCCGCGACATCAAGGGCAATACTCGAGGTCACCACCCAATCGGCACGAGCTTTCACCGCCGCTGACGTATTGGCATACACCACAACTTCTCGGTCCGGGTGGGCATCACAGAATTGCGAGAATTCCTCTACCGGGCAGCCAAGATCAAGAGAGCAAGTTGCCTCAAGGTCAGGCATCAAGACCCTTTTATCCGGGGTCAGGATCTTGGCCGTTTCGCCCATGAAGCGAACACCTGCAACAATTAGCGTGGTGGCGGGATGGTCCCTGCCAAAACGCGCCATTTCAAGGGAATCTGAAACACAACCCCCGGTCGCCTCGGCAAGCGCCTGTATATCGGGTGAGGTGTAGTAGTGAGCAACAATAACTGCATTCTCACGTATTAGGCTCTCCTTGATTCGGCCTTCTAGTGCAACGCGCTCGACCTCAGTCAATTCGGCGGGCGCAGACCCGTTCAGGTGATGCTGCACCTGCTCGCGTATTTTGACGAGTTTGTTTTCGGCGATGGACATAACCGGCATGGAGATAGTATCGAGGGCCGCAGATACTAGCACAAACTCTGTCAGACATTGCGAGGCAGGGGTGTTGAGGAAAAACGTCTTGACTCTATCGACCATGCCCCAAGACGGATACTGCAACCCTACTTGAGAGTGACTACCAAACAATTAAACGTCTTACCAACGAGGCAATAGCGGCTCTACCCCAGAGCCCGGAAGCTACTGGCCAGTAAAAATGGGCTTTCGCCGCTCCCGCTGGGCAACGAGACCCTCCTTCAAGTCTTTCGAGCCGGCACACAGGGCAACCAACTCATCCGCCGCCCGACGGTCAATACTTCCAGACTCTGCTTCTCCGATGATCCGCAACATCGACCGAACCGCCAATGGTGCTCCCGACGCAAGCTGCTGAGCGTACTCCATGGCTACAACGGTGAGCTCTGAGGCAGGTGAAGTCCAATTAACAATACCCAAGGCCTTCATTTCCGCGGCCGAAAATTCCTCGGCAGCAACCAAAATACGTTTTGCCAAGGAGACACCCAGTCGATTGACCAAGCGCTCAATCCCATCGATGGGATAGCACAAGCCAATTGCTGCAGCGGGTACCCGCATCATGATGTCTTCGGCAGCAACACGAAAATCGCAGGAAACCGCCAGCTCTACGCCGCCACCAAAGATATTGCCATTGATCACGCAGAGCGTTGGGATCGGCAACCCGGCTATTAGATTGGTCGCCGCTTGAAAACGCTCGCCGCTCAGCAAGCCCTCGTTGATTTGCCCGAGATCCGCACCGGCGCAAAAGGTCCTGCCGCTCTCCGATGTCACGACAAGGACTCGTGTGGTCTCGTCTATGGATTCCAGCGCTTTCTCAATGCCCGCTAGCTCCTCGTGACCAAGCGCATTATGTTTTTCCGCGCGATTGAAACTTAATCGCGCGATGCCATTTTGCTGCTCGAATAGAACTGTTGAACTCATTAATAAAGGTATCCAACCGACTTTGTGGCAGTGTCGCACAGTTTGAATTTTGGGCGTAATGCCCAATCGCATGGACACGGACAAAAAAAATACTTAAAGTTCAAAAAATTGAATTTCGAGAATTTCCTCAACGTGGCATCCACCTCAGACAGCGGCTCTCCTTTCAACCGCGGTATTCAACACGAAGCAAAGCACAGTGCCATCCTGTCGCGAGCCGCAAAGTTGTTTAACACCAAAGGCGCCCGATCAACCACGCTAAGCGACGTCGCCGAGAAGCTGGGGCTCACTAAAACGAGCCTGTATTACTACGTTAAAACGAAAGAGGACTTGATCTTTCAGTGCTATGGCGCGTCTCTTCGCAACACACAACGAAACCTTACTCGAATTGAGGCAACCACCAGCGATCCCCTGGAGCGTGTCATCCTTTTCATGCAGGCCCACATCGACACCATACAAAAGGCACTGGCAGGGGAAGGTGACTACTTCGCAGCGCCTCTGGAAGTCGCGTCGCTTAAAAAAGAACATCAGGATGCTTTGATTCCCGAGTACCTTGAGATGTTCAAACGAGTGCGAGGCTACATCCGGGAAGGCATCGATCAAGGCACCATTCGACAGTGCCACTCGACATCAACGACCAGAGCCCTGATCGGCGCCCTCGATTGGTCTTTCTATTGGCTCTACGAAATGCCCAGCGAAACCACCATGCAGGCCAGTCAGGCAGTTCAGGACATCGTCAGTTACGGCTTGTTAAAAAAACCCTACCAATACCATCCCGGAGAGACATCACTTCCGGTAGAGACGGGCTTGAGCGCGCGAGGATTCGATCGCGAAGCGCAAAATCGACTGAAGCAGGAAGCTTTTTTTAAAGCTGGGACCCGCTTTTTCAATAAGAAAGGCTTTAATGGCACATCGCTCGATGAAATTGCCGAATTCCTCCAGGTGTCCAAAGGCGCCTTCTACTATCACTTCACCAATAAAGAGTCATTGCTCACACAGTGCTACGATTTCTCATTAGATCAACTCGATGCGCTGTCAGAGGAGATCATTGCAAAAGACAGTTCGCCCGCGGCGAAGCTCGATGAGGCCTGTCGGCGCATTTTTGGTATTCAGAATTCGGATCTCGGGCCGCTCATTCGCTACAGCACCATTACCGCCTTGCCTCCGCCGATTCGCAGACGCATCCTGGCGCGGACCGAGACCGCCAACAGCTTCATCACCCGCTTTATCGCTCAAGGGAAAGAACAAGGCATCATGCGCGACGTCAACATCGAGGTCACCCAAAATATGATCCAAGGGGCAATCAACGCCTCGATGGACATTGAGAGCTGGCGACGCATCGACGACATGGACAGTGCCGCTATCGACTATTTCGACGTATTTTTCTTTGGCCTTGCTGCGTAAAGTCATCACCTCTGCTCGGAGACCTCTCTGTTGAACAGCTTTCAGGACGTTATTGATCTGATACATCCCGAGCAAGTGGGTCGGTGCTGGTTTCGTGGTCAGAGCCCCCAGCCCCAAGGGCGAATTTTTGGCGGCCAAGTTCTGGCGCAGTGCTTGTTGGCGGCAAATGCAACGGTTGAAGGTCCCCTGCTAGCCCATTCAATGCACGCCTACTTTCTGCGCGGAGGCGATCCCACGATTCCTATCGAATTTGATGTTGATCCAATTCGTGATGGCAGATCCTTTGCGACCCGACGAGTCGTTGCTCGCCAGAACGGGGCGGCGATCTTCAATACATCTATTAGCTATCAGATTACCGAAGCAGGGTTCATTCATAGTCAGCCAATCCCCGACGTGCCGCTCCCCGAGGACCTAGACGAGAGTATGAGAGTCTCTAAATATCCCGCCTTTAGCGACATGTATCAGATCGAACGGGTAAGAGTCACCCAACGCAGCAGCGAGCCACAGGAAAAGCAGCAAAATTGGTTCAAAGTGCGCGGCGATCTGGTCAGCGACGCCCGCATCCATCAGGCGGGACTCGCACTCATCACCGATTGTGCGCTGCTTGGCACCAGCTTTTATCCGCAGGGTTTGGAAGACTGGGATATCAACCACGTTGTCGCCAGCCTTGACCATGCTATCTGGTTTCATGAAATACCCGATATCACGGACTTTATTCTGTATGAATGCGACAGCCCTTGGGCAGGCAACGCCAGGGGGTTCAATCGTGGTCAACTGTGGAATCGGGACGGCAAGCTACTCGCCTCGACAACCCAGGAGGCGTTGGTGCGGCCCAAGACCCGCTGATTACCCAACGATCGTCGTCATTTCCCGCCCAAGACCCAGTACTTTTAACTGGCCTGCCTCCAAGGCTAAATGATGGATTGAGCCATTATCAGGCCACAATTGAACGGTACGTTCGTCGCCGCTGATATGTGCCAGTACCGTATTAATCACCAGAAAATGGGTGAACACCACGGTTGGTTGGCTTAATCGCGACAACCGGTCCACGAGCTGCTCTCGCCACGACCAGATAGCTGCACTCTGCTCAGACCATCGCTGGCTCATAAAGGCCCGCAGCCAAGCCTGCCGCTGATCCAGCGTCACGGGCGCCTGAATCTCAATAAACGCCGACTCTATCTCTACAGCCAATTCGCGACGCTGCTGGAGAGGGAACGCCGTCTCGATGGCTCGCGCCTTGGGACTGCTCACCAGCTTCACATTAGTTGGGATGACCGCCTCTAACTCATCCGCCGCCGCCTCCGCCTGCTGACGACCAAGATCACTTA
>CAJXMD010000057.1 GCA_913056165.1 uncultured Halieaceae bacterium
ACCAGCTGTCTGCGCAAGGCATTCAAACCAGCAGGCTGCAGGTGTCGGCTCTTGGAGAGAGTGAATCTCTGGCAGATGAGGGCGATCACGATGCCTACGCGCTTGAGCGACGTGTGCATATCGCGCTACAGCAGCGCAATGACGGCAGCCATTTAGCCAGCGTCTCTCTTAACGGCGAATAAAGATCACAGACAGATTGTTCGCCGGCATTTCGATAGTGGCGCGATGCTCAAGTCCATGTTGGGCTGCAAGTTCAATGACACTCTCTAGGTTACGAACCCCCCACAGGGGGTTCTGATTTTTCAGGTGGGTATCGAAGGCCTCGTTAGACGCGGCAGTGTGCTGGCCACCCTGCTTGAACGGGCCGTAGAGATAGAGCACGCCACCCGCAGAGAGTAGCTGTTCAGACCCTAGCAAGAGGCCCTCGCAGCAGACCCATGGAGCGATGTGAATCATGTTGATGTTCACGACGGCGTTAATCGCTTGATTGACCGACCAGGGCTGCTGCCACCAGTCTGGCGCGCTTGCGTCTACGCGCACCGGGGCAAGCAGATTATTCGCAGTCGAGGCGTTTCGCCACGCCTCGATGGAAGCCAGATTGTCTTCGTCGATGTCGCTAGGTAACCACTGTCTGGGCGCAAAAAAGGGGGCGAAAAAACTCGCGTGTTGGCCTGTGCCGCTCGATATCTCCAGGATTGCACCATCCTTGGGAAGATGGTGTTGCAGTACCTCCAAAATTGGCGCTCTGTTGCGTTCTGTGGCTGGGGCGTGACGCTGTGTCATGTGTGTCCGGTCTCTGATCAATGGGTAAGGCGTTGGTGTTCTGATGTGGTTAGGTTCTAACGCACCCTGCGGTGACGTTAGCACCCCTCTAATACCTCAGGTAGACTCTCGCTTCTTTTCGTTTCCTGATTTATCGGCCGAGGATTTTTATGAGTAGCGACAGACAATACGACATCGTGGTTTTTGGTGCATCCGGATACACAGGTCGATTGGTGGCTGAGTATCTCGATGAGCGCTACGAAGCTTCTGACTTGATATGGGCAATGGCCGGCCGGTCACTCGAGAAACTGGCGGCGGTGCGCAGTGAAATGGGGATCAGTGACGATGTGCCGATAGTCGAGGTCGATAGCGATAACCCCGCGTCAGTCGCCGCGATGGTGGCGTCGACTCGCGTCGTCATCACCACGGTTGGCCCCTACCAACTCTACGGAAACGAATTGGTAAAGCAGTGTGCAGAAGCGGGCACGGACTACGTTGATCTTTCAGGCGAGCCCGGCTGGATGCATGAGACGATCGCGACTTATAGTGCCGCCGCCAAAGCCTCGGGAGCGCGGATCGTGCACTCTTGCGGTTTCGATTCGATTCCCTTTGATCTCGGTATTTTCCACTTGCAGGAACATGCCAAAGCGGTGACGGGTAAGACCGTTAGCAGGGTTAAAGGGAGGGTGAAGTCGATGAACGGGGCGTTTTCAGGAGGAACTATTGCGTCGCTACGGGCAACCATGGCGGCGGCTTCAGAAAACCGAAACCTGATTGGCATTCTTATGAATCCCTTCTCACTGGCGGAGGGTTTCAACGGTCCCGAACAGCCCGACGGTAACAAGCCTGTTTACGAGGAGGAGTTAAAAAGCTGGTCTGCCCCCTTTATCATGGCGCCGATTAATACCAAAAACGTGCATCGATCCAATTTCCTGATGGGGCATCCGTACGGTGAGGATTTCAGCTATGACGAGATGCTGCTGACTGGTGATGGAGACCAGGGTAAAGCGGCTGCTGAATTTGTAGCCGCGGACGATTCGCTGGCAAAGAGCCCGCTAAAGCCGGGTGAAGGCCCCAGCAAAGAAGAGCGGGAAAACGGCAGTTACGAAGCTCTCTTCGTCGCCCAAACCGAATCCGGCGACCTGCTTATGACCAGTGTTTCGGGGGACCGTGACCCGGGCTACGGTTCGACCTCGAAGATGCTGGCCGAGTCGGCTATGTGTCTGTTGCACAATCCGGATCTTGCCGGTGGCGGTATCTGGACACCAGCGGCTGCCATGGGTCAGGCCCTGATCGACCGGCTTGAAGCCAATGCTGGCCTGTGTTTTAAGGTGGAGTCTCCTTGATTGGTGTCGATGTGATTAAACCAACGTTAAGCCTTGGAACTCTATTTCAGCAGACCACAGCGTGGACTGGGTTCTTTGCTATCAGGACCGGCAAGTGCCTGCTTTGGGCACTGCTGGGCGTTCTCTTTCAGCCCGCCATCGGGATTGCCGATTCCACCTCGGCGCTGTGCGAGATAGAAACGAACGCCGTCGAAGCTGAAATTCAGCGTTTCCCCTGTACGTTTTCTCAGCGGCAGGGGTATGTTTCCATTGTGGTGGACGACAAAGATGCCTACACCTTGTCACCTGTGGGAGATGCTCCCGGGAATTACGTCGACGCTGATAGCCGGCCCGTTTATCGACAAGCGGGGATGGGTAGCGCGGGTCTCATGTTCCGATTTCCGGACCGCGTGATCCGTGTGATGTGGTCTGTCGAGGACGAGTAACGGTGACGCGGTTTGCCCCGGGTGTCTTTGCAGCCTTTACGCTCGTTGGGGTCGTGTCTCTAGCGAAATCGGACATTGAAGCCGTTGTATATCCGGAAGCCGTTGGGTCGACCACCACGGGTTCGGACCGATCTGAGGAGTCCGCCCATGGCTGCCATCAGCTGTTCACTCGGGAAGCCTTTTTGCCGGCGAAACCTATTGACCATGAGTTTGCCCTGCTGACTTGGAACATTGAAAAGGGCCAAGATGCCAGCTGGATTTTTGATCTCACGCATCACCTACCAGAGTCCGATATTCTTTTGTTTCAGGAGGCGGCGCTGGAGGTGGGCGAAGAGCAGCTGTCATTGCCAGCAAAACGAAGATTTGCTCAATATTTTGCTCCGGGTTACCAACAAGGGAACCGGCGGACGGGCGTAGTCACCGCCAGCCGCTGGCCGGCAGTGGGTGATTGTGCGTTAACCGCACAGGAGCCTTGGCTGGGGACGCCGAAAGCAACCTCGGTTGCGCGATTTCAATTGGCACCCGTGGAGAGTGCTCAACCAGAGCGTGATGACGGACCAAATAGTGAGCAGGGCGTGTTCGTCAATGGGCTTAAAACTGAGTCCCAGACGCTACTTATCGTCAATGTTCATGCGATAAATTTTGCGCTTGGACTGGACGCATACACTGCCCAATTTGAAGCGATCGGGCGTGTCATAAACGATCATCGCGGACCACTGATTGTTGGCGGTGACTTTAATACCTGGAGTAAGCAGCGAACCGAATGGCTAGAAAATTTTCTGGGAAACTTTGGTCTCGCCGGAGTTTCATTCAATCCAGATTACCGGACCGCAATATTTTCTCGGCCACTTGACCATCTCTATGTTCGCGGCCTTGAGGTGCAAGCCTCAAAGGTCCTTGAGGTTGAGACCTCAGACCACAATCCACTTTGGATACGAGCAAAACTACATGACATCTAACGGCAATTTTTGGCGGACCTGCTGGGTCGGCATAGTGGCCATGACCTTATTGGTGTCGTCGGGCTTTGGGGTTGAGCCGGGGGTGGACAGGGAGATAGAGCTGCTGCTGGAGAAAGTGGCTGAAAGCGGCTGTGACTTTGAGCGCAACGGATCGCTTCACAGTTCGACAGATGCGGCGAGCCATTTGGCCCTTAAATATGAACGGGGCGAACGCTACGTCAATACGACGGAAGACTTCATCAGCAGGCTTGCCTCGAAGTCCTCCTGGAGTGGCAAGCCCTATTGGGTGATCTGCGAAGGTGAGCGAACGCCCAGCGGTGACTGGCTTGGAGAGCTGCTTGTGGAGGTTAGAGCAGGCCAGTAGAGCGAGCTTTTTTCTGGCCTTGAATTAAGCGCGCGCTGGTTGTTTTTAGTGGCTATTTTGAGCACAAAAGCGTCGCAGAAAGACCCCTTTTTTCTTCCATTTTCCAACGTTAATCCTTACTTTTCGCCCACGCTGACAGCGGAGGTCTTGCCGACCTTCTAGGGCAGCGCTCGAGGTCTGACAACAACATAATCGAGAGACATCAAGGCCATGAACACCAATACCCCCCCAGCGATCACAATAGGGCCCAGAGTCCGCCAATCTCCGTTTTACGATGCCACCCGGGCAGCGGGTGCTACCGCCTTCACGGTCTACAACCACATGTATATGCCCACCAGCTACGGGGATACCGAGGCAGAATACTGGGCACTCGTGCAAGGCGTGACATTATGGGACGTGTCTGCCGAGCGGCAGATCGAAATCTCCGGCCCCGACGCGGAAGCCTTCACACAACTTCTTACCCCCAGGGACATTGCGAGCTGCCCCATCGGTCGGGGGCGCTATGTGATTTTTCTGGATGACGATGCAGGTATTGTGAATGATGCCGTCTTGCTCCGTCTGGCCCAGGATAGATTTTGGTTATCCCCCGGTGACGGGGACGTGTTGCTCTGGGCGAAGGCAGTGGCAACCCAAGTGGATATGGACGTACATGTGTCTGAGCCCGACGTCTCGCCCCTCCAGCTGCAGGGACCGCTGGCCGGTAAGGTGGCACAGAAACTATTCGGTGATATCGCGATAGAGATGGGGTACTACCATTTCCACGAGCTGGAGTTGGCGGGAATCCCCGTGGTGTTGAGTCGAACCGGATGGAGTGGCGAGTTCGGCTACGAGATCTTCTTGCAAGATGGAAGCAAGGGCACAGAATTGTGGGATATGTGCATGGAGGCGGGCGCGGAATACGGCATCCGACCTGCATGTCCGTCCTTGGTAAGAAGCGTGGAGGGTGGATTACTGTCTTACTTCTCTGACATAGCGCCTACCGATAACCCCTTCACGATTGGCATGGCCCATCTTTTGGATATTGATAAACCCTATCCTTATATCGGCAAGAAGGCGCTGCAAAACATCGCAGCGACTGGACCGACTCGCCGTCTGGTCGGGGCAAACTTTGGCGGAGATCCCGTGCCGGGCAACCCCAAGTTTTGGGATATTCAGGTCGCAGGTGAGAAAGTCGGACATATTACCCGGTGCTGTTACTCCCCTCGGCTAGAGCACAACATAGCGCTCGTTAATCTACCGGTTGACCTGGCGGAGCCAGGGACCGCTATATCTCTCGATATTGGAGGTGAGTGGCGTGAGGCTACCGTATGTGCAATTCCTTGGTTTACCTCGATCAAAAAGCTGCCCCAAGTAGATGGTTGAGCACTGATCTTTTCGCGCCGGCGTAGAGGTTCCGCTATACTCCGGCCTGCCGAGTGGCCGCTGATAAAACGAGTCGGCCAAACAGAAATAGATCAGTTGGACATTGTCATGGATAAGCCCCAGCAACCCCCCTTGCCTTGCAGAGGGTGCACCTCAGACTGCAAAAATCTGCCAACCTGTAAGGGAACACCCTGGCGCGGGCTGGACAAAGTCCCCGGGAAGTAGTGATCTCAAGCAACGTGTCGAATAGAACTGCAGCGGGAGAGGCATTGTGTCTCTGAAGCAGTGCTTCAATACCCAGCAGTTTCGCAAACTTGCCAAGCGCCGGTTACCCGGACCAATCTTCCATTACATTGATGGCGCGGCGGACGATGAAGTCACCTATCGTCGGAACACAGCAGCGTACGATCAGTGTGATCTGGTGCCCAGTGTGCTCGCCGGTGTTGAATCGGTTGACATGAAGACTCGGGTAATGGGCATCGACCTAGACCTGCCACTTTTTCTCTCCCCCACTGCGCTGCAACGCCTTTTTCATCACGACGGAGAGCGGGCAGTTGGACGCGCGGCTGAAGCGCACGGCACGCTATTCGGTATCTCGTCCCTGGCTACCGTGGGCATCGAGGAAATAGCGCGAACCATAAAAACCCCAAAAATTTTCCAGCTGTATTACCACAAGGATAAAGACCTGACTTACGGCATGATAGAGCGCTGCAAGCAATCAGGATTCGATGCCCTTGCGTTGACGGTAGACACCATTGTGGGGGGGAACCGAGAGCGCGATTTGGTCACAGGATTTACTTCGCCGCCAAGGCTCACCCCACGTAGCGTGTTTAGTTTTGCGACGCATCCTGCCTGGACAGCTAACTATTTATTCAGAGAGCCCTTTGAGCTTTCAAACCTGAAGGATCACATTCCAGAGGGGTCCAATGTCAGCGTGTCGGTATCCGACTATTTTTCCTCAATGCTCGATCAGTCGATGGACTGGGACGCGGCAGCTGATATCCGCGAGCGCTGGGGCGGGCCTTTTTGCCTCAAGGGCGTTATGTCGGTTGAGGATGCAAGGCGCGCTGTAGAGATAGGGGCCAGCGCTATTATGGTATCCAATCATGGGGGCAGACAGCTGGACGGGTCCCGCGCCCCTTTCGATCAGCTCGCGGAAATCATTGATGCCGTTGGCAGTGATATTGATGTCATCTGTGATGGAGGTATTCAGCGGGGCACCCATGTTTTGAAGGCCCTTTCTCTCGGCGCCAAAGCTTGTTCTGGAGGTCGTTGGTATTTGTACGCGCTGGCAGCCGCCGGTCAGCAGGGGGTCGAGAAGGCGCTCTCAAATATGCGAGCGGAAATCGAGCGTGACATGAAGTTGATGGGCGCTCGATCAATCACCGATCTGGGTCGCCACAACCTTCGCTGGCGCTAGGCAGTTTTTCATGGGCGTCGAAACTCTTACCTTTTCTAACGGCCCGCTGCGCTTCTCGGCTCAGGCTATGGGTCAGGGTCCAGCGGTGCTTTGTCTGCACGGGTTCCCCGATAATGCCAGCTCCTTCAGACATCAACTTCCCGCCCTTGCAGAGGCGGGATATCGCGCCATAGCGTTGACCTTGCGCGGCTATGAGCCAAGTTCAATCCCAGAGGATGGTGATTATTCGATGGGAGCCTTGGCTGCGGATGTGGTCGCCGTCATCGATCAATTAGAAGAATCGGAGGTACATCTTGTTGGTCACGACTGGGGTGCCGCTATTGCCTATGGCATCGGCGCAAACTATCCAGATCGGCTACGCAGCGTGACCACGATGGCGGTTCCTCATGCGGGGCGTTTTAGCCGACAGGGCATGCGCTACCTGAAACAGCTCCGACTCTCTTGGTACATGGGCTTTTTTCAGCTGAAAGGCTTCTCGGATTACTGGGTGCGAAGAGACACCTTTGCATTTATCAGACGGCTTTGGCGTGACTGGAGCCCTGGTTGGACGCCCGAGGAGGGAGTACTTGAGAGCGTCATCGAGTCGCTGAGTGTGCCTGGGGTATTGCCAGCGGCACTCGGCTACTATCGCGCTGGATTAACGATGTCGGCGCTAACACAACCGGTCGAGGAGGCATTTTTCAAAGTGCTGGTGCCAACCCTTGCGCTATCTGGGGAGCGCGACGGCTGTATTGATTCCACTATCTTTGAAGGGCTCATGCGTGACGAAGATTTCCCCGAAGGACTGCGATTTCAGCGGATTGCCGACGCTGGCCACTTTCCCCACCAAGAGCAACCCGGGGTGATCAATGGATTGATTATCGAATGGATTCGCCAGAATTCGGTATGATTATGTCGGTATCAAGGAGATAACAATAAATGGCCATACTTCTTCGAGCTGTCTTACTGTGTCTGGCATTGTGCTGTCAGCCCGGTCTCGCGGCGTTGCCAGCTGACGTAGAGCAGACCATAGACGCCATCATGCCCGACGTCGTTGCATGGCGTCGTGATTTTCATGAGCACCCCGAGCTCGGCAATCGGGAATTTCGCACCGCTGAGATTATCGCAAACCACCTCCGGGATTTAGGTATGGAGGTTCAAACGGAAGTCGCTCACACCGGCGTTGTCGGTGTCCTTCGCGGAGGCGATGGTCCGGTGGTTGGCCTCAGGGCGGATATGGATGCCTTGCCGGTGACCGAGCTGGTAGATCTTCCCTTTGCCTCGAAGGCGGTGGGGGAGTATCAGGGTAAAGAAGTTGGCGTTATGCACGCGTGTGGCCACGACAATCACGTTGCTATTTTAATGGGGGTGGCCGAAGCCCTCGCTAGCATGGGTGACGAGCTTCCCGGAACCGTGAAGTTCCTCTTTCAGCCTGCCGAGGAGGGCACGCCCGATCAATCAGTCGGTGGCGCCGAGTTAATGCTGCGCGAGGGCGCTTATGATCCGCCCAAGCCTGATGCCGTGTTTGGCTTGCATGTTTTTCCTTATCCAGTGGGCGTTATTGCGACGCGTCCGGGTGGTCTGATGGCGTCCTCTGATTTTTATCGCATCACGGTTAAAGGGAAGCAGACACACGGCGCAGTGCCTTGGGCGGGCGTGGATCCCATCGTCACAGCCAGCCAGATTGTCCTCGGTTTGCAAACTATCGTGTCACGCCAGCTGGATGCCACCCTGACGCCGTCGATTGTGACGGTAGGAAAAATTGCAGGCGGTGTCCGCAATAACATCATTCCTGAGTCAGTGGAGATGGTCGGCACGATTCGTACGTTCGATGCAAAAACTCGCCTCGATATTCATGAGCGTGTTCGCCGGACTGCCACCCAGATTGCCGAGGCCGCAGGGGCAACGGCAGAGGTAGAGATCGACCTTGGTTACGGTGTAACCCGGAACGACCCGGATTTGTATAGGCAAATGGCCCCGACACTCGAAGCCGTAGCGGGAGATAACTTTATTGAGGCTCAGCAGACCACGACGGCTGAGGACTTCTCCTACTTTGCTAATGAAGCGCCTGGCCTCTTCCTGTTCCTTGGGGTCGCGCCCGAGGACCCGTCACTTGTTTACCCTAATCACTCGCCTCGTTTTTACGCCGATGAGCGGGCCCTTCCTGTGGGTGTTCGCGCCTTGACAGCTCTTACACTGGACTACATGCAGGCAAATCGCTAATTTATTCACCCCAGCAAGTGGACAGGACCCACATTCAGATGACACAGGGGATGGCGGTGCAGGATATTTCGGAGTCAATTGATATTTGTGCAAGCTACTATGGCGAGCAGGCTGAAGAGGTGAAGGCCTATTTGCTTGCCGGCCAAGGGCGAGCTCTCAGCCTCGATAACCGTGGCCCGATTCGCTTTGATAGCGACGGAAAGCTGGATGCCACCATAAGAGAGGCTTATTCACGTCATGGCTTTTATGTTTTTGAGGGCGTGCTCAGTCAGGAAGAACTTACTGACCTTGAGACAGATCTGGCTTCGATGCGGGATCGATTTCCCACAGGACCTGAGAGCGCTGTCGATCGCGCTGGCAGGCCAGCGCTGGGTGCTGATAACAAAGCGCTCACCCTGCTGTGGTCAAAACCTCTCGGCGATCCGCTTGGAGGCACTGAACTCGCTAACGGCCGCCATGAGGTAAAGATGTTTGAGCCCGAGGCAGAGGGCGATGCACCTGCCGCGGCTCCGTTCTTGCTTCTTGGGTCGTTGCAGTTTTCGGATGCATGCCTGCGTACCTATGCCCACCCCGAGTTATTGCGAGTTGCGGAGACAATAAACGGACCTGATTTTGCGCCCTTCAATGAGGCGTTGTTTATTAAAGATCCTGGTGTGGGTGCGGCAGTCTCCTGGCATCAGGACGGGGTGACTCACTGGGATAATCCCGATTTTGATGAGGATATTCACGGCTTTAATTTTATGGCCCAGGTGTATGGCAGCACGGCGGTGAATGGTGTGTGGATTCTGCCCGGCAGTCACAAGCTGGGTAAGTTAGACATCAAGGCCTTGGTAAATGAGGCAGGCAGCGAGCGACTTGAGGGGGCCGTGCCTATCGTTTGCAATCCCGGTGATGTTGTTATTTGTAACCGACAACTGTTGCATGGCTCATTCCCCAACTGCGGGCTTGAACCCAGATTGACAGTCAACTTTGGATTTCATCGCCGGTCTTCCGTCTTGGGTGTAAGAGGCGGTGGAGTTCACAGTGATGCTCAGGTGTTTGACGAGGCAATAATCGCACGACGGTCCCGCGCGCTGGGATACGCGATCGATGCCCGTAAAAAACGCTTCTCCGATGAGACGCCCTACAGTTATCAGCCTTTTGTAAGTCAGGGGCTAGAGTATGTGTGGAATGAACAGGCTCGAGCAGACATGAAAGACTATAACTGCGACGATCTGAGTATCTAGGTTTTTTAATCACCAAAGTAGCGGTGCTCTGATCTAGGGACTGCTACCAAATACCAACAGAGTTTGTTTGGCGCTCATCATAAGACGGATAATGAAGTATGACGCTGAAATCTCGCGCCACGCGACAGCCAAGCCGGAAGCCAGGACGAGATCGCTACGAGCAGATTCTCGACGCGGCAGGGAGGCTTATCGTCTCCGAGAATTCACTCGAGGGATTGACCCTTCAGTCGGTTGCTCACGAAGCGGGGGTGCCCCGAGTGTTCCTCACTGTCTCCCAATTCGGTGCAATTCACCGAGAAAGTCAATCCGGAGATTGGCCGATCCATTCACGCCGCGTTAGTGAATCAAGCCGGGATTGCATCGAATGCTCGAGTTGTGAGGGCGTTCGAGTTGGTGGGCGATATCGCGGACACAATCTGGCGCAGATCATTTATCAAGCATGGCAAGATCACTCCCAGCTATAGCAAGCATGTCCATGAGGTCGTGCTCTCGTTTCTAACAGAAGTTCTTGAAGGCCCGAATTCCGCCAGATAGGCAGTGGGCACAGCCTTGGCGCATGGAAAATCACGCGGTGATCGGACAATGCCCTCGATCCTTCATACCTGCTCGAACTGAATTCCTGCGTTCTCCCGAAGCCGATCAATCAGCTGGTTTCCCATCGAGGTGGCGGGGGTCCATAGTCCCCCTCCGCAGTCCAGATTGTCCTGTGACAGACATACCGCTGATTCGCCTAACATACGCGAGGTGGCACCATAGCCAGGGTCCCGGTCTCCTGAAACTCGCGCCCGGATCGCTTTAGTGCCATCGGCGCTGCACCCGTGAAAAAACATTTCGAAATGACCAGTGCGTTGTTCCTCGGGACTCGGACCCTCGCCAGGCTTGGGCAGAAACCGGCCGGCGAGCTTGCGCACAGGCCCTATGGTCATGAAGACCGGCGTTAGTTTGCTACCGAGCGCAATGCCTTTCGCTTTTTTCTGGCCTCGTTTGTCCTCGCCTGTTAATTGCCGTTCGTCATAACGGAAGTCTCTGCCATAGGGGTAGTCGGCAAGGGCATTGGAGCGGCGCACGACTCGCGCGTTAACCGACGCCATGACGAAGGGGCTGGTCCATTGCCCGAAGTCGTCGTCAAAAATGGCGCGATTGTCATCGAGGCCATCGAGACCGCTCTGCTCCCCTTTGGGATTAAGGGAGTAGGGATTTTCGAGCTCCTTGCGGATGTTCGGGTCTTTGCTCATCTGTTCCATCATCACCATCATGCTGGCGATGGTGCCACCGCTGGCGCCGCCCTTGAATTTGCCTACCCGGGCTTTAACGTGATCCGCGTACACTCCGTGAGCATTCAGCATTTGCTGCTGGGTGTAAAATACGCCGAGGTCACTGGGGATCGAGTCGAAACCGCAGGTATGGACAATGCGCGCACCGGATGCCTGAGCTATGTTCTGATAGTCCTGAATGGTTGAAGACATCCACTGAATTTCACCGGTCAGATCGCAATAGTGGGTGCCAGCTTTAGCGCATGCCGCGACAAGGGGTGTCCCATAGGAGGCATAAGGCCCCACTGTAGTGCAGATAACCTTGGTGCGGTTGGCTAACGTGTTCATTCCCTCTTGATCATGACTGTCTGCTTGAATGATCGGAATGCTGGGACTGTTGAGCTGGTCGCGGACGTGCTCCAGTTTTTTCAGGTTCCGGCCTGCCATCGCCCAATTTAGGTCGCCACCATAGGTATCGACAAAGTGCCGGGCGACGAGTGAGCCTGTAAAGCCGGTAGCGCCCCACAGAATGATGTCGAACTCCCGCTCTTTATTCATACCAGTGTCCTTTTAAAACACGCTCAGCGTAGTGTGGTGATCGGGGGATAAGCATACTGGATTTTTCATGCTTGATTTGAGATGGCTCGGAAGGCGAGTTTTTATGATCGAGAGCTTTAGTTTTTCATTGTCGGCGCTCTCAGCGCCGTGCATATATACTTGTCGGTAAACGCTACTTTCATCAAACCACTTACTTGGGAGTCATCGTGCTAAAACTTCACGGATTTGCTGTAAGCAATTACTTCAACATGGTTCGGATGGCCCTCGCTGCCAAGGGTCTCGAATACGAGGTGGTTAAGACCTTTCCCAGTCAGGAGGCCCATTGGCTGGAAAAAAGCCCCATGGGTAAGGTGCCTTGTCTTGAGACAGCGCAGGGGTTTATCGCTGAAACGCAAGCCATCGTTCAGTTTCTTGAAGACGAGTACCCGGATACGCCAATTCTACCCGCGAGCAGTTATGAGCGTGCGAGAGCGCGTCAGCTTATGCACACGATTGAACTCTACCTCGAGCTACCTGCAAGGCGCCTATTTCCCGGCGTCCTGTTTGGTCGTCATAACGAGGCATTGACAATTGAAGAGGTCAGACCGGTCCTCGAGAAAGGCGTACGCGCCCTGAATCACCTGTCCAATTGTGGACCCTATCTCATGGGAGGTACACCGTATGCGCCTGATTACATGGCGCTATTTACCTTACCGCTAGTGCAACAGATAGCCAGAGAAACCTATGGGTGGGATATCCTCGCGGAGATCAATGACAGCGGTACCTTGCTAGCCGCACTCAATAGTGACGAGCACGCGCAGCGGTTCAACGCAGAGAGTCGCGCCGAGATGGCCGAATTTCTGGCGGGGCTGAACGCGAAATAACGTCAGCTGCCGCCCCGCGAACAGCCTCCAACGATAATCGCAACGATTTTTGCGTGCCCGACGGTTTTTAAAGAACCGACTATTCAAAAAGCGACAAACTGTGCTCTTTCCTCCCTGCGCACTACGAAATCCGTGACTTTGCTGTGGTTCCGCGTATGTTTTACGTAGTTGGCTAACTTTTGTTTGTTTTAGTGATGGTCGAGGTTTTCCCTCAGCCCCGGGATGTAAACCGGTTGAATAACGTCTATGGGAGGCGCAATAGGATGACTTGTATTCGGAACACCGCCAAGACATCGGCAGTTTTGGTGGCCGCTTTGGCTACCTGTTTGAGTGCGGGGGCTTATGACGTTGATCGAACGCACCTGCCGCTTGCTGAGCCTGATCCACCCAAGTTCAAAGAGCTCGATGTGCGCAATGTGGAAGCACCTCCCCTTTTCAAGGTGGAGGCGCCAGCGGGTGCACCCAATGTCATCATCGTTTTGATTGACGATGTGGGTTTTGGTGCCACGACGCCTTTTGGCGGGCCAATCAATACGCCGACTCTTGATCGCTTGGCCGAGGGTGGCCTTCGCTATAACAACTTCCACACCACGGCACTGTGCTCACCGACACGTAACGCATTGAAGACGGGCCGCAACCATCACACGACTAACACCGGTTCGATCATGGAGACTGCCACCGCGTTTCCGGGCAACACAGGGCAGATCCCCAATCGTGTTGCACCGCTCGCCGAGATGATGCGCCTGAATGGCTACAGCACCGGTGCCTTTGGTAAGTGGCACGAGACGGCCGCCTGGGAGACGAGTGTTTCAGGGCCTTTTGATCGCTGGCCGACACACTCTGGCTTTGACAAGTTTTATGGCTTTATCGGCGGCGAAACCGACCAGTGGTACCCGCTGATTTACG
>CAJXMD010000058.1 GCA_913056165.1 uncultured Halieaceae bacterium
GCTAATTGCGCGGCAGGGCCGTCAACCCCGCCGAAATTGAACTCTCCATCACTCAACACCCCGATGCCTTCATAGCGCGAGCCACCGAGTTGGCCATTGAAGGTCCACTCCAAACCGTACTGAAGAGCGTCATTCAGGGTGACCTCAACAATGCTCGCTTCAATGAGAACCTGAGTGGGGGGGGTGTCCAATTTCTCCAAGGCGTTCTTGATGGTTTTGTACTGCATGCCAGTCGAGTAAATCATCAGAGAATTATTCTCCTCATCAGCAACGACTCGCACTTCGCTCCCCGGCTTTTCGGTACCGTCTTCACTCATGTTTAAGGCGGACACCGATGTCGATGCACCTCCCGCTCCGCGATTCATGGATTGGCCCCTGGCGCCCCCCATGCCCGAGGAGCGGCCGCCCGTGCCACCAGCGCCACCGTTTCTACCCACGGACTCCTGATTGAGACCCGGAGCGACCCCCCTGTTATCCATGACGTTTCGCCCCCCTCCACCACCACTGCCTGCGTAAATGCTATTGAGCAGGGTCGCAAGGCGGCTCGCCGTCGTGTTTTGTACCGGGTAAACATAAAGGCGACGCTCAGCGCCGTTCTCGGGCGCCCTGTCCAACCGCTCAATCCAGGTTTCCATTCGATCGAGGTAGTGGGCTCGCGGCGTGATGACCATGACACTGTTCAGACGCACAAAGGGCATCACACGTACGACCTCTGTGAGTCCAGCTTCCCCTTCACTCGCCGATGCTTCATCCAACAATTGGTTCAAGGCTTCAACGAGCTCCTCAACCCCGCTGTACTGCAACGGGAAAAGCCCTACAGACATACCTTCCAGCATATCGACGTCGAAGGTATTGATAATGTCTAGCCACCCAGCGAGCTGCGCCTGCGTACCCGCCAACATCAGTAAGTTACGCGCGTTATCAATACGGACAAAGGCCTTATCGTCCGCCAGAGGCTTGAGAATGTCGGCCATGCCACCAGCACTGATGTATTGAAGCGGAATAATCATGGTCGAATAACCCGCCGCCTTCTCATCGGCACTCACTACTTTCGGTGCCAGCTTGGTGGCGGCATCGGAGCTGCTCACAATGTATCGATTATCCTGACCCTTTATGAGCATCACATTGTTGGCCTTCAACAATGACTCGAGCACCGACATCAGTTGATCTCGCTCAATTGGGGTCCGCGTGCGCAAGGTGACCTCTCCAGGGATGGGGCCATCGACAAGATAGTCAACACCCAGCACGTCTGATAAAACCGCGTGGGTTACCTCGCTTAAAGGAGCATTCTCGAAACTGAGTGTGACAGCATCACCGACAAACCTGACCGGGTCCGGTGTTGCCGGCAGATTCACCACCTGATCGGTGCCCCGGAAGGTTATTGCTTCGGCGTCGGCCACTTCATCGGCCTCAATCTCATCGGAGGCCAATCTCGCTGCCGAGGACGCCAACGGCGCATTAGCGTCAATGGGCTTATTGGTCTCGCCGGCTTTTTTTGTGGACATGTCCGCGCATCCGCCGATAGCTACAACCAGCGCCAGCGGCAAAAAGAGCGGCGGCGACAGGCGCGTAGGCGTGCAACGCTTTGCTTCACTATCGCAATTTATTGATCTATTCATCACGGAACCTCCGTCCCACTTCAATCGCTTTTTCTGCGGCCACTTGAACCGCCGAAACTTAATCCATCTTCAGCCGGTGCGGACTTCCGCTCCTGCTGCTGGCTGGTGTTTGCAGCGGGAGCAGGCTTTGGCGTTGCCGCTACTTTTACCGAGGGCGCGGTGAGCTCGAGCGGCAGGGTCTGCCGGCGACCCCCTTTTTCGAAAGTCACTTGACCCTCATCGTATGAAACCAGTTTCCAACCCTTGACCGGTCGGTCTGCCGCAATGCGCGTCAGCCGACCGTCCACTGTGGCAATTGCTCCCAGAGACGCTCCCTGACCGTAAACTCCATGCAAGGTCACCCCCTCGAGCTTACCCGTACCCGTTGGTTTTGTGGGTGCCACCGCTCTGACCGGCACAACCTCGATGGGTCGCCTGCCAGCCCAAAACAAAGGCCTCTCGACGACCATTTCAGAAGACTCTGCATCAAGCGGCTGCTCCAAACCCAGCGCCTTTACCCGCAGCGTATCGTCGGCGGGAGGAATAGGTGCCGGACCACCCCCAACGGTGACTGCCAAAGCAGTAAGCGAAGACCACACCACAACAACCACCGCTAGAATAAGCGTACCCAGCTCAAGCCGGCGCAGGGTTTTCAGGGGGTTCTCACTCTCTCGGTAGCGATGAAGTAGTTTCTCCATTACCTTCATTGCACCGCCCTCAATGACAGCAGTTGCATGGTAACAGTCAGGGTCTGCTCCTCACCGACATTTTTGCGACGCTTACGATTGGGAAACGCGTCAAAGGTCTCAACAAAAATAGCGGGCCTGAATCGAGCAATTTCAGCAAGGCTTCGGTCCAGTTGTTCAAGCTCTCCCCTTGCCACTACCTTCACAGAAACGTAGTCGAAGACATCACGCTTTCGAACCGGTAGCACTTGGCTGTTTGAAACATTCATTCCTGCCTGACCAAGAATCCGGCGCGCCTCGGCCTGCATTGAAGCGGACACCGCTGCAGCATCAGAACCTGAGGGATAAATAAAATCATTCATCACAGTATTTACACCAGAGAGAGCGTCCCGGAGCGCCTGTTCTTTGGCAACCAAACCCTCCATCCTCGCAATACGAGGCGCTATCGAGTCAATTTGCTCCTGATACTCTGCTCTGGTGGTCAGGGTCTTTCCCAGTACGGCAAAAAACACATAAATCGGCAGTAAGAGCGATATTGCAACGAGAACAGCCGAACGGCGATGAGTTTTTATCCAGAGTTTCATTGACGATTGACCTTCAACTCCAGATCCAAGAAAAACTGCTCTTCGTTACTGTTTCCCACCCGGCTAATCGCTTGAGGTGCGGTCACAGAGAGAAATATAGGCTCATCGGTTAATGCTTGCTGCAACGCGGCCGCGTCGGTTGATCTTCCTCTCAGCCGGATTTTTCTACCATTCTGGGTGTACTGAACAACGTAGGCTGTATCGGGAAGCAAGTTGGTCAAGCGGGCAATTTCAATCTGAGGGCTCGGCAGTTGACGCCGAAGGGTATTCAATTCAACGATAGCAGCATTGACCTCAGCCAACTCATCGCGAAGTACCAGTGCATCGCGGGCTGCCTGTCTGGCCTCCCGCTGTAGATCCTCTAATTGAACCAACTCTCTGCTCGCGAAAAATGTGGAAAGTCCAGCCAGCACCAGAACCAACGCCAGGCTTGCTGAAACCCATCCACCAGCCCACCAAAGTCTGCGGCGGTAGTCAGACTCACGTCTTTTCTCGCCAAACCCCCTAACCAGAACCCAGCTTGTGTCGGATTTAGCCCACAATTCCCTGGCACCAGCGTCATGGAGCCCATGCACCTCACCCATAAAGGCCACAGCAGCACTTCGGGAGACAATAACCAGATCAACCTGCAACTCACCGCCCACTTCAGTGCGAGTAACCCTCCAACCAGCCGCTGTATCGTCGGGCGCAAAGGGAGAGCTAGCGGACACCTCGAGCATAAGTGCGGCATCCAGATCAGCCTCGGCGATTGCCGGAAGTGAGAGACTTCGGGATAAAACGAGCTCATCGGGAACGGCGATTGCCTGAATAGGCACTTCATTGTTGCCTACCGCTTTGCCAGCCTGGTAGGTGGTCATCGTGCCCTCCGGCGTAGTCAGGGACACCATAGAATCCAAACGCTGCCGCAGTGGTGAGTCCTCCCCGAAGAGTAAGTCTCGCCAGGCGGTGAGCCACAGCCGACCAATGTCGCGCAGATCAACGCCAAAAACTTCGAACTGATTGGTCGCCATCGCTATTGGTTTCCTGTTACCAAGGGTCGCGCCGCCTCACTCCTGAGCACCCTCCAGGGCAAGGCCGACGTCCCGTCATTACCTAGAGACACCCACCGACGCCGCAACCACCTCTGATCGCCAACCTCAACCAGCGCATCGACCCGCAAGATTTCTGCCGCATGCTGAACGGGGCCTTCCAGCATGGCACCATTACCCAAAATTGCCGCCCCGATCTGTTCCAACCGGGCCTCTACGGGCTGGTTTTTCCCGGTGAACTCACCCGCCAGCTCATCAATGACGATGTAATCCCTGACCGCGTCATATACGCCTCGGTCTACACCGGGAACCCGCATCAAATCCTCGAGGCCAAAAAACTGCCTAGCACCACGCCCCTGACTCCCATCTCTGTATGCTACCACGGCCCTTGCGAGACTATTCGCAGAGCCACCCCAAGCTTCATCTTGTTCCGATTGACTGCGCCGGGCTTCATTAAACAGCGCTGTCAGCCCCTGTTGACCTTCCGTGCTGACGTTGACGAGCAACCCCCCCGGTATCATCCGGATATCTACATTTTTGCCACCAATTTGGAGTGTTTGCTGCCGGTTAGCCCCCCGCTGGCCACTGGCTTTTAGGCCGATTTGCTCCGCGAGTGCCAGATTGATGGCCCCATCCCCCGCAGCAGCTGCCTGAGCCTTGAAGTAGTGAAGCTGGGCGAGACGAGTGTCGATTCTGGCCTCAGACACAATACCAGATACCAAAAGGGCCATACCCGCGATGAACCAAACCACAATGCCAAGCGCCACGCCCGACTCACCCTTGCGCACCATTACAGCCCCGGCCACCAAAGAACGAGACGCCCCCTCATGCCCTGCTGTCGCTGCCCTCACCGCTGTACCTGCATAATAAGTTCAGGCCAATATCGCCCAGCAGTCTTAACAACCAGCTTTACGTGGCTTGGCGTTTCACGCCCGATGTCTGACTTCGTCCACTCAGCGTCGGGCTCCGCCCGGGTCCACACTTCAAATAACTCCACATTATCGAGCACCTGACGACCCGGGGCCTGCTGCCAATTATCGGGCTCCATCTGGCCATCAGGGTCCTGCCATTGCAGCATCAACTTGTCTCCCAGCTTGACGAGACGAAGAAAATAGCTGCCGCCATAGGCCTCACCAAAAAGAATTTTTGCTCGCCAAGTGAGTCGGCCATCGTTAACGCGAAAATACGCTACCGGCTTGCTCGAGCCCCCGGTGCCTCCAAATGTTAGCCCTTGGGTTTGACCACCCTGAGCACCAGCAACAGAGTTCTCGAGCGCATCCCGTAAAAAAGCGCTGACACTGCGCAGCTCATCGGTGCGTGAAGTCATCTTGGTGATTGTTGTGGCGGTATTACCCAAGGTGCGAAATCCTGTCACGGTTGCCAACATCACCAACGACATTATCGCCAGAGCAACAATGACTTCTACCAATGTAAAACCCGCACCACGCTGCATCATCGGGAACCTTCGCCGAAGGTGCCTTCCACAACCGAATCCAACCGGATCCGTCGGTCTTTGAGGCCATCAGCCCAACTCACGACGACCTCTATCTCCTGAAGCGCACCCGGCTTCAAGCCCGACCGCCCCGTTTGGGCCGGTCGAGCGATAACAGACCACTTAAAGCCACCCTCGGTAATACCCGATACATCCAGACCGGAAGAGGGCGCTGGCGAGTGATCGGCCAACAGGGACCGCCCAAGTTCCACCGCGTAGGCGTAGCGCTCGTCTGCGCGAACGTTACGAGTTGCGCCCGAGGCTGCGGAGTACAAGCTGCTGAGAGCAATACCCAGCACGGCAATCGCTACCATCATCTCCAGTAGCGACATGCCGCGGATAAAAGCTGACCGGGAGTCAGTCATCCTCGTCACCAAAGTCGACGGTTACTCGGCCCACCAACCAATCCACGGCAATTGTCACAGACTGCCCCCCGCCCCGGGTGATATCTATTCCACCCCCGCTCGCTCCACCATCCGGATAAAAACGAATTACGCCAGCGGTTTCTCGATTGACCTCCTTTGCCGAGTGCGCTGCAAGCTCAACGTCATCAGCAAACACCGTGCGCTCGTCACCAAAAGCAACAACACCATCTGAAGGAGAAATGAGCACGTCTCGAGAAACACCCTGTGCAACGGCGGCATAGCGCGCGGAATTGAGAAGACCAATAGTTTCCCTGACCGCGGATCGGTACTGTAGCGACTGGTAAAAGGTAATTGACTGGGGAACGGCAACTGCCAGCACCAATCCCGCCACAGTGATCGCGGCAACGATTTCTACCAGCGTAAAACCACTTTGGGCTGAGGGCCTAGTCCCAATTATTGACGTCGGCGTCCTCACCATCACCACCCGGGGATCCGTTTAGACCGTAACTGAAAATATCGACCTCGGCTTTCTCGCCCGGATATTTGTAATTGAACTCACGATTCCAGGGATCATTGGGCACCTTGCCGCCCTTTAGATAAGGGCCATTCCAACCAGTCGCGTTGCCGGGTTTACTTACTAATGCATCCAGTCCTTCGCTCGTGGAAGGAAAACGACCAACGTCAAGTTTGTACATCTCGAGGGCCTGCTCAAGATCCCTGATCTGGATCTTGGCTGTTTTGCTTTTTGCCCCGCCCAGCTGATTGAGCACCTGAGGTCCCACCAGACTGACGAGCAGACCGAGGATTGCCAGCACAACCAGCAGCTCCATCAGTGTAAACCCTCGCTGGCGGCGACGTCGTTGTAGTTGCATGGTGCGGCTCCTCACTCTTTAGTTGCCCACATATTCATTACTGTGCCATTAAATAGCCAAATCATTAACGGAAAGAATGCCCATAAGTATAGCTATGATAATCGTCGCAATGATGGCACCCATGGTTAGAATCAGTACGGGTTCCAAAAGAGTGAGGAGTCGTTTGACACCAGAGGCAACGTGGTCTTCAAACACTTTCGCAAGCTCCAGCATCATTCCATCCAAGCTGCCAGACTCCTCGCCGACCTTTGTCATCTGTATCACCATCGGCGTGAACATCTCGGTTTCATCCAAAGCAACCGACATGCGTTTGCCCGCCTTGACCGCCGGGGGCAGAACTCCAAGACTTTCCTTGAGAGGTAAATTACCTACGGTGTCTATAGCAATCTGAATCGCCTTCAGAAGGGAGACACCGTTACCCAAGAGTGTACCCACTGTGCGGGCAAATTTTGCCATCTCGTATTCAAAGGCAATGTTTCCTGCGATAGGAAATGACAGGAGACGCTGATCAATCGCTGCCTTACCGGCCTGTGAGGAAGCCCAGCGCTGAAACAACGCCCCCGCTAACAGCACAACAATAGCAAGCGGCAGCCCCCACGCCTTTATGAATTCGGCAGCCGCAATAACGCCCTTGGTCATCGCAGGTAGGGCATCCCCCATATCGTTAAACAAGGTCTCAAACTGAGGCACTACGAAACCAAGCATGACCACAATCGACAACACTGCCACTACCAACAGGATGGCTGGGTAGATCATCGCTGAAACTACAGAATCACGGGTCGCCTTTGCGCTCTCTAAATGCTCCACCAAGCGATCAAGCACCGCTGAAAGCTGACCGATCGCCTTTCTCGCGCGTACCATGCTTAGATAGAAGGACCCAAAATTGTCTTCAAAAGGCTCCAGTGCAATAGAGAGTGCTTTACCGCCCTTGACCGATTTCAATAATTCTCTGAGCACCGCCTGCATCCGAGGCTGGCCGTCCATATCGATGAGTACCTTCAGGGCACGATCAAGGGGTAAGCCTGCGCGGAGCAAGACTGACAGCTCCGTCGTCATGGACAACACTTCCTGACGTGACGGGGGCTTACCCTCATCGTCGGTCCCGCCCTCCTGAATTTTCAGAGGCGTTAAACCGCGAGAGCGCAACAACCTCGTGGCAACATCCAGCCCCGCAGCCTCAATAACGCCCTGTTGAGACTTGCCGTCGCGGCCAACCGCTTTATAAGTAAAGGCTGGCATCAGGCGGTGGCCTGAGTGAGTGCACCCGTAGCGCGCAAGGGCTTGTCGCCTGCAAGTTCATCGTCTGCACTCTGATCTTGTGTTACGCGCATGACCTCCTCGATTGAGGTCTCACCCCGCACAACTTTGCGCAATCCGTCTTCGTATAAAGTGATCATACCCTGCTGGCGGGCGGTATTATGAAGCGTCGTGGCATCAGCCCCTGCCATGATGACCTTGTGCATGTCGTCGTCGAGGGTAAAGAGTTCGTGAATAGACGTTCTGCCAATGTATCCCGTGTGTCCGCAGAGGTTACAACCGGTAGCCTGGTATACCGTTTGCTGGCCCTCTGGCAAGAAGCGCCCAAGATTATGCTGGCGGATGGTCACCTCCGACAGCTCTACCTCTTCTTTGCAGCTTGAGCAAAGCGTCCTCACCAGTCGCTGAGCAAGTACCCCATTGACCGAGGACGTAATCAGGTATCGTTCTACACCCATATCCTCAAGGCGAGTGATCGCACCGGCCGCCGTGTTTGTATGGAGTGTCGACAACACTAAATGTCCCGTCAGTGCCGACTGCACGCCGATTTGTGCCGTCTCGGTATCGCGCATCTCACCAATCATGATGATGTCCGGATCCTGACGTAAAATAGAACGCAGGGCACGCGCAAACGTCAGTTCAATTTGGGCTTGCACCTGAATCTGGTTAACGCCCTGTAGCTGATACTCCACAGGGTCCTCGACCGTGATTATTTTAAGACGCTCGGAATCCAGCGATGCCAACGACGCATACAGCGTGGTGGTCTTACCCGACCCGGTGGGCCCGGTGACTAACAACACGCCGTGAGGTCGGGCTAGCAGCGCCTGATAACGTGCCAGGGTGTCGGCTGAGAACCCCATGTCGGGCAAACTCAAACGAATACTCTCCCGGTCGAGTACCCGCATGACGATACTCTCGCCGTGAACGGTAGGAATCGTCGACACACGCAAATCGAGCTCATGCCCTTTTACGCGGGTCATGATGCGGCCATCTTGAGGCAAGCGTCTTTCAGCGATGTTCATTCCAGACAACAATTTAATACGGGACGCAATCGCGGGCGCGAGACTTGCAGCGGGCGGATCAGGCTGATCCTGAAGCACACCGTCAACGCGATAACGCAGCTGTAATCCGTCGTCAAAGGGTTCAATGTGGATATCCGAGGAAGACATGTCCACTGCCCTGTGAATGATCTGGTTTACAAGACGAATGACCGGCGCCTCCGAGGCAAGATCCTTAAGATGCTCGATAAATTCGTCATCGCTCTGGCCGCCAAAACGATCGCCATAGTCGTCTTCCTCGTCGCTTCCATCCTCCGCACGAAGCTCGAGCGCCTTGGTAATATCGGTCTCCAGACCAAACACCACCTTCACAGGCCGATTCATGGCCATGCCAAGGGCTTTAATCAAAAAGGGTTCCTGAGGCACCGTCGCAGCAAAGGTGATTTCTTTATCACTCCGAAACACTGGCACGACGTGGTTAGAAAACAGGAAATCCGGCGAGACTTCGGGTAGGTCGACAGGTTCTTCAGGATAATCTGCGGCGAGCAACAGCGGAATGTCGAGTTGTTGAGACAAGGCTTGAGTCATATCGAGCTCTGAAATGAGCCCCAACTTGACCAAAACCTGGCCAATACGCCCTCCCATCTCGCGTTGGGCCAGCATGGCCCGCTCGATGTCGCGCTCGGAGACTTTCCCCATCTCTATGAGCAGATCACCAATTTTCTTCATTCTGGATTCACCGATTAAGCGGTAGGATTTCAACATTCTGCGTCATAAGGCTGACGAGTCACACAGCTGTTGAATTGCCAATGGCGTGTAATTTTACCATCCTTAATTTTAGCTCAATTGATTCCCCGTGCCTCTGAGCGCAGAGCAGACCGTGGGAGAAGGCCCTTTATTCCTCTTGAACAAACCCCCAAAAAGTGTCGTTGAGCCCGGGCGCCTTCTTGACATCTTCCGCAAACTGGACCGGTCCTAAAGCCTGTTCTTTTAAATGAACCTGCCTGCCTCCCTCCATACGTCGTTCCAGGTAGATGTAGGGTATTTGCCTGTCTTTGGCATATTGTAATAGCCACTCGTGGGACTCTGGCGGGATGTTTGCACCGACCGGTATCGCTCGCAGGACTTTCCACTGCTGCCAATCCCTGTCAACGATACATATTGCACCCGACTGGTCTGGCCGAAACGCCTCAGGGAATTCATCTGGCCGCTGTAACCACGCGCACGTAAAACTTCTACAGGGTTTCTCGGGCCGGGTCTCATATATTCCGCAACCCTCAGCGGTCCTGTTGGGGCATCCAGACCCCGGCTCGAGGTTCAAACTTTTATCAGTCAGCCACCCGTCACAACAGGCTGTGCATCCTCCACAGGTACGGGGATTATTCGTCATTGTGATCCACTTTAAGCACCAATCGCTTCCGACCCAATCAGGACCGTTCTATGTTAACAGTAGCCAAGCTACACATCGGGAAATTGATAATCCGCGAACATATCCCGTAGCGCTGTCTTCTGGATTTTGCCGGTCGCGGTATGAGGCATATCCTCGATGAACTGGACATCGTCCGGGATCCACCACTTGGCGATCTTGCCATCGAGAAAGCTCTTGAGCTCATCGGGGGTGAGGTCTGCTCCCGCCTCGTTGCGCACCACGATTAGCAAAGGCCGTTCGCCCCACTTGGGATGAATTCGGCCAATCACTGCAGCCTCGGCCACCTTGTCATGGCCGGTCGCGCAATTCTCGACTTCGATCGAGGAAATCCACTCACCGCCGGACTTTATGACGTCTTTGGTTCGATCCGTAATCGACACGTAACCCTCTGGGCTGATGGTCGCGACATCGCCAGTCTCAAACCAGCCCGGCTCCGCATGGGCATCAGACCCTTCGAGCTTGTAGTAGCTGGAACAGATCCAAGGGCCTCTCACCTTGAGCGCACCAAAGGCCTCTCCGTCCCAAGGCAGCTCTTTGTTGTCATCGTCGGTGATTTTGACTTCAACCCCCCAGATCGGGGTGCCGACGGTGGTTCTAAGCTTTCTGAAATCGTCCTCGCTATACAACTCTCGATGAGATCCCGACGCGTTACCCGTCCCCAGCGGGCTCATCTCGGTCATCCCCCAGGCGTGGCGGGTGTCGACGCCGTAGGTGTCGAACTCTTCCATGACTGACAAGGGGCAGGCTGAGCCACCGACTACGACCTGCTTTAGCGTATCGACCCGCTGACCAGAGCTCTTTAAATGCGCGAGCAAGTTGAGCCAAACGGTGGGAACGCCCGCGGACATGGTGACGCCCTCTTCATTGATCAGCGCCGCCAGGGTCTCGCCATCGCCCATTTTGTTGCCGGGCATCACCAGCTTCGCCCCTGCAACCGGACAGGCATAGGGATTACCCCAGGCGTTAACGTGGAACATCGGCACGATTGGCAGCACCACATCCCCCGCTGACATACCCAGCGCATCAGGCATGAGCGTTGCGTAGGTATGCAGCACCGTTGATCGATGGCTGTACATCACACCCTTTGGATTACCCGTGGTGCCCGAGGTATAACAAAGCGCACAGGCATCGCGCTCATCGAGCTCGGGCCAATCGAAGGTCTCCGGCTGGCCTGCCATTAACTCTTCGTAACAGTGGACGTTATCGAGAGAGGTCTCGGGCATATGCTCGGGTGTGGTCATCACTACCCATCCCTTAACATTGGGGCACTCTTTCGCCACCTGCTCAATCAACGGCATGAAGTCGGGGTCGGTGAACACGTACTGATCGTCGGCGTGATTGATGATGTAGACAATCTGCTCGGGGAAAAGTCGCGGGTTGATCGTGTGGCATACATAGCCCGAGCAGGCCGCCGCATAATAGGCTTCCAAATGCCGATAGTCGTTCCAGGCCAGCGTCGCGATTCGATCGCTGCGCTCCAGACCCCATGCGGAGATCGCGTTTGCCAGCTGTCGGCTACGCTTGAAGGCGTCGCGATAGGTGTAGCGATGGCGAGGGTTATCCCGAGTGACCGACACGATCTCTTTATGCCCGTGAACATTCTCCGTGTGGCGAATGATCGACGTGATCGTTAACGGAATATCCATCATCAAGCCCTGCATGGGGGTCTCCTTTTATCGTGTTTGTTCTTAAAGTCTTTCAATGTTTATCGGAAGTCTATAGCCGGTGTATGTGCCACGATGGAAGCTAGAACACCTCTCGCTTATTACAACACTGCTAACTGGTATTAAAGCATCGGACCTCTGAAGGTACTATTCACCGGCCAGTAACCGGCCCGATATCCTGCTTCAAACCGAGGATAAACGCCAGCGCCCGGCCTCTTCTGTCGCCTTCTGCTCCTGATCGAGTTTAATCAGGTGGGCAAGCATCGACAGCTTCGCCCACTCGTGCAGCGCCGGGTCGACATCGTTGTACACCACGACCACCAGCTCATCGAGGGTCGCCGGGCCCGTCTCTTTCAGACCCGCCACCACCTTGGCCTCACGCATCAAGCGATGCCTGACCAGCTTTTCCACTTCGGCTCGACAGTCGGGAATGATTTCCCCGTGGCCCGGGGCAATTGCTGTCACGGGGAAATCGAGCAATCGCTCGAGTGATTCGATGTAGGCCTTCATGTTGCCGCCTGGAGGAACAATAACCACCGTAGATCCGTTCATGATGTGATCGCCCGCAAAAACCAAACCTTCCTCTTCGAGTAAAAAACAAAAATGGTTATCCACGTGGCCGGGAGTGGCGATGGCTCGCAGTTGCCAGTCATTGCCAACAATGTGTTCACCATCAACAAGCTGCCGCTCCGGCTTAAAAGAGGTGTCCTGATGCTGGTCGTCTTCGGTAACTGCGCCGATCATAGGGACGCCAAGTTGTCTGGCAATAATGGAAGCCGCGGGGGAGTGATCGGGGTGGGTGTGCGTACACACGACGCGGGTAATCTTGCCAGCACCCGCCTTGAGGATGCGATCGATGTGCTCGGGGATAGCAGGGCCCGCGTCGACAACCGCAACGTCATCTGTCCCCACCAGATAAGTATTGGTGCCTGCCCCGGTCATGGGGCCGGGGTTGGGTGCTACCAACCGTCGCACCCGCGGAGACAGCTGCTCAACAACCCCGGCCTGCATCGTTATCAACCAGCCAGTTGCGTGATAGGCACCACGGGGTCGACATCCGCATCGTAGTCGACACCATCGACCTCAAACCCAAACAGCTGCAAAAACTCTCGTCGGTAGCCGTCAAAATCCGAGAGGTCTTTAAGGTTATCTGTGTCAATCTGCTCCCAGATGGTGGCAACCTCGGCCTGAACCTCCGGGTCCAGCTCGAGATTGTCGGCGCGAAGTCGGCCCTCCTCGTCGACACCTCGGGCATCTCCATAGAGCGACTCCCGGAACAGGCGATTGACCTGCTCGATACAACCCTCATGGACGCCACGAGCCTTCA
>CAJXMD010000059.1 GCA_913056165.1 uncultured Halieaceae bacterium
ACGCCAGTGACGCATCGACAAACACAATAACGACGACAGGAAGTCCGAGTTCGGACGCGGTCGTAAGTTCGCCAAGGATCATGAGCAAACCCGCATCGCCGGTAAAGACCCAGCCATCTCTGATGGTGGCCTCGGTGGCCTCTGGGCGGTTGTAGTACTCCACCATATTGCTGGCGGAGCGGAGACAGATCTCGCCGGTCTCGTTTGTGGGTACTCGGTGACCATCGCCATCGACAATCTTGACCTCATTGCCTGCACAGGCTTTTCCGCAGGAGGTCAATAGCTCGGGTTTTTCTTGTAAGGCCCGCTCGTGATCTTCAGGGGGAAGGGCGATTACCGTACCGGTTGTTTCGGTCATGCCGTAAACCTGACTGAAGTCACAGCCGAAGACGCCCATCGCTTCCTCCAGCAGACTAACGCTAATGGGCGATGCACCATAGGCAATTAATTTCAGCGCGCCAAAGTCATAATCACGTACATTGGGCACCATTTTTACGATAGCTTGAATCATGGCTGGAACCATGAACATCGTGGCAACCCGTTCATTCTGGATCGCAGTGACAACTCGAATTGGGTCAAAAGCCTCATGCATCAAGTTGTTACAGCCCTGAGCCAAGCCGATATAAACCACGCCCATACCGCCGATGTGAAACAAGGGCGCGACGACCAGACATACGATGCCCGGGCCATAAATGTTGTCGTTCGAGATAGCCATCATGTGGGTGAGCGAGCTCATATTACGATGGCTGATTACTGCGCCTTTCGGCTTTCCGGTGGTGCCGCTGGTGTAAAGTTGCAGGACCGGACTGGATTCATGGAGCAACCGGTCCCTGATGACAGGCGCCACCTGACGCTTTAAAACCTCAGCCAATGTTGCTTCAGCATCTACCCGTCCAGCAATGAGTCGAGTGGGTTGCTCGCGGCGGGCAAGAGTCTCTGTGATGACTTCATCAATACTGTTATCCGTGACGACCAGCACCGAAATCTGCGCATCATCAAGAACAAAGGCAAGTTCAGCAGGAGCGAGGCGAAAATTAGCGGAGACGGTAACCGCGCCAATACGACTCGCACCAAGCAATACCGCAAGATGGGCCGCCGAATTTAACCCGAGAACCCCAACGCGTTCACCTTCCTTTACGCCCATATCGAGGAGGGTCTGGGCGATGGCATGGGATCGTTCGACCAGTGTTTTGTAATCCCACTGGTAGTCTGCAGCGGCGAGCGCGGGAGCATGAGGGCGGCGGTTAGCGTGATAATCAACGGGTTGATGGAGCAGCATGGCTATTCTCTTTTTTATTTGTAATCGAGCAGTGCTGTGCGTTGCTGCTCCATGGTAGCTTGCAACAAAAACAGCTACCAGTGTTGCCATCGCTACCCGCGCAGCTTATGAGTTCAGTGACCAGTATCGTAATCAATGTCAATCGGGACGTTCTTAACCACTCTTGCTCTATTATACTTTCTCGCTATAGTTAGTCGCTCGACCATTTACTCGATGGCCGTAACCGTACCGCGGAATTTTGGATCAACGGTCTCGCCAAAATGCACGCTCAGGACATAAAAAATAACGAAATTTAGAGAATATGGAAGCGCTGATAATGCCTTCTTTAGGCTCGAGTTCTGCTACGCTTGTCGCCATGACTGAAACCGCGTTGTCCCACAATTATTTGTCGAAATTGAGCGTTTCAGTCGTGCTCTATCGTGGGAACTTGGATCACCTGCGCGCAACTCTATGTGGCGTTAGGGATGCAATTGTCCCATCCCTACAGGAAGCAAGAGTCTATGTGGTCGATCAGAGCCTTGATGATGCCTACAGCACCGACTCCAGAGCCTTGTGCACCCAAATATTTGAGGAAGCACCCGTTGCTTGGGAGTATCTGAAACTCGATCGCAATGCCGGATACGGAGCTGGTCACAACGCTGCGTTGCAGCGAGATCTTGGTGAGTATCATTTGATTCTCAACCCAGATGTAGAGCTCCCCACCAACTGGCTGGCAGACTCTCTGGCGTTTCTTGATGCCGAGCCCGATATCGTGTTGTTCGCCACGCGGGGCAAAAATAGTCAGGGTGAAGAGGAATACTTGGCAAAGCGTTACCCAACGGTGTGGGTGCTTCTTTTGCGTGCCTTTGGAGTCCGGTGGTTGAAAGATCGGTGTAAAGAACAACTAGATCATTATGAAATGCGTGATTTGTCGACCCAACCGGTTGCCCACGACGTACCGCTACTTTCCGGTTGCTGCCTGTTGGCCAGAACTGAAGCCCTCAGAGCGGTGCAAGGGTTTGATGAGCGCTTCTTTCTCTATTTCGAGGATTACGATTTGGCCATGCGTATGCGTGACCTAGGACGAGTGGTACGCTTTGGTGCGCTACAGTTTGTCCACCATGGAGGTAAGGCGTCCAAAAAAGGGTGGCGACATATTTTATGGTTCACGCGAGGTGGCGTTCGTTTCTTTTCTCGCTGGGGTTGGCGCTGGGTCTGATCAGCTGATGAGAGTCGCCGAAGCCGCGATGTGAAAAGGCAGGAAGAGAGTAACTGTGGAAGAGTTTGCAACAACCCCCGAGGCCCGTGAACAACGGCGGCGCCAAACCTTGAGTGCTTTGGGCATAGAGCCACTAGTAAGCAAATTTGATGCGCCGTATGGCAAGGCATCGGTGCGCTTCACTGAACTCGAAAGCGCTTCATATGAGGATATCGGCAGTCAGGTTGGGGCCGAGCAGCAGTCCGCGCAGGGCGAGCGGTTAGACGGTTTGGAAGCCTCTAGTGCTATGACGAAGGATGGGCCGCGAAGCGCTTTAAAAAGCCTGGCGCCGGATCCCTCGCGACAGCCCGAGAGTGTGCAAAAAGTGCCAGCCGTTGCGCACAATGCTGCCCGACAAACAGATGCGGTTGCTTTTCATCTCCTGCTTGTGAGTGCCGGGGGTTGGCTGTGGATCGAGTGCCTCGAGGACGGTCTCCTCCATAAGGAGCAACTGGCTCTCGTTCATAATATGGCTGTCGCGGTGAGCGGCCCCTCAGTGGATTTGTTCCATCGCCAATTCGTTTGGCCTATGGCGGAACACCCTCATTTACCCCGGGATGCTGTTGCTGCCCGTCAAAGTGTTAACGCCCAGCTTGAGCGGATTGGTAAAGAAACCCCATATCACGGCGTTGTGCTGATGGGGGAGGCCGTATGCCAATGGGTTGGCTCTCAGGACCATCCCGAGATAGTGCGTATCCCGTCGACCCGACAGATGTTGCAGGCCCCGATGATGAAGCGTGATGCATGGCAAGTGTTGAAACCACTTGCACAGGCTAAAAGTGCGGGGTAAAACAGTTAGCTGAGATGGCTGAAGCGGCCCTCGATACCATAATCAGTCCTCTGCTACCTGGCGATCAGCCCCAGTTGGTCGATTTATACGCTGGCGCCACCGGTCCCTCCCTCGAGTTTCTGATAACCCTAAAGCAGCAACCGACAACCTGTTGTTGGCTGTTACGGCAGGAAACCTCGGTGGTTGGAGCGAGTTGGTTCACCTGTGTGAAAGAGGAGGCCGAATTGATCGATTTCGTGATCTCCCCCAGCCGACGTCAACAGGGACTTGGCCTCATCCTATTGGAAGGGAGTTTGCAGCGGCTTAGGGCTGATTCGATCGCCAGGTGCCACTTGGAGGTCCGCCGGTCCAACTGCGCGGCGATAGGGCTGTATCAGAAAGCCGGCTTTGTCATCGTGGGGCAACGCGCCAATTATTACCGTGGTCAGGAAGAAGCTGAGGATGCCATTCTTATGCGCTGGCAAACTGATGAGGGATCTGCGCGCCCGTGAATATTCTTGAGACCGACCAGTGGTGTTTGCTGTTGCCCCCTGAGTGGATAGCGGAGCGGGAAGACGACATCGTCCAGATCACCGATCGAGATGGCGTGGGGGAGCTGGAAATCACGACCCTCTGTGGCGACGCGGGCGCGATCACGATAGACGAACTTAGATCGATGGCGCTTGAAGAGTCTCCAGAAGTTGCCCAGTGGGAGACAGTCAGGTTGGGTGCTTTCGAGGGTGTCAGTGGTGAGTTTGTTGAAGACGGTGCGGCGATTGTGGAGTGGTACCTTGCCAAAGAAGCGGTTCTGCTTTACATCACCTATCTCTGTGATGAAGAGGATGCCGGTATGGATCTGGCGGCTATCACCGACATGCTGTCGACGTTGGTTCTTGGGGACTCGCCTGCCCTGTGAGGGTCAGGAAATCTTGCCGGTTACGCGGACTCGCTTGCTGCCCGCAACGACAGGCGCCGCCGCTCGGGCAGCTCGTTGTCTTGCTTGCTCGTCCCATTGATTCTTCCCGGCGATCAAAAAGCCGGTAACGATAAAGGCGCCGGGCGGCAGAATCGCAAGAAGCAACTTGGGGTAATCCTCCGATATGACCCAATGCCAGGCTCTCGCCTGCTCGCCAAATAGCAGCTGCATATTGGCAAACAGTCCGCCAGTGCCAAGGAGTTCACGAATCGCTCCGAGTGCCACCAGAACCAGCCCAAATCCCAGCCCCATGATGAAGCCGTCGTAAACCGAGGGGAGCACGGGATTTTTCGCCGCAAAGGCGTCTGCGCGTCCAAGAATCACGCAGTTGGTGGTAATCAACGGCAGAAAAATGCCCAGAATTTGGTAAAGCTCGTAGGCGTAAGCCTGCATTAACAGCTCAATGGCGGTGACGGCGGCGGCAATGATCATAACGAAAACCGGCAGACGGATGGTGTCGGAGACCACATTGCGCACTAGCGATACGCACAGGTTGGAGGTGGTAAGAACAAACAGGGTGGCCACCGCTAAACCGAGAGAATTCACCACAGAGGCTGAGACGGCCAGCAATGGACAGAGCCCCAGAAGCTGCACCAGAGCCGGGTTGTTTTTCCATAAACCGTTGTGGGTCAGGGTTTTGTAGGACACGCTACTCAAGGCTGTTTTCCTCTTCTACCCCAAACAGAGAGTTTTGATTGACGTCAGTATATTCAAGGGCTTTTCTGACAGCCACCACCACGGCACGAGGGGTTACCGTTGCTCCAGTGAACTGATCGAAGTCGCCGCCGTCTTTTTTGACCAGCCAGCGGTCTTTGGCGGGGGCTTGCAGGGAGGTATCGTCAAAGCCGAGCACCCAATTCGACTTCTTCAAATCGATGGCGTCACCAAGCCCCGGGGTCTCCCTGTGCGACACCACACGGACGCCGGCGACATCACCCGACCCAGTGATACCAACAAGCATGTCAATGTCACCGCTATAGCCGTCTCGTGCGGTAGCGGGAAGTATGACCCCGACAATTGCTTCACCTCGACGCGCGATATAGCCCAGCCGGTCTTCCCTGAGACCCAACAGTGCGGCTGTTGATGACACAGTAAAGTGATCCTCCACCATGTCGTTATCATGGGTACCCTTTGGAAATATCTCGAGCAGTTGACGCGCTTCTGCCGCTCGAATTGATCGGGCGATATCGTCCCGGGTCTGTGTCCAGG
The DNA here is from genome assembly GCA_913056165.1 of uncultured Halieaceae bacterium. GTDB lineage: Bacteria > Pseudomonadota > Gammaproteobacteria > Pseudomonadales > Halieaceae > Luminiphilus. Next base: position 5,471 of record CAJXMD010000059.1, read on the forward strand.
TGGTGGCAATCAAGATGCCTGTTACCGTCGCAAATACGCCCAGCAACAGGCCATTACGTGAAATCGCCCTCAGAAGACTCACAGCTCGTCCTCTTTGACAGGCCGGGATCCGTAGACCGCTGGCTGGGTGTACTGATCAATCAGTGGTGCGGCAAAGTTCAGAATCAGAACCGCAAAGGCAACCGCGTCTGGATAGTTGCCGTGTACGCGAATGAGGTAGATCAGCACGCCAATCAGCGCACCGAAAATGAGCCGGCCTCTGTTGGAGACTGCAGAGCTGACGGGGTCGGTTATGATGAAGAAGGCCCCGAACATGGTCGCGCCGCTCAACCAGTGCAAAAGCGGGGAGCCTCCACTTTCAGAGCTGCCACTGTCGAACCCGATCGCGGCACACAGTCCGAGGGCCAGCAGCAGTCCCACAGGTGCATGCCAGGTAAAAATTCGTTTGTATAACAGCCATACACCGCCTGCCAGAAATGCGATGTTGACCCACTCCCAGCCGACACCCGCCCAAAGGCCAAACTGGGGTTTCTGGGCCTGAAGATCTGCCATTAAAAGCCCCTGATTTTGGCGCAATACGTCGAGAGGGGTGGCCATGGTGACAGCGTCGTAGGTTGCAGGGCTCGCGAGCGCCGTTAATGCGTCCATGACTCCCGGTATTTCCCCCAGACCTCGGGGTGCTTGCCAGGTAGACATCTGCAGTGGGAACGAAATAAGAAGGATGACATACCCCACCATGGCGGGATTAAAGGGGTTGTAACCGAGTCCCCCAAATACATGCTTCCCCAAGATGACAGAGGAGAATATGCCCGTCGCAATGAGCCACCAAGGAGAATAGGGGGGCAGTGCAATGCACAGCAGAGTGGAGGTCACCAGTACGCTGTAGTCCTTGAGATAAGGCGTAGGGCTCCTGTCCCTGAGTGCCAAGGCGCCCGCTTCGAAGGCGAGCGCGAGCGCCCCCCCGACAACGATGTTGACCAGAGTGCCGGGACCAAAAAACCAAGTTAAGGCGATAATACCCGGTACCGTGGCCACCAGCACGGTCTGCATGATCCCTGCGGTGGACATAGGACCATGGCCATGAGGGGACGTTATTCTGAGAAAGCTCATGAGTCGCCATCCGATGCCGCGGAAGGTGTCTCCTCAGCAGCCTGTTTTTTCGCCTTTGCTCGTGCAATAGCGGCAGCGATGGGATCATCCTCTGCGCCCGTATCCGCCTTTTTTTGCGCCGCAGCGCGGCGGGCAGCCCGTTGGGCTTCACGGGCCGCCAGTTCCCGTTCCACCCGCTCCTGACGCGCTTCAAAGCGGTCTCTCGATCGATCCGATCGGACTTTTTCGGCGCGAGCATCGATGATGCTGCCCTTGGCTGAGCGATAGTATTGAACCAGAGGAATGTGGCTTGGGCAGACCCAGGAGCAGGCGCCGCATTCGATGCAATCAAACAGGTGATGCTTTTCCAACTGCTCCTGATCTTTAGCTCGGGCATACCAGTAAAGCTGCTGCGGGAGCAACGACGCCGGGCAAGCCTCCGCACAGAGTCCGCAGCGTATACAGGCTTGCGCAGGGGGTGGCGTGGGAAGCTCCTGCTCCGTCGGTACCAGAATGCAATTGGTGGTCTTGATGACCGGGACATCGCTGTTCTCGAGGGCAAAGCCCATCATGGGGCCGCCGTGAATCAGTCGACGGTTATCGCTTGGATCAAACTCGGTCATCGCCAGTAAATGGTGGATTGGCGTGCCCAGTCGCACACGGTAGTTACCCGGTCTTCCCAGGGCTTCTCCCGTCAGAGTCACGATTCGTTCGGTGAGGGGTTTGCCTTCTAAAATGGCGGCGCGCACCGCTACAGCGGTGCCGGGATTTTGACAGACGATGCCGAGGTGGGCAGGAAGCCCACCGCTTGGAACCTGCTTGCCGGTCAGTATCTCGATGAGTTGCTTTTCACCGCCCGAGGGATACTTGGTGGGAAAGGTCATGACATCACGTTGACACCCGCTCTCACTTCCCGCGACCGCATCGCGCATGGCGGTCAGTGCAGCGGGTTTGTTGTCCTCGACCGCAAACAGAATTTCTCGTGCGCCGATGATATGAGCGAGAATGTCAGCGCCTTCAACGATAGCGGGAGCATCGACTTGCATCAGCGTGTCGTCGGAGCTGATGTAGGGTTCGCACTCGGTGCCATTGATGATGAGGGTGTCTATAGATTGACCCGGGGGGCCGTTAAGTTTGACGGCAGTGGGAAAGCCGGCACCTCCCATTCCCGCAATGCCAGCGTTGCTGATTGCCTCAATCAATTCGGTACGATCTGCCGCACGCCAGTCAGTGATGCCTGTGAATGCCAGCCAGTCGTCCTCGCCGTCGCACTGTAATTCGATACACCGATTGGTCATGCCGGAGGGATGGGGCACCGATCGGTCTTCAATCGCTGTAATGACTCCCGATGTGGGGGCATGCAGCGAGACACTCATTGGGCCTTCCGCAAGGGCGAGCACCTGACCGCCTTTGACCGACTCGCCAACACTGACGACAACCTCGGGCTGTCGACCGATATGTTGTGAAAGAGGAAGCACCAGCTTATCGGGGATGCCTGCGTCCAGCACTTTGCCGGGCGTCGCAAGGGCTTTTGCTTCATTGGGGTGGATGCCCCCGTGAATGGCGTAAGTTGATCTCATGCCGCAGCTCGATCGGATGCGATGATGTTGTCGCTGGGCAAGTCCCAGCGCCAATGTTGTATGCCGGTTTTGCGTTCGACCATATCGATGCAGTCAACAGGGCAGGGATCGAGGCATAGATCACATCCGGTGCACTCATCTGCAATTACCGTATGCATGACTTTCGCCGCGCCGAGGATTGCATCCACGGGACAGGCCTGAATGCACTTGGTACAGCCAATGCATTCGGCTTCCCGAATAAAAGCTACCTTGGGCGCCTTCTCTTCGCCATGCTCTGCGTCCAGAGTCATGGATTCCACATCCAATAAGTCCGCCAGGGCATCGATTGTTTCCTGCCCGCCGGGCGGACACTTGTTTATCACGTCTCCCTCGGCAATGGCCGCTGCGTAGGGCTTGCAGCCAGGGTAGCCGCATTGGCCGCATTGTGTCTGGGGCAAAATCTGATTGATCTGGTCGGCGAGGGGGTTTCCTTCGGTTCGGAAACGAATGGATGCAAAGCCGAGAATGGCGCCAAAGGTGATACCCAAACCCAGAAGCGCCATCAGAGCGGCCAGCACCGGCTGTGTGTCGACCAGGCTCATACCAGACCTGCAAAGCCCATAAAGGCCAGTGATGCCAGCCCTGCGGCAATCATGCCGATGGCCGCGCCCTGAAAAGGTAAGGGCACGTCTGCTACCGCGAGCCGCTCGCGCATCGCAGAAAAAAGCACCAGGACCAAAGAGAAACCCACCGCAGCGCCAAACCCGTAGAGCAGCGACTGGCTAAAGGTATGCGCCTTGTTGATATTCAGGAGAGCAACGCCGAGCACGGCGCAGTTGGTGGTGATCAGGGGGAGGTAAACCCCGAGTACCCTGTGGAGCAGGGGGCTGGATTTTCGCACTACCATTTCGGTGAACTGCACCACAACGGCGATGACCAGAATAAAACTGATGGTTCGCAGGTATGTAAGGTCCAGAGGCACAAGCAACCAGGTGTAGGTCAGGTAACTGCAGGCGGAGGCAAGGGTCAGCACAAAGGTGGTCGCCGCCGACATACCGATCGCGGTCTCAAGTTTATTTGACACACCCATAAACGGGCATAAGCCCAAAAACTGGACCAAAACAAAATTGTTTACCAGCACCGTCCCCAGGAGAAGCAGTGCGTACTCGGCCAACATTGTTGACTCCACAATCCCCCGCTACCCCCGTATTGTAATGGAAGCGGGGCTCTCACTGTACTGATTTGTGGTAGTCCCTTCGGGCGGTTATAGGTCGTATTCCTGCGGGGTGGTTATAGATTGGCTAGGAAACTTTTCCTGACTCGATCATGGCAGTAACGCTATCAGGATCGACCCGCTGCAAAAGCGGTTTGAAGTCTTCGAGCGTGTGGCCAAGCAAGGGAGCCTGAAGTTCATGCCAGTCAGTGCTGATCTTGAGAAAAGCCTCGGCTCGTTCCGCCATGCCCGGCAATACCGGCTTTAAGTAGGTCATCAGCACCCGGAATAAATTTATCCCCACAGAGCAAACTGCCTGAACATCATCAACTTGCTCGGGATCCTTTGCCATCACCCACGGTTTTTTGTCGTCGATGTACTGGTTGGCGCGGTCGGCGAGCGCGATGATATCTCGCATGGCCCTGCCGAATTCACGATTCTCATAGAGCTCGGCAATGCCGTCACCGGCATCGATGAAGCTCCGCACAAGATCCGGCTCGTCGCACTCGTCACTGAGTTTGTTATCAAAATTCTTGCGCAGAAAGCCGGCGCATCGACTGGCTATGTTGACCACCTTACCGACCAGATCGGAATTCACTCGTTGCACAAAATCGCTGAGGTTCAGATCAAAGTCATCCACACCCGCTGATAGCTTGGCCGCAAAGTAGTACCTTAAATGTTCCGGGTCGAGGTGGTCGAGATAGGTGGAGGCCTTGATAAAAGTCCCCCGGCTTTTCGACATTTTGGTCCCATCCACGGTCAGAAAGCCGTGAGCAAAGATGGCGGTGGGGAGCCTGAGACCTGACGCCCTCAGCATGGCGGGCCAGAAAAGCCCATGGAAATTAACAATGTCTTTGCCGATAAAGTGATAGAGCTCGGTTTGGCTATCGGGCTGCCACCAGGCATCAAAGTCTTCGTCATGCTCGGCACAGAATCGCTGGAAACTCGCCATGTAACCAATGGGCGCGTCGAGCCAGACATAAAAATATTTGTCAGGGTATCCGGGAATTTCGAATCCAAAGTAGGGTGCATCACGACTGATGTCCCAGTCCTGAAGACCCGCTTCGATCCACTCTCCCAACTTGTTGGCAACAGCCGGCTGCAGACTACCGGCCCGAGTCCATGTGGTGAGCAATTCGGTAAAGTCCCCGAGCTTGAAGAAGAGATGGTCAGAGGCCCTGTCGACAGGTGCGCTGCCAGACAAAGCCGAGACAGGATCGATAAGGTCTGAGGGTGAGTATGTGGCGCCGCAGACTTCGCAGTTGTCACCATATTGATCTGCTGCTTTACAGCGCGGGCAGGTGCCCTTGATAAATCGGTCTGCTAGGAAAAGACCCTTCTCCTGATCATAGGCCTGAATAATCTCTCTAACACTGATGTGGCCGGCGGCGTCAAGCTTTTGGAAGATACGTTCGGACCACTGTCGGTTTTCTTCGCTGTGAGTGGAGTAATACTGGTCGAAGCCGATAAGAAAGCCCGTGGAGTCCCGCAGGTGATCGGATTTCACTGCGTCGATATGGGCTTCGGGCGTTACCCCTGCAGCCTCCGCGGACAGCATGATGGCGGTGCCGTGAGCATCATCGGCGCACACATACAGACATTGATGGCCCCTGGATCGCTGGAAGCGGACCCAGATATCTGTCTGTACCTGCTCCAGCATATGACCCAGATGAAGAGGCGCATTGGCATAGGGCAGTGCCGATGTGACCAATATCTTTCGCGCGTTGCTTGTCATTAAAATCATCAGGTGGGTAATCGAGGGCGTGGAGTTTAACGGATCGGGGCTGGAGTTTCATGCTGTCCCGCCCCATCACGGGTATACTCCGCGTCTTTCTTCGTTTGTGTTCATTTGGTGGAGCAGGGGTCTAGCGTCGATGCAGAGTGGCATTACCCATATTGTGGCTGTCGCCTCGGGAAAGGGCGGGGTTGGAAAATCAACGGTGGCGATGAATTTGGCCGCGGCCCTCAGCCATCGAGGGAAGGCGGTGGGGCTGCTGGACGCGGATATCTATGGCCCCAGCCAGAAACGCATGCTTGGGGTTGCCGAGGATGTCATGCCAGAGCAAATCGATGACAAGCGTCTCAGACCCGTTGCTGTTCATGGCATCAAAGCAATGTCTATGGGTTTCCTGACTGACGAGAAGACCGCGATGGTCTGGCGAGGTCCAATGGCAAGCGGTGCCCTGGTGCAGCTGCTGGAGCAAACCGAATGGGGAAACCTGGACGTTCTGTTGGTCGATATGCCACCGGGCACAGGTGATATACAGCTTACTATTGCTCAGAAGGCTGCCCTGTCAGGAGCGATCATCGTCACAACGCCTCAGGATATTGCGTTGATCGATGCCTGGAAGGGCATTGAGATGTTTCGCAAAGTGCAGGTACCAGTGCTTGGGGTGGTAGAAAACATGTCTATCCACGTATGCAGTGCTTGTGGACATGAGGAGCCTGTTTTCGGTCAAGGGGGTGGCGACCGGCTCGCCGCAGAATACGATGTTGAGTTATTGGCGAGGCTGCCCTTGTCGCTTGCCGTAAGAGAGAGCGCAGACTCCGGACAGGCCATGGTGATGGCACAGTCCGATTCGACCGAGGCCCGGATTTTTTTAAAAATTGCCGACGCTTTGGTGAGCAATTTGGGAGACGCGAGCGTACCAACATCGCCCACTATCACCATGGGTGATGATTAGGCAGGATTTAGGGAGACGATAACGTGACAATTAAATCTGATCGCTGGATTCGGCGGATGGCCGAGGAGCATGGAATGATTGAGCCTTATGAGCCCGGTCAAGTCCGACAGCAGGGAGATCAGCGGCTGATTTCTTACGGCACCTCGAGCTATGGCTACGATGTGCGATGTAGTCGGGAGTTCAAGGTATTCACCAATATCAATTCAGCAACGGTGGATCCGAAAAATTTTGACGACAACAGTTTCGTCCACGTTGACGCTGACGTTTGTGTGATTCCCCCCAATTCCTTCGCCCTAGCTTGTACCGTCGAGTACTTTCGCATCCCACGGAACGTGCTTACGGTCTGTCTCGGCAAAAGCACCTACGCACGCTGCGGCATTATT
>CAJXMD010000060.1 GCA_913056165.1 uncultured Halieaceae bacterium
CTGAATAGCATCGAAGATAAACGATCCCGTGCCGGCTCGCTCCTCATAGTTGTAGCGAAGCCCACCGATAATCGCCAGCTGGTCGCTCAGGCGAAAGGTCGCCTCTGCGTAAGCACCCCACGCTTCTATATCAACGTCTCCATCCTGCAAGTAGTTTCCGCCATTGATCGCATCGCCTATTGGCGTACCGCAGAGTTCCGGTGCCAACAGCGTACAAATATTCGTTAGGGGTACTTTTACTTCGCCATAAAGTTCCTCATCGAAATACATTACCCCCGCAATAACATCCAAGCGATCGGTGCTGTAGTTCAAAATAAATTCCTGACCGAAGGAATCGCTCTCCTCGGTGTAGTTATTTTGACCAAAGAGGTTTGCATCGGTGGAATCCAGGTCATCGCGCAAGAAGCGATCCATGCTTTGAACTGAGGTAATCGAGCGCAGGCTCAGACTGTCAGACAGCTCCCAATTCAGGGTTAAGTTGGCGAGCTGCCCCTCTCTGTCGTTGAGTGCCTCCTGATCTGAATTGATATCGTAGAATCCACCGCCGACCATATCGATGGTTTGACCACCCATAAAGATGACCGCCAGCGGAACTGGCGCGGCCGACCCCTGCGACTGACCAAAATAATTGAACGCGTAGTTGTTATCGTCTTCTTCGTAATACTGCAATGACAACATGCCGGTGAACGGGCCCCCGTTGTCATAAGCAAAGGTCGCTCTCACAGCCTGCGCATCGCGGTTGTTCACATCGTCGCCGCTGTAAATATTGGTACCGTAACCATCCCGCTGCTCAAGACTTGTTGCCAAACGCATCGCAAACGCGTCGCCTAGGGGCACGTCGACTGCACCCTGAAACTTAGCCAGGCCATAATTGCCCGCAGTGAAGTTCAGATAGCCACCAAGCTCATCTCCGGGCTTGCTGGTCACCATGTTGATCGCGCCTGCCGTTGCGCCTCGACCATAGAGAGTTCCTTGAGGGCCGCGCAACACCTCCACCTGATCCAGATCAAACATACCCATTAACTGGGCGGCAGGTCGCGGCACGATCGCCCCGTCCTGCAGGAAGGCAACAGCCCCTTCACCCCCGATATCAATACTGGTCATGCCAATGCCTCGCATAAACACCCGAGCAAAGCCAAACTGGTCTCCGAGGGACAGGTTGGGGATAGCCACCTGCATGTCGCGAACTTCCTGTATACCCCCGGGCTGGAGCGCATCCGAACCTAGTACATTCGCAGCACCTGCCAAATCCTGCAGGGTTACCGATTGCTTGGTCGCAGTAACTACCACCTCCTCAAGGGCATTCTCTTGGGCGATCGCACTTATGCTGGCTGCCAATGCACACAGGCCAACTCCCACTACTTTATTTGCTTTATGTATGTACATGGTCGCTCCTTTTCAGGGTTTCTATCGTTATTGTCGGTGAAGCACTTAGTGCTTTTTTTCTCGCTTAAACTTGATGTTATGTTCTTCTCGATCCCAGCTGTCTGTTGTTACGCCCTCTGTTCTCAATACATGCTTCATTACCTTTGATGAGGGAGTTTTGGGTAATTCATCAAGAACCCGTATGTACCGAGGCACCATGAAATACGGCATCCGCTCACCCAAAAATTCGATAAGCACCTTGGGATCAATCGTTTTTCCTGCGACCGGCGCAACTGAAATCATCACGTCATCCTCGCCAAGATCGCTGGGCACAGCGTAGGCTGCGGCCTCCCTGACCTCGGGGTATGCAACGACTTCCGCCTCCACTTCAAAGGAAGAAATATTCTCACCCCGCCGACGCATGGCATCTTTCATGCGATCAACAAAGTAAAAATAACCTTCGGAGTCTTGCCTGAAGCAGTCGCCGGTATGAAACCAGCCGTTGCGCCAGGCCTCAGCGGTCGCTTCCGGATTTTTGTAGTAGCCGCTGTTCATCCCCCACGGCCGATCGGTGCGCACGATCATTTCACCGATTTCTCCAGGCGCGACCTCGCAATCATTTTCATCCACGAGCCGGACGTCAACGCCATCCCGCTTTTTGCCGCAGGTGCCACGCTTTGTGGGGTTTGGCTCGGAGACAATCGGAGAAGAAATTTCCGTCATATTGAAAATGGTGTAAACGTCAATTCCAAACCGCTCATAGAACTCGGTGCAAGTCTCGGTGAGTGGCACCATGAATGCCAGCCGCACGTCGTGATTTTTATCGTCGTCGCTCGGCTCCTGCTTGAGAAGAAACGTGGTCATGACGCCGAGCAGGAAAAATGCGGTGGTTTTGCTTTCGCGCACAAAGGGCCAGAACTTTTCCGTATCGAAGCCATCCATGACCGCGATAGATCCGCCACGGCACAGCATCACAAAAATAACGCCCATGCCCCCAATATGGAAAATCGGCATGTTGATCAGGAAGCGATCTTCACCAGTGACAAAGTGCCAGGTTTCGGGGCCCGCGTTCGTAAAGATGTGCAGATAGGAGGACAGCACTCCCTTTGAAGGGCCTGTTGTACCCGAGGTGAAAATAATCGACTGCACGTCCCAAGGCTCAATGGGTCGGTCTAGCTCCGGAGGCTCAGCGGAAGTCGATTCCACTGTACTGAAGTCCACCCCCGCAATCGCTGGTGGTAACTCACCATCGCCTACAGATATAGCTTTTTCGATCTGAGCAACATCTACCTCGCCCAGCCGCTCAAGCAGTTGGCCATGGGCTACGAGGATCTTTGCATCAGAGACATTCAGTACATGACTCAGCACTTGGCCCTTGTAAGCAGTATTCATCGGCACAAATACCGCGCCCAAATAGTTAATCGCAAAGAAAGTCAGAATCGCTTCTTTGCTATCAAACATCCAGACTGCAACATGGTCGCCTCGGCTTACTCCTTGCTCATGGAAGCCTCCAGCAAGTTGCCGCACCTTTTTGCGCAGCTGTTCGTAGGACCAAACCTCACCGTCCTGGAAAACGGCGAAGGTTTCAGTGCCTTTATCCTCGGCAAAATTATCAATCAAGTATCGAGTAACACAGCGCTCTCTTGGCGGTACTCGAGGATCAAACAGCGGTGCTGGATCAGTCATCACTCTCACCTTTAACAGTTTGCCCGGTCAAAGAGACAATTGTCTGCGCATCAGCTGTTTTCAGGTTTTTCGGTGCATCTGATGCTCGCACCAATCGGAGAATCATTTCTTTGATGTGAGTCGTTATCTCTACTTGGGTGCGTTTTCCAGAGGGCGAATACCAGAGAGACACCCAGGTCATGATCCCCCCGATGGTCGTAGCCGTCAGTACTGGATCCTCCACCGACAGCTCGTCTGCCGAATCGCCCTCAGCCAACAAGGTGCCGAGTTTGTGATCAAAGGCGCTCCTGAGCTCTCTTATAGCTCTCGCCTGTGCCCTGTCGAGGTGCTTTTCCTCGCGGGTATAAACCACAATAAATTCTTGATAGTCGAAAATAATTCGAAGCACTGATTCGATAAGCGCCACTAGGCGCTGCAACGAGGTCGCTCGTAAGACAACAGCCTGCTCTACAGCCTCGAGGGACAGTGATATTCCGGTCTTACAGATATCGAAGAGCAGTTCGCCCTTGTTGGCGTAGTGTTGGTAAATGGAGGGCTTGGTGATCTGAAGTTTTTTGGCGACCGCCTCCAGCGTCGCATTCTCATACCCTTCCTGATAAAACAGCCTGCAGGCTTCCTCACGAATCCGACGACGCTTGAAGTCGGTGACTTCGTCCTTCAGCGTGAGAGACCCTGCCAAGCCGCTCGCTGTCATGCTAACGAACCATTTCCAATATTGTCCTCACATCGTGAGGGCCGTCTATTGGCCTGGGGTTGGTACGCGACCAAAAATCGAGCATGGTGTATTCAGCAATGATGTCGAGCTTATCCTCGCCCACACCGACAGCCTCAAGCGAGCGTGGCATGCCCAGGCCCAAAATGAACTCATCAAGTATGTCACTGGCATCGCGATCAGGTTGATTGAAACAGGCGCTAATCTGCTTCTGTTTATCGCCATTTACAGGCTTGTTATATGCGAGCACCGCCGGCGCCATAACGCAGGAGCAGTAGCCATGGGGTACGTCAGCAGTTCCCCCCAAGACATGACCGATCGCGTGACTGGCACCCATGGGGACGCCGCCAATGATGGGGATCATCGACTGCCAGGCGCCAACCTGACAGCGCAGGCGTGCATCCAGATTTGATGGGTCCGCTTTTACCGCAGGCAGCGCCTCACCCAATATGCGCAGCGCACTACCAGCGACGCCATCACAAAAGTAATTCGAGTGTGTGGAGCCAAACGCTTCGAGCGCATGGTCTACCGCTCTAACTCCAGTAGAAAACCAGAGCCATTCGGGGGTATGCACAGTGAGAGCAGGATCAAGAACAATCGCAATGGGTGCCATCATTCGATGGGTATAGCCCTGTTTTTTATTCTCCCGATCATCTGTCACACCGCCCATGGTGTTGAATTCACCCCCGGAAAGTGTGGTCGGGCAGCAGATAACTCTTATATCGGGGGCTTCGAAGTCGGGCACAACGGTGTCGCCGTTGTCATCGACGTAAACATAGAACCCTTCAAAGTCCTCATGCTTTTTGATTCCGTGCTTCAACCCAAGCGCAATAACCTTGCCAGCATCCGTCACCGAACCCCCACCCACTGTGATGATCAAATCGGTGTCACAGGCTCTTGCTGCGTCCATCGCCTTAAGCACATCAGTGCGTGGCCCATGAGGCCCAATGCCATCAAACACGGCAGCTACGGAATCACCCAAGGCAGATTCAATGAGAGAAATTTCATCGGTTTGCGATCGCAACGTGGAGCTAACGAGCAAAAAGACCCGTTTGGCGTTGAGCGTTGTTACTTCTTCGGCGAGCGCATCAGCAGCGCGACGTCCAATATGCACACGCTCCGTTGCTGTGAGGCCAAGTGTGGCGCTATCTGCAGAGAACATAACGAACCCCCGTTTTTATAGTTATGACCAGAGAGTATCAATCCAATACTGATAAGTAAATTGCTGTATGCTACGTCGATAAGCCCCTAATAAAAGTCGTCAAGACGGTGAGCCATGGCAGAAAAATCCCCCCCGAAAGCCGCTTTTGCCGCCTCAGGCATTGAGCTCAAATCGTTTTACACAGAGTCGGATATTCCTACCGAGCATCGGGCTCGCATGAACGTGGCGCCAGGCGATGCGCCCTATCAGCGTGGCTTCCACCCTGCGGGCTATCGCAGCAAGCCCTGGCGGATTTTCCAGCTCAGCGGCTTTGGGAAACCCGAGGATGAAAACGAGCGAATTAAATTCCTACTAAAAAATGGTGAAACCGGCTTCATCATGGAGCACGACCGCAATACCGCCGACCACTGCTACAACGTTGATCATCCAGACGTTGTCGCCCGTCGCGAGGACGTTGGTCTCACCGGTGCCGTCATGCAAAGTGTCAGAGATACCGCTATCTGCATGGATGGACTGCCGATTGACACCAGCTTTGGTCATGCGGGGGGTGCTGTGGTCCAGCACGCACCTTTTGCCCTCGCCGCTTACTGGACGGTAGCCAAACAGAGAGGGTTCGATCTGGCCAAAATCAGCGGCACAGGCCAAAGCGACTTTAACCTCACCTATTTGGGTTGCGTAACAAAGGAGCAAATACCGACCCAGGCGGGGTTGCGCTTCAACGCGGACATCATCGAGTTCTGCGACCAATACCTTCCACGGTGGGTGCCGGTATCTATCGCAGGCTATAACGCCGCCGATACCGGTCTCACCCCCGATCAGGAACTTGGGGTGCTGTTTGCCAACGCCGTGGAGTATCTCGATGAAATAAAGCGAAGAGGTAACGTTGATCTTCGCGGCGCAGCCAAGGCCTGCGGGGGTGTCAGCTTCCGTGCATCGATCCAGATCATCGAGGAGGCCTGTAAAATGAGGGCCGCAAGGTTAATGTGGTCTGACCTACTCCGGCAACGCTACGATATTACTGATCCCAAGATAGCGAATCTGCGAATTCACTGTGTGACCGCCGGCTCAAAGATGACTTATCAGCAGCCGTTGAACAACATCGTGAGGGGCACGCTGATGGCGCTCGGCGCCGTGTTTGGCGGAGTGCAATCTCTTGGCGTGTCAGGGTATGACGAGGCACTTTCCATACCCTCTGAGCATGCACATCAGATGTCGGTCCGGATCCAGCAGATTATTCAGGAAGAGACGGGTATTTCCCATGTCACTGATCCCTTGGGCGGCTCTTATTACATCGAGACGCTGACTGCCCAACTTGCTGAGAAAGCCTGGCAATTTTTTGAGGAAATTCAGGCGCAGGGGGGCTACCTCGCCGCACTCGATTCCGGGTGGCTTCACAGTAAAGCCTCTGATAATCAGTACAAGGAATTTATGGATACCGAATCGGGTGAACAAAAAATCATTGGCGTGAATTGCTTTCAAGACGATGAGTCCCCGTTTCATGTAGATGGCTTCATGGGAACCGACGATGCCTTTGATGTTGCAACTTCAAGGCTTCAAGACGTGCTGAGAACACGGCATGAGGCAGCGGCGGCGACAGCCCTTAAAAAACTGGAAGCAGACTGCAAGGGCGAAACAAATATCATGCCCGCCATGATGCAGGCCATGGATGCCGAAGTGACGCTCGGAGAAATTGGCAACGTATTCAGGCAGGTGTTTGGCAACTGGAATACTCCAATTCAAACCTGAGGAGACACAGATGTCACAAGCACAAAAACGTATTCTCATGGCTAAGACCGGACTGGATGGTCACTGGCGCGGCCCCACGATCGTCGCTCGCGCGCTGCGTGACGCAGGTTTCGAGGTGATCATGATAGGTATGGCCAGTACCGATGACATTCTGTCTGCCGCAGTGGATGAAGACGTTGATTTGGTCGGCCTTAATATCGGGGGGCATATTGACGTCGCGAAGCGAGCGATTGCCCTTGTTCAGTCTACTCGCCCTGACTTACCGATCTTTGCCGGCGGGACAATTCCACCCCATGCGGCCAAAGATCTCGAGGCCCTTGGGGTTGAGGTGTATCCCCCAGGCTCTCAGTTATCAGACATTGTCGATGCCGCAGAGCGTTTAACAGGCAGAAAGTGACCAACGATTTACCGTCGCAAATTACCGCGTTACTCAAACGCGCCGGTGAAGAGGACAGACCGGCTCTCGCCCGTCTGTTGTCACTCCTTGAACGGGAGACCGCCGCCGAGGCAATCATTCGGCGCGAGCTGGATAGCGCCCCTGAAAAAAGTCCTTTCGTTGTCGGCTTTACTGGCGCTCCGGGAGCAGGCAAATCCTCTCTTATCAATGCACTCTTACTCGACGCATGCGGTTCGGGCTCGAGAGTGGCGGTGCTGGCGGTAGATCCCAGCTCACCTATCTCCGGAGGCGCTCTGCTCGGAGATCGCGTCAGGATGCAGGGCCACAGTCAGGGGCAGAATGTCTTTATCCGATCGATGGCTTCGCGGGGCGACACTGGTGGTCTTACACGAATCACCGAGACGGCAATTCGACTTCTTGCGCACGGCGGGTGGGACCGCATTCTCGTTGAAACTCTGGGTATCGGTCAGGTCGAACTGGATATCGTGAATCTAGCGACGACCGTAGTGGTCGTTCTAACCCCGGGCTGGGGAGATTCTTTTCAGGCAAACAAGGCGGGACTCACCGAGGTGGGCGATGTCTTCGTCATCAATAAAGCGGACAAGGAAGGCCTCAATCAAACCAGGGTCGACCTGCAGGATTCTTTAGCCCTTCTCTCTACACCCCTATCACCCGGGATTGCAGAAACCGTCGCGACTACCGGACAGGGCGTCTCCGAGCTGTGGCAAATCATCCAAAACCAGACTGCTGCGATGACCGATGCGGGGCTGATAGACCAGCGGCGATCGTTGAGAGGACGCAAACTTGCAGAGAAAGCACTGCTGAAACACATTGAGTCACAGGCAAAAGACTTCCTCACGACCGAGGAAGGTGAGGGGATACTCGAAGATATCTCGCTGGGTAAGGTGACCTTCGAAGAAGCCATCAATCACATTTTCAACAAGCGTTAAAAGCGCGTATGCCGACAAGGTAATTCATGACTGAAGAGAATGTACTGCTAAAGGAACAAAAAGATGGGGTGCTCTGGCTGACGCTTAACCGACCGGAAGCACTCAACACCCTGAATCCAAGCCTCACCGCCGCGCTGAGGACAACTTTCGAGGAACTTCGACATCAGCCAGAAATCAGGATTGTGGTCCTGAAAGCAAATGGCCGGGCATTTTGCGCGGGATTAGATCTTTCGGGTGAGGAGTGGACTACCGAGTCGACACCGAACTCACTCATGGATCTGCAGCGAAGTATTTCGGATATCTTTCGCGCGATGCGGCGCTGCCCGCAGCCCATCATAAGCTGCGTGCAGGGAGCCGCGTGTGGCGGCGGATTCAGCCTCGCACTTGCCTCGGATATTCGCATCGCGGCCACCACCGCCAAAATGAATGCGGCCTACATAAAGGCCGGTCTCACAGCCTGTGACATGGCTTGCAGTTATTTACTACCGCGTCTCGTTGGATTATCCATTGCGAGCGAACTGATGATGACCGGACGCTTTATTCAGGCGGAGAGAGCACTGGCCGTTAATCTTGTTTCTCAGGTGGTGCCGGAGAACGAGCTGGAGGAGGCTGCCCAAGCCTTTATTGATGACATGCTTACCACCTCCCCCATGGGACTTCGGCTGACAAAGGACGGCCTGAATATGACCATTGATGCAGGGTCCCTTGATGCCGCAATGGCCCTCGAAGATCGACAGCAATCGCTGGTCGCGATGACCGAGGATGCTCACGAAGCCATTGATGCTTTCATCCATAAACGAGCTCCAGACTGGAAAGATCGCTGATCCTGCAAATTTTCCAGTCGACACCCGCCGTTGTGCAAAAGTCCTCTAGGGTTAGCCACCGCCCTGCGCTACCCTTGCCACCCGAAATTCACCGGTGACTATCGAACGAACCACCCAGCGAGAGGATATTCCCTTGGGCGCCAAAATTGCCGTTAACAATCCACTGGTCATTCTCCACGGCGACGAGATGGCGCAGGTGGCCTTTGATGAGATATTGCATCGCTTTGTAAAGGCGAAGCTCGATATCGAACTGGTTGAAATAGATCTGTCGGCGGAGCAGCGGCTCATCAGCAATGGCCAAGTGGTGCGGGAGGCAATCGACGCGCTGAAAGCACATGGCGTCGGTATCAAAAATGCAGGGATGACAGTTAATCGCCAGCAGCTTGATGGGCTTCTGGCAAAACACCCGGAGATTGACGAGAAGGCCCTCGATGGCCTCGCCACCAAGTCCCCAAATGGTGCTATCCGCAAAGGAATCAGCGGCAATATCACCCGGGAGGATATCGAGTTTCGCAACCTGAAAAGCGTCAGGCCCGACTGGATAGACCGGGATATCGAAGTCGACACCATGGAGAGCGGCGGCCTCGACTTCAGCTACAGCGAGCTATCCAACGCCACCGGCATTGCCAAGGTTGTTTTCGTAGGAAGCAGTGGCGATCCGATTGAGTTGCACCGACGTGCACTCAATAAGGGTGATCCCTGGATGCTGGCGACTAACGACATTGAGGCGGTAAAAGCATGGGCCCACCGATTCTTCCAACGGGCGCTAGATGAAAAGCGGGATATTTATCTAGGCCTTAAGGACACGGTCATACCCGGGTATGACGGTGTGATGCGCGAGGCGATCGAGACCATCTACTACAACGAGTACCAGGCGCAGGTAGAAGCGGCTGGCCTCACTTATCACTATGAACTGATAGATGCACAGGCGGCCCGAATCGTCTCCAATCCACCCAAGCGGGCACTCTGGGGCGTTCCCGACAACGTCAGCGGCATGAAGCTTTTCAAGCTTGTGCAGCAACTCAAACGCTATGGCCTGCCCGAACGGAAAGCCCACGTCTCGATTTCGCGCATGAGTGCGGGCGGCGGCGATCAATACGGTAGTTACAACACCCCGGCGTCAGAAGATGGGGTTATCAAAGTGATTGTCGATGGCGAGGAAAAGCATGCCCGCCATGTCAAAACCAATGACCCGATTCTTTTCATGTCCAACGATCGGGAATCCATCAAAGACTGGGTAAGCCAGGTTTTTCAGGATGCAGCGATCAATAAGAAAGAAGTCTATTTTGGTCTCAAGCGTGAGTTTGTAAATTACGACGAGGTATACAGCTCGATCATTCTGGAGATTCGTCAGGAACTCGCAGCGCTTGATACGCCACCCCCCTCTTTCATGATCATGCGGCCTTCCCGGCAGCTGAGCAAAATGATCTGCGATCCACCGCGATGGGGTCTATACCCGGCGCAAAATCTGGATGGAGATATCTTCTCCGATATCTCTGCCGCCCTCGGGGGCAGTCTGGCGACAGCCAGCTCGGTCATTATCAGTAAGGACGGCACCAAGCTTTTCGAGGCCCCTCACGGTACCGCTCACGATCTCTACCTGCGCTACCAGGAAACCGACGGTAAAGAAGCCCATTTCAATTCCTCGGCGCTGATTTTTGCTGTCGCCAATGCTCTTGAGGAAATCGCCACGCGAGAGAGCAACACGGCGCTTTTAGACTACGCCGATAGTCTCAAAACCGCGCTTATCAATACCGTTGACCAAGGTACGGTCACCGGTGATTTGAAGGGCAAGACGCTCAACCCCGAGACTGAAACCATCGTAGACATGGCAGGATTTTTGTCAGCGGTGGAGGCTAATTTGTCAGTTGGCGTCAGCTAAACAAGCTTGGCACTAAGTTCGTGACGCAATATCTTGCCCAAGGGATTTCGGGGTAATGCGCTCACGCTCTGAATCCGCTCTGGCAGCTTGAACTTTGCCACACCACAATCAATAAGATGCTTGCACAGATCATCGAGGGTCGGGACGTTTTCCTCCGACAAAGGCACCACGCAAACGCAAACCCGCTCTCCCAATTCGTCATCCGGATAGGAACAGACCGCTGCCTCAGCCAGACCCGGGTAGCCGTCGAGTAGTGCATCGATCTCTGACGGAGATATTTTCATGCCGCCGCGGTTGATGATGTCCTTTAGGCGACCCGCAATCCGGTAGTACTCCCCACCGTCCCCAGTGATATCCACAAGATCACCGGTGCGAAAAAAACCGTCGCGCGTAAATACATCGTCATCGCCCGCACCCAGATAACCATCAAATACTGTGGGGCCGGAAAAACACAGCTCGCCCCGATCCCCTGGTGCCGAGAGTTCACGGCCATCGTCAGGATCAATGACTTTTGACTCAACCGACTCGTAAAGCTCACCGCGCCAGTTCTCTAGTCCACAACCGCTTCGGGGGAACAACCCGGCCCGTGCCCGAGAATCAGGAATAGCGGTTGGCGATGAAATGAGGGCAATTCCTTCATTCGACCCATAAATATTGTAGATCGCTACGCCGTAATCATGCTCGAAAACATCGATCATGTCGGGTGCCAGCGGGGCAGAACCAGAACCAATCGCGCGCAAGCGACTAAAATCAAAGCGCCGCCACAATTCCGGCTCTTTCGCCAACTTATTGAGTAGCGCAGGAGGTGCAATGGTGAACGTAATATTTTCCTGCTGGATTTGCTGCAGAAACACCGGCACATCGAGCGGATGGTGCAAGACCACACCACAGCCTTGCTGAACTGCCGGAAACAAAAAGCCACCCAAGGCGGACATGTTCACCATGGGGAAAGGATTAAGCAGTAAATCACCCTGTTGATATTCGCTCCCTACTGCCGTCATGCGGCCTGAAGCGAGCCACATATTGTGTGATCGAGGAACTCCCTTTGGCGTCCCCGTTGTCCCCGATGTCCAGCACACGGAAAAAATATCGTTGGCATCTACTGGATGCTCTTCACGATACTGATTAAGTTCTGCCTGCTGCTGCCTTGAGAGGCTGGTACTTCGTAATCCAAAATCCACATCAAGCGCCAGCACGCGGGACGCCCCCAAGGCGGCCGTGCCATTTTCAGCGAGGTGTTGATCGCGAAACTTGTCTGCTCCTATGAACCATGCAGGATCGAGAGCACTGGCAAGCGAACTTATTTCATGACGGCCATACTGCACAGGCAGTGGTGAGATAACCACTCCCAACTTACTGGCCGCAAAGTAACATGCCATCAGCTCAACAATGTTTGGCAGCTGCACCATCACCCGATCACCATGACCAACACCAAGCCCAAGCAAGTCAAGCGCTAACCAGTCGCTTGCCACATCGAGTTCTTGGAATGTCAACCTAAGGGGTGCGG
>CAJXMD010000061.1 GCA_913056165.1 uncultured Halieaceae bacterium
CCGGGCCGCCCAAGTACCTCATCTTCGCCGACCAGGGACTCGCCTCGTCGAAAGGCGTCCAGCTGAAGGGAGCTTAATAAATAGTATGCGTTGGCGGTGCCATAGCTCCACACCGTGGTCGCCGAGAGGGCCTCGCTGGGCTCAGCACGATCTGAGAGGATTGAACTCATGCCATAGATAGCAAGCGGCGACCCCTCGACGCGTTCGTTCTTCTTGTAGGCGTCCACCAGGCAGCTCAACTCATTCTGAGTACCTGCCAATACCCCGTAGGGAAGAATGTTCTCGATCCCATCGAGCACCCGTACTTTGATCTCGGACGCACCCATATTTTCAAGTGTTGCCTGTTTTATAAAGCCATACTTGTCCGACGTCGCCCACTGATAGCTGAAACACAGCCCGAGGTCGTGATTGATCTCCTCAAAGACCAGCTTGTCACCCAGTACGTTTTTGTAAAGATTTCGAGTGACCCGATAGACCCGGTCATGGAGAGGTGCAAAGGGCTCCCACAGGATCTGTTTATCGGGTGCCTCAATCATCACAAGGGTACGGCTGCCTGTATTGGCGCTGTTTTCTCTGAGCTTATCTTCGGTGTAGTAGGGGAAGAGGGCGCTGTCACAGTCGGTCCTGCCCGCAGAGAGACCGCCTCGAGTCGAAATGAACAGCCAGTGATTGGAATCACTCACTACGCTGATGAAAAAGTCGTCCATGTCGTTGAAGTTTTCTATGCGATAGAAAACGTCATCCCGGCGTTGGACATAGGATCCCGTTACTGATTTCTTGCCCGCAGCTAATGGGCTCGCGCCGAGGAATACCGATTTGCTTGTCATACCGCTCATCTTTATTGGTTTATCTGGGTCAGAAGCCTGTGGCTGATCTGATGGTGTTGGCTACCCCTGAGCGCGAGCGGTTTACCACAGCGCTGGGTTGCCAACCGAGGTCTTGCAAAGGCACTAACGATTGTGGCCGTCACTGGCTTGCAAGGGGATAAATATCCTAAGCCAGCGGGAAATTTGCTGGTACCGCATGGCTTCCGGTTTATCCACCTAAATGGGCCCCTTGTCGTATTGCCGCTATCCAAACGCGACACGCTGGTTAACATTCTACGTCTATCCGTTTGCCTTTGAATTCAGGAACCGCTATGTCATTACGTCAGGACAAGCATCACCATTTATTAAATCCCGCAGGAACCTCCTCTGAGCACCGCACTCTCGATGAGCGTCTGGAGGCTTTGCTAGCACAAAAAATGCATGGCATTTCTTTCAGTGCCTACGTGGATGGCCAAAAGCCAGGTGATGAGTTGGGTCGCGATCAAATCGAACGCCGGATGACGGTGCTGGCCAGCCGGTTCAGCTGGATTCGGTCTTTTTCCACGACTCAGGGCAATGACCTCATTCCTATCGTCGCCAAAGAGCATGGGCTTAAGACCCTTGTCGGCGCCTGGCTTGGCACGGATGACGATAAAAATCGGCTGGAGATGGAGCGGCTAATAGAGCTGGCCCATGAGGGTGCCGTTGATATCGCGGCAGTGGGTAATGAGGTGCTCTATCGGGAGGATCTCTCAGAGGACCAACTGTTGGCTTTTATGCAGGAAGCTCGGGAGCGGCTGCCCAGTCATATTCCAATGGGATATGTGGATGCTTATTACGAATTTGAGGCTCGCCCAAACATTACGGCTGCCTGCGACGTGCTGCTGACCAACTGTTATCCCTTCTGGGAAGGCTGTGCTCATCCCTACGCCATTTTGTACATGCAGGACATGTATCGTCGTGTACAGCGTGTCGCTGAGGGTAAGCGCGTTATTATTTCCGAGACCGGCTGGCCCAGCGCCGGAGGCAATTTTTATGGTGCCGAGTCTTCGCCACAGGGCGCTTATTTGTATTTCCTGCGTGCGATGGAGTGGGCTGCGAGTGAAGATATTGAAATGTTTTACTTCTCCTCCTTCGATGAATCCTGGAAGGTCGCGGGTGACGCCGGGGAAGGAGACGTTGGTGCCCACTGGGGTCTGTGGGACAAGGACGAGCAGTTTAAATACGCCAAGGCTTCATGAATAAAGATCACGTGCTCACCCCAAAATCAGCGATTTGCTACTCGGGATTTCGAGACGGGCAAAGTCCTGATACGGGTGTGTACCCGTCGAAGGAGGAGATAGCCAGCGACCTGTCCTTACTGCGGGGTCGCTGGGAAGCCCTGCGTCTTTATGCGTGTGATGTTCATTCTTTGCGAGTGTTGGAAGTTATCGACGAGCAGGGGTTTGATTTCAAGGTCATGCTGGGTGCATACATTGGTGCCGAGCAGAGTAACCCCAACTGCCCCTGGGGCGCAGAGTATTCACCGGCAGTGCTCAAGAAAAATAGGGACGCAAATCAACAGGAGATTGCGAGGGCGGCTCAATGGGCAACCCAGTACGCTCATATTGTTGATGTGGTCTCGGCGGGTAATGAGGCGACGGTGGAGTGGACCGACCATTTGGTATCCACTGACGCCGTCGTCGGCTACGTGAAATATCTGAAAAAGCATATCAGCCAGCCGGTTACCTTTTGTGAGAACTATGTGCCATGGCTCGGCAAGCTTGACCCGCTCGTACCTCATGTGGATTTAATTGCCATTCACACCTATCCGGTATGGGAATACAAAACCGTCCAAGAGGCACTGGCTTACACCCGAGAGAACTACGAGTCGGTGCGGGCGCGCCACCCGGACAAGCAGGTGATTATTACCGAGGCGGGTTGGGCGACCGCATCCAACGGGCGGGGTATTCCAGCGGAAAATGTGGGTGAGTACTACCAGCAACAGTACGTAGAGGAGCTTCTCGCTTGGGCGGATGAGCAGCAGGTGCTGGTGTATCTATTCGAAGCCTTTGACGAGAATTGGAAAGGGTCTGATCACCCGCTTGAACCCGAAAAACATTGGGGCATTTACCGGGCAGATCGGCAGCCCAAACTCGTCTTGTCGGCCTGAGGCTGGTTCATCCCGATTCCCGTGCCCGTCAGGGTGACCACCAGACAGCGCGAGTTGCCAACTCTTGCCCCTGCGAGGGCTTGAGGCAGGCATCAGAAATCCTTACCATTCGCGACCCGTGCCGGTGTAGCTCAGTTGGTAGAGCAGCTCATTCGTAATGAGAAGGTCGTAGGTTCGACTCCTATCTCCGGCACCATCCCACCGTGGGTGCTTTCTGGCCATCGTGTCCTCTCACATTCGCACCGCGCCTGCCTGCATCGCTAGTTGGAACACCACTAGGAAGCGCTTGAAACCACGTAACGCGTTACGTATTATTTTTTCTCTGGCAAAGAGAGCGGTCCAATAATAATCGGGGGGAATGCCGTGAAATCTTTTTTATCTGTTGTAACTGGTCTTACCGCGCGCGTAACGCAATTACGGAAAAAGGAACTTTTCGGGGCCGGTATCCTAATCCTGCTAGCTAATGGTGCCTTCGCGGGGCAGGCGAGCCAAAGTCCGGATACCGGCCCTGTCTCTGAGGAGCTAGCTGCCTTCAAGGACGCCACTCGCGCCAAGTACGACCTTAAAGAAGAGGCATTTCGGAATAACGACGTTGAGCCGATTATTAATCACTTCTATTCCCCGCGTGTTATTTCGGTTGATCCCGAGGGAAATACGCATATCGGCAGAGATGGGATTCGTCCTGTGTATGAAGAGGTCATCGGCTCATTGGTTAACATTGAGTCTTTCCAATCCTTTGTAAATGGCGATGCCGGTTGGGATTGGGTGAACTTTCATGTGAGTTTTCCTCCAGGCGTTGATGCAGAGCCCTTTAGTTTCAAGATGTTGTTTCTCTGGGAGAAGATTGAGGGAGAGTGGTGGTCCCATGGGGAAATGTACGTTCCCGGCGCTTTCACCATAGATTGAGAATAGCGAGGTCCCCATGTCAAAGAAGAAAAAAGAAACCGCAAACAACGCCACTATTAGCCGCCGTGACTTTGTCGGAGGCACTCTGATTGGTAGCGGAGCCGCTCTACTGAGTGCCGCAAGCCCCGCCACGCGCGCTGATAAGCCGTCGATGGCACCGACCCACGACTTTCCACAAATGATATCGGCGCCACTGAACGATCTCGATCAGACGTGGACAGGACCCGGTGGTGTGGGAAGTTATGCCAATGCGAACGGCAATACACACAGCGTTGTGAATGCGGCACATACCTTTCGCAACAAAGATTTTGAAAAACAGGTGGCTGACGCGGAGTCAACCGGCGAGCATTTTGATCTGGTGGTTGTGGGTGGTGGCTTTGCCGGAATCTCGGCGGCGTATACCTACCTTAAAACAAAGCCTGATGCTCGCGTGCTCGTTCTCGATAATCATGCCATGTTTGGGGGTGAGGCTCGGCAGAACGAGTTCGACGTGGATGGCTATAGGCTCTGGGGTCCGCAGGGTTCGAATGGCGCGGTTTGGCCCATAAGCGGTGCCAAAAAGATCGAGATGTATTCCCATATTTGGGAGGAATTGGATCTCCCCATGGAGTTTGAGTGGCAGCAGGCGAAGAACAGCAGCCTTAAGATTCCAAAAGATATTTATTCTCCTATGCATTTGACATGGGAAGACACGGATTTGGGTTGGTTTCATGAAAACGGCGGCATGGCCGTTAACCCCTGGTCCAATCGATTCAAAGACGTTCCCATCGATGAAAAAACAAAAAACGATTTGATTTGGATGGAGCTCTATCGGCAGCCCCCCGAGAGAGAAGATTGGGCCCAGTGGCTAGATTCCATGACTTACAAGGAATTTCTGCGAACCGAGATGGGCATCGACAATCCCTTCATCGACAACTATCTCAATCCCTTCGCCGCGGCCATGGGTTGTGGTCTTGGGACTGACGTTATCTCTGCGTATCAGGCTTTTAATTTTATCCAGCCGGGCGTCAACCAATATGGCCGTCAATTCGGTATTGGCGATCCGACGGATTACGTCTATCTGGCGAGTTTCCCGGGTGGTAATACCGGCATTCTCCGTCATTTGGTGCATCGCATTATTCCCGATGCCTTTGGTCAGGCCAGCTCACTAACAGAGATTATTTCAAATCCGGTGGATTTTGCGGCGCTGGATAGACCCAATCAGCCGGCGAGAATTCGCCTCAGTGCTTTGGTTGTCAATGTTCGACACGATGGTCCGGTGGACTCTGCAGATCAGGTAAAGGTCACCTATCTGAAAAACGGTGTGATGAAAACGCTGAGCGCCAACAGCGTTGTGATGGCGGGACAGCAACACATGAACAAACGCGTCGTTTCTGATTTGCCCGACAGCTATCGCGACGCTATGGATCAATTTGCGCATTCGCCGATGCTGACTATCAATGTAGCCTTGCGAAACTGGAAGTTCATGGAAAACCTCGGTGTCGCTTCCGTGCGTTGGTTCGGTGACGATATGGGTGGTTGGTTTACGACGCTTCGCCGTCAGATGATTCTGGACGGCAAAGAACCGATGCCGCTGGATCCCGAGAAGCCAACGGTGTTAACCCTCTACAATTCCTTCGGAATGCCAGGTTTATCGCTGAAGGAGCAAACGGTGGCTGCGCGTATGCGATTGTTTTCGCTTAGCTACGCGCAGGTTGAAAATGAAATTCGTCGCCAGTTTACCAAGATGTTTGCAGCAGGCGGTTTCGATGCTGACAGGGACATTGCGGGTATCACGCTTAATCGGCAGGGACATGCTTACCTGGTAACACCCCCCGGATTTTTCTTTGGCAAAGATGGTAGTCAGCCGCCAGCAGATATTCTCCGGGAGCCCCATGGTCGGATTGCTTTCGCCCATGCTGAATTGAAGGGCTACCAGATGTGGGAAGGTGCAGTGCATGAAGCCGAGCGCGCCGCCGCCCAGTTGCTAGCGCTTTAGTAGCCGCTGTTCCAATCCGGGATGACGATGTTGTTCTCGGCGGCGTAGTCCTGCCAAAGCGAGATGAGTTCGGCCAGCTTGTCTGGATGCGCGGTGGCCAGGTCCTGCTGTTCCGCAAGATCTTTGTCGAGATCATAAAGCTGCCATTCCCCCGTACCCTGTGGCTCATACATTTCCACCGCACTCCAGTGGCCTTGGCGGAGGCTTCGTTTACCAAATAATTCATAGCCGAGCACTCTCTGCGGCCTTTCCTCTTGAGGATCCGCGGTCGCTGTCTGCAAGAGGGGAACCATCGATTCACCACTAATAGGCACTACGGGTCGGCCTTTAAACTGGCCTTGAGGCTCGGGAATGCCAGCGAGATCTAGCAGCGTGGGGGCGATATCCTTAACACTGAGTAGGTCTGATCTTTGTACCCCACTATTCAAGTGCTTTGGAAAGCTAATGAAGGCAGGAACACGAGTGCCACCCTGAGTTACATAAGCCTTGTAACCTCTAAAAGCGGACGTTGCCGCCCAGCCCCATCCGGGCCCATAGAGCACATAGGAGTCCGCTGAACCCAAGGAGTCGTAATCGTAGTCGAACGTGCCGAGAACCCATTCTCTCGCCTTGGGGAAGACCGCTTCAGGAAAGAGGGCATCCAGACTGTGTCCTTCAGCACCATTGTCAGACAGGAACACCACGACAGTATTCTCGAGCAACTTGTTCGCGGTCATATAGGTAACGAGCCGGCCCAAATGACGATCGACCTCATCAATCATTGCCGCATAGATCTCCATTCGCCGAGCAGAAAGGGCTTTCTGCTCGGCGGTTAAAGATTCCCATGGAGGGGCATCAGAGGGTCTGGGGCTGAGCGGCGTGCCGGGCGGTAAGATGCCTAAATCGATTTGGCGCGCTAGCCGCTGTCTGGCCAGTTCCTCATACCCAAGGTCGTAGTTGCCCTTGTGTCTTTGGATGGCTGCGGGTGGCGCCTGCAACGGCCAATGAGGAGCTGTGAACGCCAGATAAGCGAAAAAGGGCGAGCCGCCGGGCTTATCGATCACTGCGTTTTCCAAATACTCGATGAGCTTATCGACATAAAACTGGCTCGAATATTCAAATGAATCGGGCAGCTCATCGAGCATCACACCATCTTCTCGATACTTGGCCTTGCCGCGGATTCCTACTTCGGTTTGCCACAGGGACTGCATATCAGAGAAATGACCCGCGCCACCCTCCAGCAGGGCAAACGCCTTATCAAAACCGCGCTGAGTCGGCGACTGGTCGTCCGCCAAACCCAAATGCCATTTGCCGCTCATGAATGTTTGATAACCCGCTTCTTGAAAAAGCGCGGGCAGGGGAGCAACTCGCTCGTGCAGATAGCCTTCGTAGCCTTTCTGTCCTTTTTGATTGGGTGCCAGCTCCTCGAACATATTGCCCAATCCTGCCTGATGGCTATCGACACCCGAAAGGAGCATCGAACGAGTGGGCGAGCAGGTGGGCGCTACATGAAAATTGGTCAGGGTGATGCCGCTTGCGGCGAGACCATCTAGCGTCGGCGTCGGAATTTCACCGCCGAAAAAGCCGAGATCGGAAAAGCCGACATCGTCCACCACGACCAGCAGCACATTGGGCCTGGTATCGGGTGGCGCCTCAGTATCTGTTTGGATCGGAAGCTCCTCAGGCTGACAGCCAGTCAGTAGCAGTCCAAGAATCAGATAGGGCGTCCAAGTACAAAGACGGTGATAAAAAAAATGGAGGACGCGATGTCCTCCATTTACGGTTCCAGCAATCATGACGACTGACTAGAAGTTGTAGGTGCCAGTGAAACCCCACCACTGAGGGGGTGCGTATACGGCTGTTCCGCCGAGGAAGCCGAGATCCAGAGCATACTGTTTGTACTCTTCATCCCCTACGTTTTTAACCCAGGCACGGAGGCTCCACTTATCGGTCGCGTAGGTGGCGCTTACGTTGGCCACGTTATATGACGCTTGAAAAGCGGCTGCACCATTTGTGACTTCCAGATACTGATCCCCATAGTAGGCACCATCTAGCTGGAACGCCAGATTGCCTTGTGCAATATCGAAGTTGTAACGCACCAGATAGTTGAAACTGACATCGGGTGCATTAGGTAACTCCATGTTATCTAAATAATCGATAGGCCAGTCCACTGAGAAGCCGACAGGTGTGCCCTGAGCTTGCGGCGTCTCCACTGCGTCTACTGAAGAGTCCTGCAGCGACAGGCCAAGGAGAATGTCCCAGTTTGGCGTAGGCATCAACGTAAGCTCGATTTCACCGCCCTGATTCTCTGCTTGGGCGTTGCTGACGCTAGGGGTGCCTCCAGAGAAGGTAAACGCCTGATAATCACTGTAATCATAATAGAAGGCAGTCGCATTTAAGCGGGCTTTGCCGTCCAGAAACTCCGTCTTGACGCCAACCTCGAACGCATCCAGCACTTCCTCCTCGTGTCTTATTTGCTCAAGGGTAACGTTGGCCGAGGGAGCAAAATTTCCTCCCTTGATGCCGCGGTTATACGAAGCAAAGAGGAGCGTGTTGTCACTCAGTCGATAGTCGAGCTGCAGTCTCGCCGCGTAGTCGCCATAATCTACCTCGTCCTGAGGGTCACCACCGGCGGCCGCAACGGCGTTTGCCAGATTCAGCGTCTCTACCGCCACAGGGTTGCCGTCAGTTGCTCCTGAGGCTACGTCAGTGATGAGGGCATCGGCCTGAAAGGTTGTGGTGAAATCGAGCTCTTTGTCATCTTGGGAGTATCGATAGCCGCCGATCAGCGTGAGAGCATCCGTCAGGTCAAACTCTACTTGGCCGAAAACAGACCAGTTTCTTGATTCGAGCAGATAGTCTTGTGCCACGCGTGCATTGACCGCGAGATTATTTCCCATGTCATCAAAGAAACCCAGCTCCGCAGCCACCCCACCCACAGGCGCCCCCACGGTGACCACATCGGCATCGGTTTCCATGTCCAGGAAGTAGGCGCCAGCGGTCCATCGCAGTCTATCGGTTTCCCCAGACAGTCGTATTTCCTGAGAGAACTGGGAAAAGTCCGCGATAGTGGTGAATTCAATGATAGGAGCGGGGATACCGTCACCATCTTCTGTGTAGAACTTGTCGGTAGCGGAGTAGTTGGTGATGGAGACTAACTCGATGCCATTACTGAGTTCCCAATCGAGTCTCGCAGTAAGATTGGTGGTATCTCGATCCATATACCCGGCATAGTCTGAGTAGTGCTTCCAGGGCGTTGGCGAATCGCCAGCGTAAGTAGTCCGCCCCGCAGCATCGACTGGGGTGAAACAGTTGATCTGGTCGTTACAAAAGAAAATAGCTGAGGTCGCACCTGCGGGTGCGCCGATAACGTCAGTCACAAAAGCCGTAAACTCCGGTGGCACATAGGCGTTGGGGTCGGCGGGATCGGTGGCTGGAATACTCGGATCACCGTATGGCAAGAAAATGTAGCCACCTGTGGGTACATCGCTGTCTTCTGAGTATTTCGCACTTAACGCCAAAGTCGCGCTATCCGACAGGTCAATCTCCAACGCCGCTCTTAATGAGTAGCCATCTGAACCGCCAAGATCTTGACCACTCGCGGGGGGCAGCACCTCCACGGGTACTACCGTGAGGTCCTGGGGATATGTGTTTCCTTCGATGTATCCGTCAGATTCCTCTTTGCGTCCGGCGACCCTGAAGCGGACTGAATCAGAAATCGAGCCGCCAACCGCACCCTCTATGCTGTATTTGGAGTAGTCTGCGTAGGTTCCCTCAATATAGCCGTTGAACTCCTCGTCGCTGGCGCCTCTCGTCACGTAATGGATAACGCCACCCGTTGCGTTTCTGCCGAAGAGAGTTCCTTGAGGCCCTCTGAGAACCTCCACCCGATCGATATCAAATAACTGGCCACTGATTGCATTCATGCTGGCGACATAGGCGTCGTCGATATAGACCGCAACAGGCGCTTCATTGTTATCGGTAAAGTTATTCTGCGATACACCGCGAATATTGAAGGTCACCAGGTTAGGAGAAAAACTGGTCATCTGCAGACCCGCGATTTGCTCGGTGATCTCGGTCGTATTGGTCACACCCAGCGCCTTCATTTGGTCACCAGAGTAGGCAGTCACAGAAACGCCCACATCCTGCAGATTCTGTTCTCTCTTCTGAGCGGTTATCACCACCTCTTCCAGAACAGCGGCTTCAGTTGCTGTGGCCACCGCGATGGCCAGAAGGCTCAGGCTAAAGCGTTGTGAATAGCGTGAGGTAAGTTTAGTAAAGGATGGTTTCATGATGTGAGTTCCCCTTGGTTAGTGCGTTGGATCGCAACTCTGTGTTGCGAATCCAAGCATTGCGCGCGTCTCATGCGCCGCTTTTGCCTGAAAAAGCAGTTTTTTGTTATTGCTCGACAAATATTACGTAACACGTTACGGTTTATCAAGTGTCGATGCGGGGTTTTGCGAAGCAAAAGGCAGGGTTCTGTCGTTCGGCCCCGTTGGCTAACTTCTCCTGACTACGCTAGGAAATATCTATGCCCCATCGCGACGGAATCGATCACAGCCTGGGCCAAACCACGCTCATCTCCGCAATTTATCCCGTCGGACCGGCCGCTATTATCTTGATGCCATTGATCGTCGGCGGCTTGGTCGACAGCTACGGTTTTAGCGAGCAGCAGGCGGGGGCGGTTGCGACGGCTGAGGGTATTGGCTTGGTCCTTGGCCTTCTTACGGCGGCACTTTGGGTTCGCAACGTGAGCTGGCGATCAGCACTGCTGGCAGGATTGGCGATTTATGCGGGGCTTAATTTCAGTAGTCCTATGGTGGAGGGCCACACCGGTATTCTGATACTTCGTTTTCTGTCGGGGTTTGTAGGGGGTGGGGTGTTTGCCATTGTGGTGGCCGCGCTGGGTGATAATCGCGAACCCGATCGAGCCTTTGGTATTGCCCAGGCTGTTCAGGGATTGGTCATGGGAGCTTTATTTGCCTGGGCGCCTTCACTGATGTCCAACACGGGCATAAACAGCCTTTTCTACCTGATGGCGTTGCTGGCACTGACAACCCTGATCTTTTTACCGAGATTTCCACGGTATGGGGTGGTGGGCGCTAGTCCCGAATCGACAGATATCGCGGGCGATTCATCTGCCTCAGTGCCCCCAGCGCTTTATTTCGGCCTCTTTGGTGGGTTTGCCTACTATCTGGCGGTGTTCGGTTTTTGGGGTTTCATCGAGCGTATGGGTACTCAGGCAGGCCTCGAGGAGACCACCATTGGTTATGCCCTTGGCATTTCACAGCTCGCAGCGATTTTTGGTGCTTTGCTCGCTGCCGCAGCCGCTCAGCGATTTGGTCGTTTCGTTCCGATATTGATTGCATTGGTTGGTCAGCTATGGGTGCTCTGGGTGTTGGTAGGCCAGTTTTCCGCCTGGTCATTTTATGCGGGGGCGTGCGCCTATCAGGGCCTCTATGTCATGGCGACGTCTTATCAGCTCGGCGTGATTGCCCACTTGGACTCGAAGGGTAAGTTTATTGTGGTTATGACTGCGCTGCAGGGCTTGGGTGCAGCATTGGGGCCATCCATTGCAGCAGGACTGATCAATGAGGGAGACTACTCGGGTATCAACACGGCTGCGGCTGCCACGCTGATCATTAGTTTGGGCCTCTTTTTATATTTGGCTCATTCTGCTGATGGCCGTCGTGCCAAATGAGGGACTGTCTGGCATGAATGTAGATCTAAGTGGGCGAGTCGCTATCGTCACCGGTGCTGGTCAAGGCATTGGAGAGGGTATTGCCAAGGTCTTTGCTCTGTCCGGAGCAAAAGTGGTTGTTGCAACCCGCTCCGCTGACAACGGTCAGCAAACTGTCGACGACATCCTCGACAGTGGTGGAGAGGCCATGCTGATTCAGTGCGACATTGGGCAGCGTAGCGAGGTTGAGCGCGTGGTTGCCGTGACGGCTGAGCGCTGGAATCGAGTTGATATTGTTATACATAACGCAGCTATCTTCCCGATTCACAGCGTGGAGGAGATGCCGGATCCGGTGCTTGATCAAACGTTGTCGGTCAACATGAAGGCGGGATTCTGGCTGACACAAGCCGCCTTGCCATTTTTCAGGCGCCAGGGTGGCGGACGGATTATATTTACTTCTTCGGTAACGGGCCCCACCGTGGCGATGCCAGGCACTTCAAATTACGCGGCCTCGAAAGGGGGAATGAATGCCCTCATTCGAACTGCTGCTTTGGAGCTGGCGCGGGAGAACATTACGGTTAACGGTGTAGAGCCTGGCTACATCATGACCCAGGCGATGGGC
>CAJXMD010000062.1 GCA_913056165.1 uncultured Halieaceae bacterium
CAAGGTGAGCCTCGGGTAAATTGCAATAAGCACTGCCAAAAGGGCGATGGCCACCACCCAAAGCCGCGCCTGAATACACACCTGGCAGGGCTCCTCGCCCAGTGCATACTGGTAGTAGAGCGCCACCCCCAGCATGGCAAAGCCAACTAGGCTGATAGCCACCCAGTAGAGGCGACGACCCGCCAGAGTTGCCAAGGTAATTGCCAGAGTTTTTGGGCTAAATTGCGGCATAGGGTTTGGGATCTCCCGGAATACGGCGAATTCACGGCGTTTTGAAGCACTTGCTAACGTGGCTTGAAGGCGAAGCGCTAGTTTACGAAAAGTATGGGCCAGCAAACAGTTAGTAATTCACGACAACTGATCTTCATGCTGTGCCACGAGGGCGAAGAGGCCTTACACTAAGTTGTATCACAAGTTTTACTCTCCAAGGTTGTCATTGAAGGAACCCTACTATGCGAGCTTCA
This sequence comes from uncultured Halieaceae bacterium, assembly GCA_913056165.1. Classification (GTDB taxonomy): domain Bacteria; phylum Pseudomonadota; class Gammaproteobacteria; order Pseudomonadales; family Halieaceae; genus Luminiphilus. The sequence goes on from CAJXMD010000062.1 coordinate 465, forward strand.
CTCGTTTATTCAACAGCGCTCACGGCGATTCTGGTTATCGCTTCTCCGTTAACGTTTGCAGCGAAGGCTGGCCAGAGCGCTACCATCCAATACGGTAAGACAATCGGCAAGCAACAGGTTGATCTCAACAGCGCTGTCCCCAAGGGTGCCGTAGTAGGTGGTGCCTTGGGGCTTGCCAGTGCTAGCGGCAAGAGCAGCAAGAAGAAGGCGCGTAATGCGTTGATAGGCGCCGCAGCGGGGGGTGTCATTGCTGGCAGCGCCCAAGGCAGTACCAAGGGCATGCTGTACACAATTGATCTTGGGCCTAATGGTCAGGCGCAGGTGGTGACTGACCAGACCGAGATTGTCCCCGGAGATTGTGTGGCTTTCGAAAAAGCCGGAGAGACCGCGAATATTCGACGGGTATCTGCCTCTTATTGCGAACCCGCTAATGCCGCCGCGGTTGCCGCTGTCGCTGAGCAGAATGAAGCCGAGGCGGATCAGTGCTACGAAGCGAAACAAATGGTAGTCAACGCTACGACTGCAGAAGAGTTTGAATTCGCCAAGGTCAAGATGGAGTTTCTCTGCAACGATTGATCATTATGTTGCGGGCGGGCTCCCCTCAGGGCGACTGTCTGTCGCCCATGTTCACGGCAGCCAACACCAAAAGCCCTGCAAAGATGCCCAGATTTTTCACGAAGTTCTGCGCCTCGCGCTCAGGGTTAACTCCCTCGTAGAGGTTCCAGAAGTCGTGCAAATTTAAATTGATCAGTACGACCATCGCGGCGAGCCCGAGGGCGGTGATCAGAACCTGACGGTTCACCAGCAAGCAGATACCGCCAATGATTTGGAGCACGCCGGCTGTGGCGAGCAGCACCGGAATGAATGGCACCTGATGGGTGTCCATCAGGACGACATGGCGATCCCAGTCTAGAAACTTCGCAGCACCTGGCAAGAGAAAGTAGAGGCCTAAAAGGCTTCGTCCCAAGAAGAGAAGTGTGCCCTTTAACAGGCCGCTGGCTTTATCGGATTGCACTGGCAACGTCTCCCGTGGCTCATAAATAGTGGATTTCGGACCGACGGTAGCACGATCCCCTGCAATGGCCAGAAAAGGTAGCGGGTGGGGGCTTGGCAATCCGGCTGAATAGCGGCTGTGACTGCGTTTGAGCAACATTTTAGGTGTGAAATATTTGGTTGCGTGAAACAGTCGCCATTGGCATCATGTCGGCGAAACCTGAACAAAACGCATACAAAAAGCGGGTTCTCAACCACTCAACTCCATACCGAGACGATGATTATGAAAAAGAGCAATCCATTAGGTCTTTTGAAGCATCCTTTAGCCTTGGCTTGTGCGGCGGCTTTTGTTGCCTTGCCAACCCATGCCCAAGAGGGTGGCCTTGAAGAGGTGATTGTGACCGCTACCAAGCGTGCTGAGTCCCTGCAGGAAGTCGGCATGTCCGTTACCGCGATATCCGAGAAGGATATTGAGAACATGGGTATCGATAGCTACTTGGATTTTGCCGTGCGAATCCCCAACCTGGGTACCTCGTTCCAGTCAGATGGCCGGTTCGATGCCAACTCACCTGCTTTGCGAGGTGTTTTCGGAAGTGGCGATAAGTCCTCTTCTGCGACGACCGGTTTTTACATCGACGATGTGCCAGTTACTGCCGCGCTGCAGCCTCGCGTGCTTGATCTCGAGCGCATCGAGGTGCTTCGTGGTCCCCAGGGATCACTTTACGGCGCCCGTTCAATGGGCGGTACGATTCGCCTGATTACTCAGCAGCCTGATCTAGAGGAGAGCTCGGGAGCGGTTCACGTAGCGATGTCGTCTGTGAGTGATGGTGGTGAGAACTACAACTTCGACGGTCACATCAATGTGCCCTTGGTTGAGGGCAGGGCTGGCTTACGAGTCGCTGCATACTACGGGTCTATTTCCGGTATCTATGATCGCGTCTACGACCCGACCTGGTTCAACTACCAGACCGGCGAGGAAGTGCTTGGCACAACGCCAGCCTTCGCGCGCAATGAAGACGTAGATGACGAGGACTACTACGGCGGCCAAATCTCATTGAAGTGGATGGCCACTGATAACCTGTCCATCACCCCCAAGTTCATGTATCAGAAAATTGAAGCGGATGGCCTGCCGTTTGCGGATATCGATGCAGAGAACATGGAGACCCCGCGCTACTTCGATTCAGAGGAGCCCGGTGAAGATGAGTGGTGGATCGGTAGCGTTGTGATCAACTGGTCGATGGACGGTGGCGATCTCACCTCAACGACCGCTTACTACGAGCGCGATGTTTCCGAGTTTGAGGAAGAGCACACCTTCCTCGACTTCATCTACGGTGCTGCTGTGGGGATTCCGATCACACCGTTGGAGTCCACCCTTGAGACAACGTCCGAGTACGAGAACTTCACCCATGAAACCCGCTTTACCAGCAGCAACGACGGCCCCTGGAACTACACTGTGGGTATCTTCTACGCGGACGGTGAGTTTATTCGGGGTTATCCGCCGGCGCTGCAGCCCGGCGCTAACGCTGCCCTTGATGCCGCACTGGGGATCCCGGCTCCGGGATCGGCTGGCATTGTCCCCGGTGATTTGATTTACATCACCAGTCAGCCCGAAGAGGTTGAAGAGCTGGCGATCTTTGGCGAGCTGACCTGGGACGTTACTGATCGTTTGTCCCTGACCGCCGGTGGCCGTTGGTATGACACCGAAGTGAAGTTTAGCTCGGCGTCAGACGGTTTTGCTAACGGGGGTCCCAGTGAGTTCTCGGGAGATCAATCCGAGAGTGGCTTTAACCCCAAGGTCATGGCGGCTTACGACATGTCCGACGACGTTAACTTCTACGCCAGCGCGGCCAAGGGTTTCCGAATTGGTGGTGTTAACGGCCAGATCTCACCCACCCTGTGTGGCGATGAGCTGGATCGCGTAGGACTCGACCCCGATTCATTGCGCACCTACGACTCCGACGATCTGTGGAGCTACGAAGTGGGTGTGAAGTCGACCCTAGCGAACAACACGGTATCCTTGAACGCAGCTGCGTTTTTCATTGACTGGCAAGACGCCTTGCAGGTGCAGCGACTGGCTTGTGGTTTCCAAGTGGATGCCAATATCGGCGATGTCGAGAGCACCGGTTTTGAGGTCGAGCTTTCAGCAGCACCCATCGACGGTCTGACCATTGATCTGGGTGTTGGTTACACCTCGACAGAAGTGGTGAGCCCTGCGGGTTCTGGCTTCCCAAGCTACGAGAAGGGTAAAGAGCTTCACGGCATCCCTGATTGGACGGCCACTGGCTCCGTACAGTATGTTTTCCCTGCCTTCAGTGCCTGGGACGTTCGGCTCCGTGCAGATGGCAACTACTACGGAGACAGCACCAGCTTCAACAACGGTACCGTGGTTGATCGCGACAGCTGGTCGGCACTCAACTTGCGGGCTGGTCTGCTGAATGAGAACTGGGATCTGACACTGTTTGCGGATAACGTCACCGACGAGCGCGCTAACCTGGCAGATAACCGCTCAATCGCAGCAGAAATGCCCGGGCGGCCCCGTATCGTAACCAACCGACCACGCACCATTGGCGTTGAGGCGCGCTATCGCTTCTAAGCGGTGTGCGCAGTGTTTAAAAAGGGGCGCCAAGCGCCCCTTTTTCTTTTTTTGGTTTTAAAAACCAGAGAGTCACAGAGTTGAAAAGAGGCGAACCGACATGACGAGCTATTTCCCGCTTTGGGGATTTATCATTCTCATGGTCAGCACGCCCGGACCCGCCAATTTGTTGTTGATGTCAGCGGGTGCTCAGTGGGGGTATCGGCGGAGTCTTCCGTTTTTATCGGGATTGGTCGTGGGCAAATTGGCCCTTAATTTAGCCATGGCCCTTGGCTTTATGGCGGTCCTTCTGAACTCCCCCAGAGTGCTGACGACCTTGTCTTGGGTATCGGCTGGCTATATGGCGTATCTCGCTTTGCGCCAGTGGACTCCCGCTGAGGAAAATGGTGAGCCAAGTAACTCGCTGGGTTTTCTGCAAGGCCTGGTGGTCCATCCCCTCAGCCCAAAGACATGGATGATGACCACCCTCGCGTTTTCTCAATTCGCGCCGACCTTTCCGACAGAGATTGAGCGGCTTGCCGTGGTGCCCCTGAGTTTTCTGTTCTTCCAGATACTATTCCACTCGATCTGGTGTCTGGCGGGTGCTGCACTTGGACGGATCATCACCAGAAACCTGTGGGTGCATCGCGGACTGGTTTTACTGACCCTCGCGGTAATAGCGTGGGTTCTCTTGATGTAGTCCTGTAACCCCCTAAGCGAGTTTTAAAAGCATCTCTTTCTCATAGGGGTGCAGTTGCTCAAGTCCCCCCGCCTGAACTTTGTTGGCCCAGTCGGGGTTGGCGATCAGTGCACGGCCCACCGCAGCGAGATCGAATTCTTCCTTCTCAAGAGAGTCCAGTAAGCGATCGATGCTGGCAATATCGCCACCGCTGAAGAACCCCTCGCCAGGCTCGGGGATGAAGTCCTTATCGAGGCTGATGCTACCAACGGTGATTGTGGGTTTGCCTGTTAGTTTCTTGGTCCACCCGGCGAGATTCAGATCACTACCCTCAAACTCAGGCTCCCAGAAACGTCGCTGAGAGCAGTGGAACAAATCAACGCCCGCGTCGACCAGCGGTTCCAGAAAGCTCGCGAGTAGCTCGGGGGTCTCCGCGAGACGTGCCGTGAAATCCTGCTGCTTCCACTGGGAGTAACGCAGGATGATGGGGAAGTCACTGCCAACAGCAGCGCGACTTGCGCGTATTATTTCGGCGACGAAGTTGCCACGCTGAGCAAGCGAGCCCCCCCATCGGTCCTCCCGGATATTGGTGCCCGCCCAAAAGAATTGGTCCAGCAGATAGCCATGGGCTCCGTGTAGCTCAACCGCATCGAACCCCGTGTCCTTTGCGGCGATCACGCCCGCGACGAAGCCATCGATCGCGTCCTGCACTTCACCATCAGACATTTCATGCCGGTTGTGTTTGCCCGGCACGTTCATCCCCGAGGGGGTGTAGCCTTTGAGGTCTCCATCACCAATTTTGATATCTCCGGAGCCTCGCATGCCACCTACGTGCCATAGCTGCGGTGCAATTTTACCTCCCGCGTTATGCACCGCATCGACGACTCTGCGCCAGCCATCGAGTGCCTCGCCGTGAAAGAAGGGCACGTTGCGATAGCCCTCGACGGCGTCCACGTTTGGGTGCGTGCCCTCGGTAATGATCAAACCAACGCCGCCCTCCGCGCGCTTTCGGTAGTAGTCCACCACGTGGTCGCCGGGAATATGATCGGGGCACATATTGCGTGTCATGGGCGCCATCACCACGCGATTTTTTAGTGACAGATTTTCGGATTCAAAAGGGCGAAATAGGGCGGTGGTTGAAGGCACAACAAACTCCGGATAGGTCGATGAAAGGATCGGTCAGTTAAAAGCAGCTGCGATGGTAGAGCACATGACGTCAAAAATCAGTAGCCGCGCCCGTCCCGTACGGCATCGGTAAGGGGCTTCCCTGAGACAAAAACAGCTAGGTTGCGCGAAAATACCTCGGGGATGGCCTCATCGGGTGTAGGACCCGCGGTGTGAGAGGTGATATAGACCCCGGAGGTCGACCAAAGCGGGTCGTCTTGGGGTAAAGGTTCTTCCCGAAAAACGTCAAGCACCGCTGCCCGCAAGTGGCCCGCATTCAGTGACGCGATGAGGTCCGCTTCCACCACCGCGTTACCCCTACCCACATTAATCACGATAGCGCGCGGGCTAAGGCGCATAAGTACCTCGTGATCGATCACATTATCCGTCTGGGATGTTTGTGGCAGCACGCTCACCAGATAATCAAGCCCCTCGGAAAAAGCCAGTCGGTCTGCACTGCGATAGCAGGCGGTAAAGCCCTTGACTGAACGCCCATCGGAATTAAGTCCAAACACCTCTAGGCCAAAGTTTTTTGCAGCGAGGCCAATGGCGCGACCAATACCGCCCGTTCCCATGATGCCAAGCCGTTTGCCCGCGATGCGGGGTTCAGGGGAGGGTGCCCAGTATTTTTGTGAGGCGCGGTTGATCACATTGCGCTCTATCGCTAACAACCACCCCATAACGTACTCGCTAATGGCGGGCCCGAATACGCCTTTCAAAGGCGTGATTTGAAGCGTTTTACTGGCCAAGTGCGCGATGGCGTCAATGCCCGCCCAGGTGCTCTGCACCCAGCGCACCTTTGGACAACGGGGAATAATGCGCACCAGATCTGGCGGTGCACCAACGATCACTTCGACTGCCGATGAATCGATCTCGTCGGCCGGTGCAACAAGCACGGATTGAAATTGTCCCGATGCCGCCTTGGCAACGGCCTTCGTCCATGGCACGGGCTCGGAAGAGACAATAAGGAGCTTGGGTGCGTCAGTCATGGCAGGGATTTGAGCACACCCTTGGACCGCAGGAAAGTGTTATGGGATGACAAGGCTTTGTGATCTCCGTTGCCCCTAAAAAACCCGCCGGGGCGGGTTTCTCTTAGCGCAGCAATTATGCCGAGCTATTTCACAGGTTCGAAGTCGCCTGGCATCCAGCTTTTTTCGAACCATGGTTCAAGCGGGCCGTAGAGACGGAGTATCGCGTTGTATCCCTTGCCGGGCATTGTCTGCACCCAATTACCTTCTTGTCCTTCCGGTGCCTTGGGGCCGAAGTAAACGGTTGCAGACCCATCATCATTCAGTTTCACGCCTTTTGAGTTGCTATCCAAACCCCCGGTGACCTGATCGGTCTCAAGGATCGAACGAGTCTGATTGTCGTAGACCATGAAAGACCAGAAGTCTTTGGCCGGGATCGGCGCTGGCAAAGTCACCTTGTAGGTCATCTCTCCATTCAGAGGCACGCCGCTGATGTCAGTGGTCGCCATCGCATAGACCGAACCCTTGCCAACCATTGGCTTGACCATCATCGGGGTGCTGCCCGTAGCGTAGTAATAAAATACCAGGCGATCATCTAACACTCGCTCGCCATTGTTGAGAAACTCATGGCTCCCGCCAGCGAGGGGTGAATACCACCGACGCTCCCCGGGGTAGAAATAAACCCCTTCATTACGAGGCCTGAATACGACGGTCCGGGCATAGGCATTGGCGATAGTCGAAGCCTCGCTGAGAATCTTCTTCATCCGCTCGTCCGGGTTGAACTCCTGTCCTTTTTTGATGCCAATCGCCGCAGCTAGCCCTACTAGCTCAGGATCCCAAGCGGTCGCCGGCTCATACTGAATCACTTCATTGATCTCGTCATAGAAGCTCGCGTCATTGGCATGGATGGTGTTGTATTGGTTATTGGATAAGTTGATAAACTCGGTCGGCTTCGGGTTCTTGGCGTCGGCAAGCGGGTAAATCTTGAAGGTCTTCTTGAAGGCCTCAATTGCCTCTTTTGTTTCACCCGGCTTAGCAGCAATACGCATCAACGCCCAATGGCGGTAGGTCGATGTCTTGATGACGAAATATCCTTCGGGGATCTCCCCTTCGTAGTCAGGGCCCACCAAGAGGTATTTGCCTCCTTTGCCCTTGTCGGCGCCGACCAGTCCGAGGTCCGTGACATAACGAAAGAAGGCATCATCCACAAAGCCAAGCACCGGTGTGCCGATCTCGAGCACCACGGGTCCGTCTTTTACATCGACTTCCGTATGCACGTAAGGCGTGGTCGTCTGTGGCGTGAGCCACAGGGAGCGGGCATTCATCAGCTCCTCAGTGATGCCCACCGAGTGGTTGGGCTCGATACCGATTTCGGTGTGTCCATTGAGCATTGCATACATCGAGGCGGTGGGTGTTGCATTAATGAACAGCTCAACCGCACGGGAGATGTCTACGAAGTCGCTCACTTTGGAGGCCGTTTCCCTCGTCGGAAAACCGTCTTGGAATGTCAGTTCGCCGAGGTAGCGGCTCTCCATTTTGTCGGGCGTGAGCAATTTATCGGGAACCTTCGCCTTGAAGATTGGACTCTCCTGCGCTTGAAGCGGTGAAACGGCAATTGATCCTGCAAGAAACGTGGCGGTGATAACGCCCATTGGTAATGAATACTTCATTGTTCTATCCCCAATTTTGGTTTAACTGGCTAGCGCGAGGTCACCGAGGCTCTTCGTGCAAGCACGAGGCATGCCCCCGGTAAATGAGTGCCACTACTGAGCTTCAACAGCAGAAATAATGGGGTCTTTTGCACTGGCCATTACCTTTGGGTTTACGCCGTAATGGCGTGAAGTGAAGGTGAAGTCATTGCCTTGTGTATCAATATTATTTTTCGCATTTTCGCCGCAGTTAAACGATACGGTGATTGTGCCGTCGCTATTCTTGTCCCAAGAATGTGAGTTGATGTTGCGGACACCCTCCATCAAGTATTTATCGTTGTCGTAAGCAGTAATCGACGTGAAAAACTTATTCTCGGGGTCGTCAAATGTCGAGATGTAGCAGGTGTCGGCCTTCATTTTGGGGCTGTTGGCATATTGATTCCCCACAAACGCTTCGGGGCTTGCCCCTCCCCAGCCCGCGGCATTTTCTAAATTCCACTGGTGCAAATCGGTGACATCTTTGGACGTGCGGGGGAACGTATACGTGAAGTTATCCATGCCGTTAACTTCTTGCGTGTATTTCTTCACCCATTTCTCGACTTCGTCGTAATCGTATGGCTGCACCTGATAACTTGTGGCGAAATTAAAATCTGTTATGTCCACTTCATCTAAACTCGCTTTAGCAGAGTCGACGCCATTTTCTGTCCCGGAGCGATAAATCAGAAACGCGTATTGCGACTCAACCGGCAGCTTGTATTGACCATCCTCTACGACATAGTGCTGCCCGTGTCCGCGCTCGGTGACCACTTGCACGGCGAGATAGTTATCGGTCTCGGGTATTGAGAACGTCACATCGCCGTCTACGGCTTCTACAATGGCCGCACCGTAAAGCGTGTCGTCGTTCATTTGCACAGTTGCGGCCGCTTTACCGCGAGGCGGCAGGCCGGGCATTTTGACAAACACAGTGTTCGCGCCCTGCCGGGCCCAGTTGCGGTAATTTCGCGCGGTTTCGGCGTGGGAGAAATTTTCGGCCGTTACCGGAATGGTCTTTTCGCCGGCCACTACCTGAATTGAGGCAACCAGGGGGATTGCAGCGACCAGTAACGTGTAATTGCGTGTAGCTTTCATTGATAAGCGCCTTTAGTGCCGGTTAGGTTTACAAAACTCTGTCTTCTTTAGCGCATGAGTGTGGAGCCTAAAGCGGTGTGTTGCATGCGCTACGTAGGAGTCTTCAAACTCATATTAGCCGCAGGGCGCGCCGCAGACCATGAGCAATAGGTGACAACCTAGCGCCTTCTCCACTCCCAGGGCAGCATGGGGTCATCGCCCTACTAAAGCCGCAGGGCCGGTAGCATCGGCCTGCTTGGCGTGTGACCGCGCGATCCGCCCAGTGCAGACGGAAGGCGCGGTGTTACCAGACTACGCCAGCCGCAAGCGCCGGTAGCCCAGCCAGCCCACTGCGCCCATGAGGACGGCGAGTAGCCAGACGGGTAACGGAATCGGCATTGGTGGGGGTGCTGGCGGCATCGCCAGTGCGACGGGATCTCTCAGGGTCCCCGGGGTCTTGTCCTGATCCAGCTCGCCATCATCGGTAATGCTATAGGTCACGGTCTGACCCGAGATGATGGCACCACTTATGATGCTCCACTGACCCGCATCCGAGATCTTGTAAAGCCGTGCATCGCTGTCGATCGCCTCACCCACATCAATGGTCACGCTCAAGGTCTCGGGGTAACTCGCGTTCGGGTTGCGGTCACAGTCGATCACCGTAAAGCCCACCGTATTGGCAAAGGCCAGGGTGACCCCACTCGGCGGCGTGGGTGCCGCCTGCACCGTCGGCTGACCCGAGAGCTTACAACTCGACCCCGGGGTCTCAGGGTTAATGGTCACATCCTCAGGATAGGACCGCTCGATCGCCGCCTGACCCGTCGAGTCATTACTGGTGATCACGGCACTGAGTGCGCCTGCATCTTGAACTTGCAACGTAAAGCTCTTGGGATCACTGCCCCGTGAGGCCAGGGAGGCCGTGGTCCAACTCAGAGTTCGCGTACCGGCATTCCAGCTCGCGCCGTCGTAGGCTGTCGCCGTCAGTCCGGCTTCAAGCACCACCGCGTTGGTAATCGCCCCAGAAGCGCCACCGCCCACGTTCACCGGCCCCGCGGTCAGCGTCACGCTGTCACCGGCCTTCGCTTCGGTCACATTGAACTGCATCGCCGCCTGGATCACCGACGCCGTCAGGCCATTGACCTGCACCATCGTGCTGGCTGATTGGGTCAGACCCGAGGCTGCGACTAGCTCGGCACTCAGCACGCCCGTATCGGCCGTGGCAGGCGTGCCAATGGTGGGTAGCAGCGTCTGGGTTGCACCCGCCGGGAGGTTCAGGTTCCAGCTGATCACCTGCCCTGCCACGGTGCCATCGGCGGCGTTGGATATGGTAAAGCCCGCCGGCAGGGTCAGCTTGACCACCGTGCCATTGGCCGCGGTGTTACCGCTGTTGCTAGCCACCACGGTGGCCGTAAAGGTATCGCCGGTGGTCAGCGGGCTCGGCGCACTGACCGAGATCGCCAGCTCCTCGACCGAGCCGATCACCGTGGTATCGGTGGCATCGGCCGCCAGGTTCGACGCCGCACCCTCAAGGCTCGCAAAGTGCGTTAACACCTCGTTGGCTGGGGCATCTGCTGCCGCCTTCACCGTGAGGGTCTTGCTGCCGCTCGCGCCCGCAGCCAGGCTACCCAGGCTCCAGGTATAGGTGGCACCCGATGCCGATGCACCATCGGCCGCAGTGACACTCAGATTACTCGGCAGCAGGTACGTCAGAGTCGCCGTGGTCGCTGCGGTACCGGTGTTCTGGTAAGTGATCACCACATCGCCCGAGGCGTCGGGCTGCAAGCCCGCCGGTGCCG
>CAJXMD010000063.1 GCA_913056165.1 uncultured Halieaceae bacterium
GCAGGACTTCGAGGCGGGGACTCTCGAGCACAGCCGGGACAGCCGGTTTCGGCAACACGTTCTGGCCGCGTGGCGGCATCAACAGCGACACCATCAGGCTTTCGATGTATCGACCCCACCTCCTTTTGATCAAGACTGGCAGCCCAGCCTTGATGCCATGGAGATCATGGCCCGCTCGGGGGTGGATGAGGAGTTCATTGACTCGGTCCGACCCGAATTTATTTTATATTGGCGCGAGCGGGGTGGACCGCCCCGTGAAGTAAACAGTAAATTCATTGGCTGGGTCCGCAGTCGCTGGACGCGCTTTCAGGCCGGTTTGGGACATAGCACCGAGCCTCGGCCAATGACAGCTGGATGGCAGCCCAGCGAGCAAGTATTTGAGGTCCTGGCGATGTCTGGCATCGAGCGGGATTACGCCCTCGGTCGCTTACCCGAGTTCAGGGTATTCTGGTGCGACGCAGGGGAGCTCCAAACTTCATGGAACAGCAAATTCCTGCAACACGTAAAGCACCAGTGGCGGTGGGATCAAGGACGGCAACATGACAACGATCAAAGACGCGGCAGCGCTGGCGACAAACGTCGCACAAGGGACCTCGGCATTGCCGACATCCTCGGCAACACCGGATGGGCAGACTAAAAGTGCGGACAAACAGGCACTCGTAGAATCAATAAATCAGGTATTCGCACTGTTTCGGCTGAACTATCACAATCAGTTTCTGGCCGCCTACCCCGACTCCGAGCAACTTGGCATGATCATGCGCCTGTGGCGAGATGCGCTGGAGGGCTTCTCCCCCGAGACCATTCTCTCAGCAGGGCGGTTTGCGATTGAGTCCAGCGACTATCTCCCCACCCTTAATAAAATGCTCGGATGCTGTCATCACGTACTCAGAGGAGACGGTATCCCGACACCTCGTGACGCCTTTTTGGAGGCTTGTGGTAAGGCCTCGCCCAAGCACGAGCAAGCGTGGTCTCACCCAATAGTTTATTTTGCCGGTCGCGATAGCGATTGGTTTTTTCTCTCATCGAACGCCGAAAAAGAAACCTTTCCCATCTTCAAAAAACACTACGACCGCTGGCTTGCGCGCCTGAATCGGGGCGAAGTCATAGAGCTCCCGGCGCGAGGGGAACTTCCCGCGAGCAGCGCAACTGAAATGAGCGCAGAAGAGCGAAAAGCGGCTCTCGCAAGCCTGCGAGAAGATCTTTCGTTATAGGCTTTTCATGATGGGCAGGTAAGCGCGGAAAAGGCGGAAGCCTGCTCGCCTGCTTTCTTTACAGGTAATCGTCGTAATCCGATCGGGCGAGATTCTCAAATCGAGTGAATTCCCCGCGGAAAGAGAGACGGCACGTACCAATAGGGCCATTACGTTGCTTGCCAATGATGATTTCCGCCACACCTCTATCTTGTGAGTCTTCGTGGTACACCTCATCCCGGTAAATGAACATGATCACGTCGGCGTCCTGCTCAATCGCGCCAGACTCCCGAAGATCGGAGTTAACTGGACGTTTGTTGGGGCGCTGCTCAAGAGAACGATTAAGCTGGGACAGCGCCACCATAGGGCAGCGAAATTCCTTGGCGATGGCTTTTAGGCTCCGGGATATCTCTGAGATTTCGGCGGTGCGGCCCTCACTGGAACCTGCGACCCGCATAAGCTGCAGATAGTCGACCATAATCATCCCGAGGGCCCCGTGCTCCCTCGCAACCCGCCTTGCCCGAGATCGCAACTCTGTCGGCGTCAACGCAGGCGTATCGTCAATTAAAATCCGGGTGTCTTTCAGCTTCGCCATGGCAGCAGAGAGCTTGGGCCAATCTTCCTGATCCAGCTTGCCCGTGCGCACCTTGGTCTGGTCGATTTTGCCAAGGGAGGACATCATCCGAATGACCAGCTGTTCAGCAGGCATCTCCATTGAAAACACAAGGATCGGCTTGTCCGAATTACCCGCGGCATTTTCAACCAGGTTCATGGCAAAGGAGGTCTTACCCATCGAGGGTCTGCCCGCGACAATCACCAAATCGGAATCCTGTAGCCCGGATGTCATCCGATCCAGATCCACAAAACCGGTGGTGAGTCCGGTGATAGCGCCACCGGTATTAAACAACTCTTCGATACGCTCGAGGGCGCCCTGTAACAAAGGCTCCATCCCTCTTGGACCCCCCGACTTGGGCCCCTCCTCCGCGATCTGCATGATACGGCGCTCGGCCTCATCAATAAGCTCCTCGGCACTGCGACCCTCAGGGTTAAAGCCCGTGTCGGCAATATCCTGGGCAGCACCGATGAGCTTCCGTAAAACGGCGCGCTGATGCACTGCAGATGCATAAGCGCGTATGTTGGCTGCGGTCGGCGTTGTCTCCGCCAGCTCCGATAAATAGGTGTGGCCGCCGGCCGCCTCGAGCTCACCGGTGGCGTGCAAGCGATCCGCTACCGTCACCACATCAACGGGCTCGTTGCGATCGACGAGTGCTGCTATCTGACGAAAAATGGCGCGGTGTTCGGGTCGGTAAAAATCGCTTGCACTCACCAGCTCGGCAATGGAGTCCCAGGCATCGCTGGCAAGCAGAAGTCCTCCAATAACCGAACGCTCCGCCTCGATAGACTGAGGCTGCATCCGAATACGGGCGATATCCGAGTCCGCGGAGACGGGATAGTTTGGCTGTAAACCGGGTTCACTCATCAAGGTATAAACTGGGGGTTACCTGGACCCTCAGGATACCTCAAGCTTGAGAGAAGTGGACCCCTTGTCGCCGCTAATTCGCGTCGACAAGGGATGATTAATCACTCGGGGACGACCGCAACAGCAATCGTGGAAGATACGTCGCCGTGCAGCTGAACCATAATCTCGAATTCTCCGAGCTCACGGATCGCACCTTCAGGCAAGCGGATTTCGGACTTATCGACCTCGACACCCGCGCCAGTCAGCGCATCGGCGATATCACGCGTTCCCACGGAACCAAATAGCTTGCCCTCTTCCCCAGCGGTAGCGGCAATTTCGACACGTGCCAGTGCCGTGATGGCCTCAGCGCGTGACTGGGCGGCTTCGATAGCCGCTGCGGCGGCAGCTTCCAGTTCTGCCCTACGGGTCTCGAACTTAGCTACATTTTCCTCGGTGGCAGGAACCGCTTTACCCTGAGGGATCAGAAAATTCCGACCGTATCCGGGTTTAACGTCGACCTTGTCACCCAAAGCTCCCAGGTTTCCAACATTTTCCAGCAGAATAACTTCCATCTCGTCCTTCCTTGTGTCGGGTCTCCCCAACCTTTCGTTGAATAAGGTCCGCGACCTTTCCATCCGTCTTGTTTCAATCTGTCTCCGGTGGTGCCCAACGCTTGCGGAAATCGATCCACGCATCTGCCACCACCAGTCCCAGCAGCAGTCCCTTGACTGGGTCCAAAAGGATCCACATCAAATAAAAAACCACCGCACTGCCTGCCCCTCTGCCGGAGGCCGCCATATAGGCGTGTACCAGCGCAAGGCCACAAAACATCAACGGCACTGACACCACCAGTGCCCAACCACTCAACCACGGCTCCTGAGCCCAAATCCCTAAGGCCAACAGGCCGAGGCCTGCGGTCCAGAGCGGCGGCAAACGCAGGGCATGAAATTCCTTGCGAAACCCACCGGGGTTGTAAAGCAAAGCCTGCCAGTACCTCGCCAACAGCAGACTGAGCACGACCGTCACCGTGTTACCCGCGGCAAGCAAGCCCGCAATTTGCTCTGGCTCCGGTAATGCAAGCACCACCTCCCCAGACCCCTCAGCTTCCAGATTTGCCTGCAGCTGGTTCAGGAGCGCTGCAAACATCTCGGCGAGCTGAGTCAGGAAAGCCTCTCCAAAGAGAAGCAGGCTTCCGCCTGTGGCAAACCCGACAAAGGCACTCGAGGCCACCGCCAAAGGCAGACTTACGGTCTCCCGTAACACGACTGCCAGCACATATACGCCCAATAGCAATAAAACGCTGCTGGGATCCGCGCTAAACCAAGCGGCTACCGTCGCAGGCAGCAATGCCCAAAACACGATCCAGCCGCCCGATACGTGACCCTTCCTCAGGGTAACCAGCCCAACCGCCGCAGCGCTTATCCACCCAAAAAGCAGACTGCCCGCCCCAAGGATGGCCACCGCCAGCGCTTGCCAGCGGCCGCGCATTATGAATTCAGCGAGGCCGCGCATTGTTCTCTCTTACTGGTGCGAATCCGTGTAAGGCAACAACGCCAGATAACGGGCGCGCTTTACCGCAGTCGCCAGCTGACGCTGATACTTGGCTTTGGTACCCGTAATACGGCTGGGTACGATTTTGCCTGTCTCGGTAACGTATTGCTTCAGTGTCTCGAGATCCTTGTAATCAATCTCCTTGACCCCTTCGGCAGTAAACTTGCAAAACTTTCTGCGTCGAAAGAAACGTGACATAGCTTATTCCTCCACCGTCTCTTCTGACTCATCAGACGCTTCTTCTGAGTCCTGGTCAGATGTGTCATCGGCACGGCTTTCTGCGGCCTGACGCTCCTGGTAGCGAGATTTTCGCTCCCGATCTTCCTTCTCGGCCTTCATGATGAGCGACTCTTCGGTCACTGGCTCATCCCGACGGATAACCAGGTTTCGAATGACCGCGTCGTTGTAGCGGAAGGTGGTTGTCAGCTCTTCCATGGCGTCATTGGATGCCTCTACATTCATGAGAATGTAATGGGCTTTATGGACCTTGTTGATGTGATAAGCCAACTGACGGCGGCCCCAATCCTCCAAGCGATGCACCTGACCGCCATCTTTGGTGATGACAGCCGTATAGCGTTCAATCATGCCGGGGACTTGTTCTGACTGATCCGGATGGACCATGAACACAACTTCGTAGTGTCGCACTCGATCACTCCTCTTGGGTTAATGCTACCCGACCAGGCGGTGCAGCAAGGAGACGGGCTTTTACAGCCCAGCTAATTTTTGTGAGGCGCGGAGTCTACAGGGGCAAAATGTCGAATGCAACGCTTCGAAAATACCGTTTTTAGGGCCTTTGGAGTTACTGCGCGCGCTGCCTGACAGCCTCAAACAGGCAGATACCGGTTGCCACCGACACATTCAAACTTTCCACCGTGCCTGCCATCGGTAATTTGACCAAAAAATCACAGTTCTCAAGGGTTAAGCGTCGCATTCCCTCCCCTTCAGCCCCCATGACCAGGCACAGTGGCCCAGTGAGATCCTGATCGTAGACGGTGGTGTCGGCCTCACCGGTTGTTCCCACCAACCAGAGGCCAGCTGCCTTCAGTTTTTCAAGGGTTCTGCTCAGGTTGGTTACCCGCGCGAAGGGTATGGACTCGGCGGCGCCGCAAGCCACTTTACTGACGGTTGGGCCCAAATCCGCGCTGCGATCCTTTGGGACGACGACGGCACTCACCCCGGCTGCATCTGCACTGCGCAAGCACGCGCCTAAATTGTGAGGGTCGGTAACACCATCGAGCACCAAAACCAGAGGCTGGTCGATGCCCTGCAAATGAGCGAGCAGTCCACGCTCGTCGAGCACCTCGCGGCTCCCCGACCCCTCAACCGTCGCTACAACTCCCTGGTGTCTCCCGTCGATCATGGCATCGAGCTCCGCACGACCGACCAGAGTCAGCGCAACCCCCTGATTTCGAGCCAGAGCCTCGAGAGCTTGAATCCGCTTATCCCGCCGGCCCTCCTGCAACCAGAGTGATTGAATCCTGTTTGGCTCACGCCTCAGAATCGCTTCAACCGCGTGAAAACCGAAAATCAAGCTGCTCACCGGTGCTTACCGGTTTTTGAAGATTTCTTGGGGGCACCAGCTTTTTTTGCACCGGACGCTTTTTTCGATGATGGCCGGGCGGCTTTCCCGTTTGCACTTTTTTTACCCGTGCTCTTTTTACCTGCATCGCTATTCTTGTCTGTGCCTCTTAAGCTCCCGGCACGCCCTCGCTTTTTTTCAACGCTAGTCTCCGCTGCTCCCTTTGCTCCTCCTTTACGGCGAGCCCTATTTGATCGGGACTTTTCAGTCGAGCCCGGCATGCCTTTACCTCGATCTGCGCTCGTCGCAGCCTCCAGCTCCAAATCGATTTTTCGCTCATCGAGATCGACTCTGGCTACCACAACGCGAACACTGCCACCGAGCTGAAATACCTGGCGCGTGCGCTCACCAACGAGGCGCTGTTTGGCCTGTTCGAAATGGTAATAGTCGCCGGGCAATGCGCTTATGTGCACCAACCCTTCGATATACAGATCGCGAAGCTCAACAAACAGGCCAAAGCCGGTCACTGCGGTAATCAGGCCATCAAAGGTCTCGCCCAGTTTATCCCGCAAAAATTCGCATTTGAGCCAGGCCTCAACCTCACGGGTCGCGTCATCAGCGCGGCGCTCGGTCACAGAGCTGTGCTCACCTAGGGCGGCCATATCGGCCCCCTGATAAGGGTAAATTCGTTCGCGGGGAATCGGTTTTACGTCGGCCATTCGCCTGACCTGGGGCGACGGGGCATCAGACCGAATGATGTGCCGAATGGCGCGGTGAACGAGCAAATCGGGGTAGCGTCGGATAGGACTTGTGAAGTGAGCATACGCTCCGTAATGCAGCCCGAAGTGCCCCTTGTTTTCCGGTTGATATACCGCCTGACTCAGCGAGCGCAGCATCATGGTTTGGATAATCGTTGCGTCATCCCGATCGGCCAGCTGCGCAAGGACCGTCTGATAATCTTCTGGCGTTGGCTGATCGCCACCGGGCAGGTCGAGGGACAGCTCACCCAAAAAGGCGCGTAGGTTGCTCAACCGCTCGACGCTCGGGCCTTCATGAACGCGGAACAAGGCAGACAGTCCCGTTGTTTCAAGAAATTCAGCCGTGGCCACGTTAGCCGCCAACATGCACTCCTCAATAAGCTTGTGTGCATCATTTCGATGGACGGGCACGATGGCGTCAATTTTCCGGCTCTCGTTAAAAACGATGCGGGTTTCTACCGTCTCAAAATCGATCGCGCCACGGCGGCCTCTCGCCCCACGCAGACAAACGTAAAGCTCGTGCAATCGGGTGATGTCTTCATAGCGCTCTGCATCGACATCCTGGTGCCAGCCCTCTTCAATCACCTCGCCAACCTGGGTATATGTCAGCCGCGCATGGGAGTGAATAACCGCTTCATAAAAATGGCTCGCGGTAACCACGCCACCTTTATCGATTTCCATTTCACAGACCATGGCCAATCGATCGACCCTTGGCTTCAAGGAACACAAACCATTTGACAGCACCTCGGGAAACATGGGCACCACCCGCTCGGGAAAATAAACCGAGTTACCGCGATTCTCCGCCTCTTCATCCAGAGCTGAGCCGGGTCTCACGTAATGGCTCACGTCTGCGATGGCCACCCACAAACGAAAACCGGCGCCCTTGCGCTCACAGTAAACCGCATCATCAAAATCCCGCGCGTCTTCGCCATCGATGGTAATGAAGGGCTTATCCCTGAGATCAAACCGACCCCGCTTGTCGGTCTCGCTGGGTTCGTCGCGTAGCGATCCTGCCTCCCGTAGCACCGACTCTGGCCACTCCCAAGGAATTTGGTGGGCTCTGATTGCAATATCAATCTCCAACCCCGGATCGAGATGGTCCCCCAAAATCTCCTGAACCTCACCTTTGGCTCCCAGTACCTTGGTTGGATAATCAGTGATTTTCACCGATACCATTTGACCCGGAGTCGCCCCCGCCTTTCGATTTGGGGGAATCAAAATATGCTGGGTAATCCGGGTGTTGTAGGGCATCAAATAACCAATACCGCTCTCTTCCATATACCGTCCCGGAAGTACTTCAGTGCCCCGCTCGAGGACCTCAATCACTTTCCCCTCCGGCCGCCCTCGATGATCGACCCCCAACTGAGAGATCAGCACCGTGTCACCATCGAACACCAGCTGCATGTCCCGGGCACTCAGGAAAAAATCGTCGCCGCCTGTGAGGGGGGTGGCGAAACCATAACCATCCCGGTGACCAATCACCCGACAGCGCACCAACTCGAGGCGCTCACTGAGACCGAGGCGTCCCCGTCGATCGATATGTATCTGTCCATCACGCTGCATGGCGCGAACCCGTCGCCGCAAAGCCTCCAGGTTTTCGTCACCTGCCAGACCGAGCCGATCTGCTAACTCGGTGAAGCGATACAGCTGGCCCGATTCCTCAAGCACATTGACGATGGCCTCGCGGCTTGGGATGGGCTTCTCATACCGCTTGGCTTCACGCGCGGCATGGGGGTCGCTGACCGGTACAGGGGTGGTTTTCTTTTTTGACAAAATGTTTCTCGTATCGACTAGGCAGGAGGGTCGAGAACGCCTTGGGGGCATTATCCGGCACTTTGCTTTCGATGTCTCGCTGGTCGAAATCCACGCCCAGAGCGCTCTGAAGCTAGCAAATTGTCGCTTTTGGAATACCCCGCAGCAGGAATCATCATTGAGACCCCACAGAGGCACTGCTACCGTAGAGGCTGGAAGCAGTCATCGGTCAGACGAGCAGAGGTTCAACGGCCGCTGGGTAGTCTGAATATTACTTACCACAAGGGACCACTATGAAAAAATTAGCAGCTGTAGCAGTCGTAGCCTTCTCATTGACCTCCGTGCAGGCCTTTGCCGGTAGCCCCGTGCAAATCTGGAAGTGCGGCATGGAAGGAGATGCCTCTGAGGAAGCAATTCAAGAGTACGCGGCCAAGTGGGAGAAAGCCGCCGCCGCATTGCCCGGAGGCAAGGGCATGAGCACGGAGGTCCTGTTCCCTGTCGCTGCCGCGGCAGACGGCAATGGTACCGATTTGGTTTATCTCGTTGGGTGGGCCTCCTTCGGCGACTACGGTAAATGGTGGGATGCCTATCCCAGCTCAGACGTCGCGGAGTCGGAAGGCGAAGTCCTGTCATGCCATGGCAGCGCACTTTGGGAAAAGATGTAAGCCCAGCGCTTGTCGCAAAGGCCGCCTTTCGGCGGCCTTTTTTGTGTCTTACTCCAGGCCAGTGCATCCTGACTATATGCCCAACCTAACCCCTGCCCTTCCCAACCTCTGAGAGCCGCACTATGTCATATGTCTGGAGTTGCAATGAGTGGGATCCGCTTGAAGAGGTGATCATTGGCACCGCGGTCAACGCCCGCTTTCCCTACGCCGACCCCAGTACTCGCTTGGCCGAGTACCCAGATCGACGCCTCGATCAGATTCCCCAAGGTCCCTTTCCGCAACACATTATCGAAGAGGCAGAGGAAGATTTAGAAACTTTTGCCGCCGTACTGCGTTCGGCGGGGGTCTCGGTTAGACGGCCCAGCCCTTGGGCCCATGACAAAACCTTTGGCACCATCGAATGGCAGACTGCGGGTTACTATAATTACTGCCCGCGCGACATTTTATTGGCCGTTGGCGATCAGCTTATTGAAACACCCAATGTTATTCGCGGGCGCTCGCAGGAAACCCACAGCTATCACGATTTACTCATGGAGTATTTTCACTCGGGGGCTCGCTGGTTCAGCGCGCCGAAGCCTCGACTGCTAGACGAACTTTTCGATGCGCCGGGAGATGAACCCATCCCGAAAAATCTGGAACCCGCGTTTGATGCGGCCAATATTCTGCGCTTTGGACGTGATCTTTTGTACCTGGTCAGCGCAACGGGTAACGCCATGGGGGGGCGCTGGTTGCAAAACATTCTGGGCGACAGGTATCGGATACATTTCCTTGAGGACGTCTACTTTGGCAGCCACATCGACTCCACCCTGGTGGCCTTGCGGCCAGGCCTGGTGCTGGCCAATCCAGAACGCCTCAGCGATGACACTATTCCAGAGTTCCTGAAAGAGTGGGAAGTCATTTACAGTCCTCCGATGGAAAATCAGGAACGGCTCAGTGCGGACTATCTGCAGCGAGCGATCGGCAGTGAGTGGATCGATATGAATCTTTTCAGCATCGATCCGGACACCGTTGTGGTAGACAGCGACCAGACCCAGCTAATTGCGCTGCTGGAGCGAAAAGGCCTGAATGTCGCACCAGTCAAGTTGCGCCACTCCCGCATGTTGGGTGGCGGTTTCCATTGCGTGACCCTGGACGTCCGGCGGCGGGGATCAATGGAGTCCTATTTCACGGGATCCCCCAACTGAGGCAGGGACCGCCATGTCATTGGTGATTAGCGGCTGCGGCTGCTTGCTGACCTTGAGCACCCTCGCCTGGTGGCGCTATCGCTGGGTGCAGGATCATCCTGTATCGCCCCCAGACACCGACCCCTACCGGCTTCGCAACAGCAATAGCCCCACCTCCTGGGAGCGCACCCCTCATCAACGGGGGGTACAGTATCTCCACGAAATTTTTGAACGGTCCGCGCGCCAGTACCCCAACTATCCAGCTCTGTCGGTACCTGAAACCGGGGAGCAGCTCTCCTACCGTGAGCTTGACCATCGGGCCAATCAAATTGCGCAGGCTCTCGGCACCTATGTCACCGGGCCGAATCAGATTATCGCTGTTTGTATCAAACAAAACTGTGCCGACGTTGTCGCTGCACATCTGGGCATTCTGAAAGCCGGAGCGGCTCAGGTATTTCTGGATCCAGACGCCCCTCCGGGCATGTTGAAACACATGCTCGAGGATGCCTGCCCTGTCGTCATACTCCACAGCAGTGATGATGAGGCTGCCGTCCTCGGCGCTACAAGCGACTTGCTGATCAATATTGATGAGGTCGCTGCCGGACCGGGGATCACCCCGTGCTCGCCATGGCTGGGCAGGCCCGCCGACACGCTCGCTTCATTGTTCTATACCAGCGGCACGACGGGGACACCCAAGGGCGTCGAGTGTGCCCATGCGGGCTATGTCAATCTGGCAAACTCCTACGCAGACTTTTTTGATCTTTGTGCCGGCAGAGACGCGACATCGCTCACATCCTCCCTCGGTTACGATGGCAGCATCTCTGAGCTTTACAGTGCCTGGGTGTTTGGTGCGGAGGTCGTCTTGCTGACCAAAGAGCAAATCCGTTCAGGCCCTGATTTGATGCCCCTGCTTCGCGAGCATGAAGTCACCGCGCTGTTTTGCCCGCCAGTACTTTTAAGCACCCTGAGCGATCAGCCCGAGAAGGATCTCCCTTACCCGATCTGCCGCTACATTATTCCCGCGGGAGAGGCATTTCCCGCCAACCTGGTCGAGCCCTGGAGTCGCGCCAGAAGGCAGATCGTCAATACCTACGGGCCGACGGAAGTCAGCACAGACACCAGCCGCCAGCTGCTGCGACCCGACGAACCGGTGACCATCGGAGCGCCCTTCCCCGGCGTCGACTACTTCATTCTCGATCCGGACACCCTCACGCCACTCC